>NZ_KV812721.1:0-115166 GCF_001813485.1 Pseudomonas sp. HMSC067G02
TAGTGCAGGTGGTGCGGGCCGGCCCAGATGTACAGGGTGATCAGCGCCCAGAAGTGGACGATGGACAGCCGGTAGGAGTAGACCGGGCGCCCGGCCTGCTTGGGCACGAAGTAGTACATCATGCCGAGGAAGCCGGTGGTCAGGAAGAAGCCTACGGCGTTGTGCCCGTACCACCACTGGACCATGGCATCGGTGGCGCCGGAGTACATCGAGTAGGACTTGAACCAGCTCACCGGCAGCGACATGTGGTTGACGATGTGCAGCATCGCGGTGGTCAGGATGAACGAGCCGAAGAACCAGTTGCCGACATAGATGTGCTTGACCTTGCGCTTGATCAGGGTGCCGAAGAACACCACCGCGTAGGCGACCCAGACGATCGCCAGCCAGATCGCGCCGGTGAACTCGATCTCGGCGTATTCCTTGGTGGTGGTGTTGCCCAGCGGCAGGCTGACCAGCAGGATCACCGCCACCGCCTGCCAGCCCCAGAAGGTGAAGGCGGCCAGGGTGTCGGAGAACAGGCGTACCTGGCAGGTGCGCTGCACCGTGTAGTAGCTGGTGGCGAACAGCGCGCAGCCGCCGAAGGCGAAGATCACCAGGTTGGTATGCAGCGGCCGCAGGCGGCCGAAGCTGGTCCAGGGCAGGTCGAAGTTCATCTGGGGCCAGACCAGTTGCGAGGCGATCAGTACGCCCAACCCCATGCCGATCACGCCCCATACCACGGTCATGATGGCGAACTGGCGAACCACCTTGTAGTTGTAGGCAGGTTCCGTCGTTGCTTTGTTCATCTGTACAGTCCCGAAAGAAATGAACAGCCGGCGACCGCCGTCGAGGGGGGTGACGGGGCGCCAGCCGGAGCCTGCAATCTAAGGGCTGAGGCGGGGGTAAAACAGCTTCAGGTCGATATGGAATTTGGGTATCAGATGGGGCAGGGGAAGGCGTTCGCGCAGGGCAGCGGCGCATACCGGGATGGGGGACGCGAGCCGATCATGGCGGATGACCGCGCGCGGTTATCCGCCTTACTCCGGAGTGGCTTTCCGTCTGCGGGGCGTCATCCCGCCAGCGACTGGGCGATCCGCCCGAGGGTCTCCATCGCCTTCTCCTGCCGCGCGCTCCACGGGTGCCCGTAGTTGAGCCGGGCGCAATGGGCGAAGCGGCGGGTGGCGGAGAAGATCGGCCCCGGGGCGAGGCTGATGCCCTGGGCCAGGGCCAGTTGGAACAGGCGCAGCGAGTCGACCGCCTCGGGCAACTCCAGCCAGAGGAAGTAGCCGCCGCTGGGACGGCTGACCCGGGTCTGCTCGGGGAAGTAACGCGCCACCGCCGCGAGCATGGCGTTCTGCTGGGTCTCCAGGGCGTAGCGCAGCTTGCGCAGGTGGCGGTCGTAGCCGCCGTGCTGGAGATAGTCGGCGATGGCCGCCTGGGCCGGGATCGACGCCGACAGGCTGGTCATCAGCTTCAGTCGCTCGATCTGCTCGGCGTAGCGTCCGCCGGCCACCCAGCCGACCCGGTAGCCCGGCGCCAGGCTCTTGGAGAAGGAACTGCAGTGCATCACCAGGCCTTCCTGGTCGTAGGCCTTGACCGGTTTCGGCGCCTGCTGGCCGAAGTACAGTTCGGCGTACACGTCGTCCTCGATCATCGGCACCTGGTGGCGCGCCAGCAGCTCGGCGAGGGCGCGTTTCTTCTCGTCGTCCATGCTCGCGCCCATCGGGTTCTGGAAGTTGCTCATGAACCAGCAGGCCTTGATCGGCAGGCGCTCCAGGCTGTCGGCGAGCACTTCCAGGTCGATGCCTTCGCGCGGATGCACGGGGATTTCCACCGCCTTCAGCTTCAACCGTTCCAGCACCTGCAGGGTGGCGTAGAACGCCGGCGCCTCGATGGCCACCAGGTCGCCGGGACGGGTGACCACCTGCAGGCAGAGGTTGAGTGCCTCCAGCGCGCCGTTGCTGATGACCAGTTCTTCCACCGGCAGCAGCAGGCCGCCGACCATGTAGCGCAGGGCGATCTGCCGGCGCAGGCCATGGTTGCCCGGCGTCATGTCGGCGACCACCGACTGCGGGTCCATGTCGCGCACCGCGTGGGCCATCGAGCGCGCCAGGCGCGGCAGGGGAAACAGTTGCGGACTGGGGAACGCCGAGCCGAAGGGCACGGTGTCCGGGTCCTTGATCGAACTGAGTACGGAGAACACCAGCTCGCTGACGTCGACCTCGGTGGCGTCGGCCTGGCGCGGGCTGATCTCCGGTTCCGGCAGCGGCCGCTGCACGTGCTGGCAGACGAAGTAGCCGGAGCGTGCGCGGGCCATGATCAGCCCACGGCTTTCCAGCAGGTAGTAGGCCTGGAACACGGTGGAAGCGCTGACCCCGTAGGTACGGCTGGCGTGCCGTACCGAGGGCACCTTCTGCCCGGGGGCGAGGACGCCGGTGCGGATCAGCTCGGCAATCTCGTCGGCGAATTTCTCGTAGCGCTTCATCTTGTCCTGGCCGCTGTCCTGGCTGGCCGTGGGCACGGCCGCTGGCGCCCACTCTATGCGCGCCGGGACCGTGTTGTCATGCCTCATCGCGGCCTCCTCAGCGCGCCGGCGAAACGAAGGTGCTGGTGCTGCCGACCGCCAGGCTCGGGTCGTCGATGCCGCGCAGGCTGAACGCCAGCGGTTGCGAGCCGGCCCTGGCGCGTTCGGCGGTAGAGGCCACCGACACCGGGAAGTCGAGGATCTCGCCGGGCTTCAGGCTCAGGGTGTGCTCGCCCTGCAGGCGGAACTCCGGTGCGTCGTCGAGTTGCAGGCGATAGCGCTGCGGCTGCTGGGTCTTGTTGATGACCTTGAGGGTGTAGATGTTCTCGATCTGCCCGGCGGCGTTCTCGCGGAACAGCCCACGGTCGCGGGTCACGTCCAGCGAGGCCAGCGGGCGGGCATCCAGGGCGACGACGAAGGCGCCGATCATCGCCAGCATCACCGCCGCGTAGCCGACCAGGCGTGGACGCAGGAAACGGGTCTGGCCACCTTCCAGGGCGCGTTCCGAGGTGTAGCGCACCAGGCCGCGTTCATAGCCCATCTTGTCCATGATCGAGTCGCAGGCGTCGACGCAGGCGGCGCAGCCGATGCAGGCGATCTGCAGGCCGTCGCGGATGTCGATGCCGGTGGGGCAGACCTGCACGCACTGCTGGCAATCGATGCAGTCGCCAAGCCCCTGGGCGCGCGGATCGCTGCCTTTCTTGCGGGCGCCGCGGGACTCGCCGCGGGCGGCGTCGTAGGACACGATCAGGGTGTCCTTGTCGAACATCACGCTCTGGAAGCGCGAGTAGGGACACATGTGGATGCACACCTGCTCGCGCAGCCAGCCGGCGTTGACATAGGTGGCGGCGGTGAAGAACAGCACCCAGAACAGGCTTTCCAGGTCCAGCTGGAAGCTGAACAGGTCGGCCACCAGCGGTCGCACCGGAGTGAAGTAGCCGATGAAGGTGACCGCCGTGACCAGGCTCACACCCAGCCATAGCGCGTGCTTGGCCGTCTTGCGCAAGAGCTTGGCGGCGCTCGCCGGACCCTGGTCGAGCTTGATCCGCGCGTTGCGGTCGCCCTCGGTGACCTTCTCGCACCACATGAACACCCAGGTCCATACGCTCTGCGGGCAGGTATAGCCGCACCAGACGCGGCCGGCGAACACGGTGATGAAGAACAGGCCGAAGGCGGCGATGATCAGCAGCGCCGAGAGCAGGATGAAGTCCTGCGGCCAGAAGGTCGCGCCGAAAATGTAGAACTTGCGCTCGGGCAGGTCCCAGAGCACCGCCTGGCGGCCGTTCCAGTTCAGCCACAGGGTGCCGAAGAACAGCAGGAACAGCAGGCCGCCGCCGAGGCGGCGGAAGTTGCGGAACAGACCGGTGAAGCTGCGGGTGTAGATCGGGCCGTTCACCGCCGACGGCAGCTTGCCGGGCGCGGGCGGCTGTTTCGACGGAGCGGCCGGTACGGCGGGCTCGACCTGGATAGCGGGAATTCTTTCGCTCATTTTTCGTAGGCCCATCAGGCTGGAGAGGCGGTTGCGACTATAGGAACCGGCTGATGGGCGAAACAGCGGCAGATCGAGCGGGAAAAACCATATCAGATGCCTCCGGAAAGCAGCGGCCCAGCATTGCCGCGGGTTACCGGGCGTCCTCCGGCAGTACAGATATGCACCCCGTGGCAACCGGTCGCAGGCGGCGCGAATTCGCCGTCGTCGGCCATCTGATGTGTTTTTTTCGGCGGAATCTGCCGCTGTTTCGCTGTCTGTACGCGGGCGATAGTGGGTGCCAGTGAACACCGGCCCATCCTGTCGCCAGAAACAGGGGCGCAGCCGGTCCCCGGTTTCTTCGCCACCCACCCTGCCCGTCATCGGTGGAGAAACCCTGTCGATGAGGGCTTTGCGATGTACCAGTACGACGAATACGACCAGGCGCTGGTGAGCGAGCGGGTGGCGCAGTTCCGCGACCAGATCGCCCGCCGCCTCGACGGCGAACTGAGCGAGGAGGAGTTCCTCCCGCTGCGCCTGCAGAACGGCCTGTACCTGCAGAAGCACGCCTACATGCTGCGCGTGGCGATTCCCTACGGCACCCTCTCGTCGCCGCAACTGCGCGCGCTGGCGCATGTCGCCCGGCACTACGACCGCGGCTACGGGCACTTCACCACGCGGCAGAACATCCAGTTCAACTGGATCGAACTGGAGCAGGTCGGCGATATCCTCGAACACCTCGCCGGCGCGCAGATGCATGCGATCCAGACCTCCGGCAACTGCGTGCGCAACATCACCACCGAAGCCTTCGCCGGGGTCGCCGCGGACGAATGGACCGACCCCCGGCCGCTGGCCGAGATCCTGCGCCAGTGGTCGACGGTGAACCCGGAGTTCCTGTTCCTCCCGCGCAAGTTCAAGATCGCCCTCAGTTCGGCGGTGGAAGACCGCGCCGCGGTGCAGATGCACGACATCGGCCTGTACCTTTACCGCCACCCCGACGCCGGCGAGTTGCGCCTGCGGGTCCTGGTCGGCGGCGGCCTGGGACGCACGCCGATGCTCGGCCAGGTGATCCGCGACGACCTGCCCTGGCAGCACCTGTTGTCCTACGTCGAGGCGATCCTGCGGGTCTACAACCGCTACGGCCGGCGCGACAACAAGTACAAGGCGCGGATCAAGATCCTGGTCAAGGCGCTGGGCATCGAGGCTTTCGCCCGCGAGGTGGAGGAAGAGTGGCAGCACCTGCGCGACGGCCCGGCACAACTGACTGCCGAGGAGTGCCAGCGGGTCGCCGAACGCTTCGTATTGCCGCGCTACCTGCCGCCGGCCGGCGGCGAGCTGGCCTACGGCAGCGCCCGTGCGGTCGATCCGGCCTTCGCCCGCTGGGCCTCGCGCAACGTCCAGGCGCACAAGGTGCCGGGTTACGCCTCGGTGGTGCTGTCGACCAAGCCCGGCGCCAGCGCGCCGCCGGGCGACGTCACCGCGGAGCAGATGGAACGCGTCGCCGACTGGGCCGAGCGCTACGGTTTCGGCGAGATCCGCGTGGCCCACGAACAGAACCTGGTGCTCCCCGACGTGCGCCTGGAGAACCTCCACGCGCTGTGGCGCGAGGCCTGCGCAGCCGGCCTCGGCACGCCTAACCAGGGCCTGCTCAGCGACATCATCGCTTGTCCCGGCGGCGACTACTGCGCGCTGGCCAACGCCAAGTCGATCCCCATCGCCCAGGGCATCCAGCAGCGCTTCGAGGACCTCGACCACCTGCACGACATCGGCGAGCTGAGCCTGAACATCTCCGGCTGCATGAACGCCTGCGGCCACCACCACATCGGCAACATCGGCATCCTCGGCGTCGACAAGAACGGCAGCGAGTGGTACCAGGTCACCCTCGGCGGCGCCCAGGGCAAGGACAGCGCGCTGGGCAAGGTGATCGGGCCATCGTTCAGCGCTGCCGAGGTGCCGGCGGTGATCGAGCGGATCGTCGAAACCTTCACCGACCTGCGGGTCGGCCCGGAACGTTTCATTGACACCTTCAACCGGGTCGGCCTGGAGCCGTTCAAGGCCCGGGTCTACGCCAGGATGGAGGAACCGGCATGAACAACCTGATCCGTTTGCGCGATGGCGTCGCCGAGGTCTGCCGCGACGATCCCTGGCAACTCCTGCGCGAGTTGCCCGACGCGCTGCCGCCGGGGCCGTTGCTGCTGCCTCTGGCGGCCTGGCTGGAGCGCCGCGGCGAGGCCGGAGCCGCCGCGCCCTGGCTGGCGCCGGACGATGAGGTGGAAGCCTTGCTGCCGCACTTCGCCGAGCTGCCGCTGATCGCCGTCGACTTCCCCAGCTTCCGCGACGGCCGTGGCTACAGCCTGGCCTACCTGCTGCGCGTGCGCCTGGGCTGGAGCGGCGAGTTGCGCGCCGTGGGCGACGTGTTGCGCGACCAGCTCAGCCATATGCGCCAGTGCGGCTTCGATGCCTTCGCGGTGCGCGAGGACAAGAACGTCGAGGATGCGCTCAAGGGGCTGGCGGGCTTGAGCGTGCTCTACGGCCGCTCGGCGATCGAGCCGCGACCATTGTTCCGCCGACGCTAGGCATACGCCCCCGGACCGACGCCGATACCTGCCGCAACGCCGACCTGGCCCCTCTCCCGCTGCGGGAGCGGGGCGCGCCCCTCAGCCGTAGACCGAGGAACTGGCGGACGGCGCCGGCGCGCCGCCCTTGAAGCGCCCCGCCAGCTCGCGCAGCGAACGCATCAGCAGGCTGGTGTCCACGCCCACCGCGACGAACGCGCAGCCCAGCTCCAGGTAGCGCCGCGCCAGCGCCTCGTCGGCGGAGAGGATGCCGGCGGCCTTGCCGGCCGCGCGGATGCGGCGGATGGCGTCCTCGATGGCCGCCTGCACCTCGGGATGGCCGGGATTGCCGCGATGGCCCATGGCTGCGCTGAGATCGGCCGGACCGATGAACACGCCGTCGACGCCCTCGACGGCGGCGATCGCGTCGAGGTTGGCCAGGCCCTCCAGGTTTTCCACCTGGACCAGCAGGCACATCTGCTCGTCGGCGTGGTCCAGGTATTCCGCCACGCTGTTCCAGCGCGAAGCCCGGGCCAGCGCACTGCCGACCCCGCGCACGCCCGCCGGCGGATAGCGCACGGCGCGCACCAGGCCTTCGGCCTGGGCGGCGCTGTCGACCATCGGTACCAGCAGGGTCTGTGCGCCGATGTCGAGCAATTGCTTGATCAGCGCGGTGTCGCCCTGCACCGGGCGAATCACCGGCTGGCCGGGGTAGGGCGCCAGCGCCTGCAACTGGCCGAGCAGGCTGCGCAGGTCGTTGGGCGCGTGCTCGCCGTCCAGCAGCAGCCAGTCGAAGCCGGCGTTGGCGGCCAGCTCCGCGCAGTAGGGATCGGCCAGGCCGAGCCACAGGCCGATCTGCGCCTCGCCGCTGCGCAGGCGTTGCTTGAAGCGATTGACGGGCAGGTCCATGGAAATACCTCCTCAGACGAAACGGCAGGAGATGCTGCCGAGCAGATCGTAGTCGACGTGGAAGGTGTCCCCCGGCGCGGCCGCCACCGGGCGGGTGAAGGAGCCGCCGAGGATCACCTGGCCGGCCTCCAGGCAGACGCCGTAGGGCGCCAGCTTGTTGGCCAGCCAGGCGACGCCCTTGGCCGGGTGGTTGAGCACCGCGGCGGAGACGCCAGACTCCTCGATCACGCCATTGCGGTAGAGGATCGCCGGTACCCGCCGCAGGTCGATATCGCCTGGCCGCACGGCCCGGCCGCCCATCACCACGCCGGCGTTGGCGGCGTTGTCGGAGATGGTGTCGAAGACCTTGCGCGTGACTTTCGTTTGCGGGTCGACCTGCTGGATGCGCGCATCGATGATCTCCAGCGCCGGGATCACCCACTCGGTGGCCTCGAGCACGTCGAACAGGGTGCAGCCCGGTCCCTTCAGCGGCTTGCCGAGGATGAACGCCAGCTCCACCTCGACCCGCGGCACGATGAAGCGCTGGAAGGGGATGTCGCTGCCTTCCTCGAAGAACATGTCGTCGAGCAAGGCGCCGTAGTCCGGTTCGCTGATGTTCGACGAGACCTGCATGGCGCGCGAGGTCAGGCCGATCTTGTGGCCCTTGAGCACGCGCCCGTCGGCGATCTTGCGCTCGACCCAGGCGCGCTGGATGGCGTAGGCGTCCTCGATGGCGATGTCCGGGTAGTCGAGGGAGAACTGCCTTACCTGCTGGCGCGAGCGTTCGGCGGCGTCGAGGCGGTTGGCGGCTTCCTGGATCAGACGGGGATCGAGCATGGTCGGGGTCTCTCGGTTCAGCGTGGGTTGACCACGGCGGCGGGGGTCCGCAGGACCAGGCCGGCGCCGAGGGCGATGAGGATGGCCAGCAGGTACAGGGCCAGGCTGGCGCTCTGGGTGGTGTCGCGCATCCAGC
This sequence comes from Pseudomonas sp. HMSC067G02, assembly GCF_001813485.1. Taxonomy (NCBI): domain Bacteria; kingdom Pseudomonadati; phylum Pseudomonadota; class Gammaproteobacteria; order Pseudomonadales; family Pseudomonadaceae; genus Pseudomonas; species Pseudomonas sp. HMSC067G02. The sequence goes on from NZ_KV812721.1 coordinate 8,388, forward strand.
CGATCAGGTAGGGCGCGAGGAAGGCGGCGATGCTGCCGAAGGAACTGATCAGGGCGATTCCGGCGGCCAGGGTGGTGCTGGAAAGGAAGGCCGGCGGCAGTTGCCAGAACATCGGCAGGGCGGCGCTGGCGCCCATCCCGGCGATCACCAGGCCGCCCATCACCAGCCAGGCGCTGGTCGGCGCCAGGGCCGCCAGGCTGAGCCCGGCGGCGGCCATCAGCAACGGAATGCCGAGGTGCCAGCGGCGCTCGCGCAGGCGGTCGGAGGAACGGCCGATGAAGATCATGAAGGCGCAGCCGGCGAGATAGGGCACCGCGCTGAGCATGCCGATGCGGCTGTCCTGGGCGATGCCGGCGCCGTGGATCAGGCTCGGCATCCAGAACGCGATGGTGTTCACCGCCAGCATCACCGCGAAATAGATCGCCACCAGCAGCCACACCTGCGGATTGCTGAAGATGCCGGAGAAGGAGGTGATGGTCTTGCGCTGCTCCTCGCCGGCCAGTTCCTCGCGCAGCAGGTGCTTCTGTTCGTCGCTGAGCCACGTCACCCGTTCGAAGCTTTCCGGCAGCGAGCACCAGACCACCACGCCGAGCAACACAACCGGCAGGCCTTCGATCAGGAACATCCACTGCCAGCCGCGCAGTCCGAGGGCGTCATGGAAGCCTTCTAGGATCCAGCCCGAAAGCGGTCCGCCGATCACCCCGGCCATGGGCACGGCGATGGCGAACAGGGCGGTGATCTGCCCGCGTCGGCGCGCCGGGAACCAACGGTTCAGGTAGACCAGGATACCGGGGAAGAAGCCGGCCTCGGCGACCCCCAGGAGAAAGCGCAGCAGGTAGAAGCCGCGCGCGGTCTCCACCAGCAGCATGGCGGTGGAGAGACAGCCCCAGACCAGCATCAGGCAGGCGATCCAGCGGCGCGGGCCGATCCGTTCCAGCATCAGGTTGCTGGGCAGGCCGAACAGCGCATAGGCGATGAAGAATAGCCCGGCGCCGAGACCGTAGACGGTGTCGCTGAAGTGCAGGTCGGCGCTCATCTGCAATTTGGCGAAACCGATGTTGATGCGGTCCAGATGGGCGAAGACGTAGCACACCAGCAGCAGCGGCATCAGCCGCCAGGTGACGCGGTCGTGGGTGCTGTCGCTGAGAGGCAGGGTGGTGCTGTTCAGGGTGCTGGCTGTGCTCATGATCTTGTACTTTTTGTGAGCGCCCGGACGTCCCGGCGACCTGTCGGTGGCCGGGAGGCGAGCTGGGTGAGTGCAGCGTTATGGCGGGCCGGTCAGTCCGCCGGGTTGTTCAGGAATTCATGCACGTTGTTGCGCTTGTAGTTCAGCTCCGCGTCCAGTTCGGTGAGTTCGAAGGACAGCGCCAGCAGGCGTCGCGCCTGGAGCTCGGCGAAGTGCGCGGTGATCACCTCGAAAAGTGCCTCGGCGACTTGCCGGCGAGTCTCCAGGTCGCGACCGGCGCCGACTTTCAGGGTCATGTGGACGAAGGCGTAGTCGTGCTTGCCGTCGGCCATGCGCCAGGTGTCCAGGCGCACGCCGCGGCTGCGGATGCCGCCGAGCGGGAAAACGCCGCTGGCGCCAAGGCAGGCATGGACCTTCTCGAACAGGCCGGGCAGGTCGGCTTCGGCTTCGATGTTGTCGGTGTATTCGGCGATGAAGTGCGGCATGGTGGCGTCCTCAGAGGCGGCTGGCGCAACTGGCGCCGGCCGGGTTGCCGGCTTGGGCGGCGGGAATCGCCGAGCCGTCCTGGGCGGTGACCGGGAATACCGCGTTGATCTGCCCGGTGCCGGAGGAGCCGAAGTAGGGCGTCACCACCTCCGCCTTGCCGTCGTAGGCCGACCAGCCGAGGGCACCGAGGAGCATCGCGGTGTCGTGCATGAAGCCTTCGCCATGGCCCTTGGAGGCGTACTCCGGGAGCATCCCGCAGAATTCCGCCCAGCGGCCTTCCTGCCACATCTGCACGACTTCATGGTCGAGGACCTCGAGGAACGGGCTCCAGATGCGGTCGGAGAAGTCCGGCGCCTGGCCGTTCTGGGCGAAGCGGTGGGACAGTGAGCCGCTGGCGAGGAACGCCACCGTGCCGTCGTAGTGCTCTTCCACCGCCTTGCGCATGGCCCAGCCCAGGCGCGCGCTGTCGTTCAGGTAATGCACGGTGCACAGGGCGGAGACCGAGACCACCTTGAAGTGGCGGTCCTGGTTCATGTAGCGCATCGGTACCAGGGTGCCGTACTCCGGGCCGAGGGTGGTGGCGTCGTGGGCCAGGGTCTCCACGCCGAGCGCGTTGCAGCCCTCGGCGAGGATGCGGCCCAGCTCCGGGTTGCCGGGGAAGCCGTACTCCATGTTGGCGATGAAGTGCGGCAGCTCGTTGCTGGTGTAGAGCCCCTCGAAGTGCGGCGCGCAGTTGATGTGGTAGCCGGCGTTGACCAGCCAGTGGGTGTCGAACACCACGATGGTGTCGACCCCCAGTTCGCGGCAGCGCCGGCCGATCTCGCGGTGCCCGTCGATCGCCGGCTGGCGGCAGCCGTGGCGCGGGCCGGGCAGCTCGGACAGGTACAGCGAGGGTACGTGGGTGATCTTGGCAGCCAGAGCGACTTTGCCCATGACGATTCTCCTGGTGGCCCGTTGGGCCTGGCAGCGGGCGCGGCCGTTGGCGGCTCGCCCGGATTCTTCTGATTGTGTCTGCACGCCGGCGCTGCTGGCGGCCTCGGGCGGCCGCTCTGCACGAGCGCGCCCTACACGCCCCAGCGGGGGATGTGATGGCTGCCCATGGATATACACACGTTCTTGATCTCGGCGAATACCTCGAAGCTGTATTCCCCGCCTTCGCGTCCGGTGCCCGAGGCCTTCACCCCGCCGAACGGCTGGCGCAGGTCGCGCACGTTCTGGCTGTTGATGAAGACCATCCCGGCCTCGATGCCGCGTGCCAGGCGATGGGCCTTGCCGATGTCCTGGGTCCAGATGTAGGAGGCCAGGCCGTATTCCACGTCGTTGGCCAGGCGCAGCGCCTCGGCTTCGTCCTTGAACGGGATCAGGCAGACCACCGGGCCGAAGATCTCCTCCTGGGCGATGCGCATGCGGTTGTCCACGTCGGCGAACACCGTGGGCTGGATGAACTGCCCCTTGCTCAGGTGCGCCGGCAGGCCGGCCGGACGCTCCAGGCCGCCGGCCACCAGGGTGGCGCCTTCCTCGAGGCCGATGCGGATGTAGCCGGTGACCTTGTCGTAGTGGGCCTGGGTGATCATCGAGCCGACCTGGGTCTTCGGGTCCTGCGGATCGCCGACGATCAGGCGCCTGGCGCGCGCGGCGAACTCGGCGACGAACTGCGGGTAGACGCTTTCCTGGACGAAGATGCGACTGCCGGCGGTGCAGCGTTCGCCGTTCAGCGAGAAGATGGTGAACAGCGCGGCGTCCAGCGCCCGCTCGAGGTCGGCGTCCTCGAAGACCAGCACCGGCGACTTGCCGCCCAGCTCCATCGAGTACTTCTTGATCCCGGCCGCCTCCATGATTCGTCGCCCGGTGGCGGTGCCGCCGGTGAAGGACACCGCGCGCACGTCGCGGTGGCGGACCAGCGCGTCACCGGCGCTGGCGCCGTAGCCCTGGACCACGTTGAACACCCCCGGCGGAATGCCCGCCTCGTGCACCAGGCGGCCCAGCTCGTTGGCGGTCAGCGGCGACAGCTCGGACATCTTCAGCACCGCCGTGTTGCCCAGCGCCAGGCACGGCGCGGTCTTCCAGGTGGCGGTCATGAACGGTACGTTCCACGGCGAGACCAGGCCACAGACGCCCACCGGCTGGTACAGGGTGTAGTTGAGCATCTGGTCGTCGACCGGATAGCTGTGCCCGTTCATCCGCGTGCAGACTTCGGCGAAGAACTCGAAGTTGTGCGAGGCGCGCGGGATCAGCACGTTCTTCGTCTGGTGGATCGGCAGGCCGGTGTCGAGGGTCTCCAGTTCCGCCAGGTGCGGCACGTTCCGGTCGATCAGCTCGCCGAGCCGGCGCATCAGGCGCGCGCGCTCCTTGGCCGGGGTATTGGCCCATTTCGGGAAGGCTTCCCGGGCCGCCGCCACCGCCGCGTCGATTTCCGCCGCGCCGCCGCTGGCGACCTCGCCGATCAGCTCGCCGGTGGCCGGGTTGTAGTTCTCGAAGACGTCCTTGCTTTCGACCTCGCGGCCATTGATCCAGTGTTTGATCATTCTGCGTGCTCCTGTGCGCGGGCGCGGAAGAATTCGGCCTCGCTGACGATTCGGTTGACCAGGCGACCGACGCCTTCCACCTCCACCACCACTTCGTCGCCGGGGACCACGTCGGACAGGCCTTCCGGGGTGCCGGTGGCGATCATGTCGCCCGGCTGCAGGGTCATGAAGCTGGAGAAGTATTCGATCAGGTAGGGAATGTCGAAGATCATGTCCGCGGTGCTGCCTTCCTGGCGCAGCTCGCCGTTGACCCAGGTGCGCAGGGTCAGCCGGTTCGGCTCGGGAACCTCGGCCGCGTCGACGATCCACGGCCCCACCGGGGTGGTGGCGTCGCGGTTCTTCACCCGCAGGTTGGGCCGGTAGTAGTTCTCCAGGTAGTCGCGGATCGCGTAGTCGTTGCACACCGTGTAGCCGGCCAGGTAGCCGAGGGCGTCCTCGCGGCGGACGTTGCGCGCCGGCTTGCCGATCACTGCCACCAGTTCGCACTCGTAGTGCATGTAGTCGACGTTGTCCGGACGCCAGCTGACCTGGCGGTGGCCGGTGTAGGTGCCCGGCGACTTGATGAACGCCAGCGGTTCGCTGGGCGCCTTGAACGACAGTTCGGCGGCATGGTCGGCGTAGTTCAGGCCGAGGGCGAACATGCTCCCGGTGGCCGGCGGCAGCCACTCCACCCGGTCCTCGGCGAGCAGGGTGCCGTCGGCCAGGCGGACGGCGTTGGCGTCTTCCACGGTGACCTGGTGAACCCGGCCCTGGTAGCGGATGCGTGCGTGTTTCATGGTCGGTTCCTCATTCCGCGACGATGCTGTTGGCGAGGCGGCCGAGGCCGTCGATCTCGACCTCGACGCGGTCGCCGGGATGCACGTCGACGCGCCCTTCGGGGGTGCCGGTGATCAGCACGTCGCCGGCGTGCAGGGTCATGAACTCGCTGATCTCGGCGATCAGCCGCGGGATGTCGCGCACCAGGTTGGCGGTGTTGTTGCGCTGGCGCAGTTCGCCGTTGACGTACAGCTTCAGCTCCAGCGCATGGGGATCGGCGATCTCCTGCGTCGGCACCAGTTGCGGACCGAACGGGCAGAAGCCGTCGCGGCACTTGGCTTTCACCGCCGGGCGGTAGTAGCTGTCTTCCGGCAGGCTGAACTCGTTGACGATCACGTAGCCGGCGACATGCGCCATGGCCTCTTCCTCCTTCACCCGGCTGGCGTCGCGAGCGATCACCACGCCCAGCGCCGGACCCGGTTGCAGGCGCTCGACGCCGCGCGGGAAGAGCACCGGGGCGTCGTGCTCGTTGCGGGTATTCGGTGTCTTGATGAACAACACCGGCTTCACCGGCGGCTTCTGGTAGGGCGGCTGCTGGAACTCCGGCAGGCGGCTGTCGAGCAGGCCCTTGTAGTTCAGCGCGACGCCGAACAGGGTGCCGGCGGCGACGTCATTCAGTGCGCGGCTCATTGTGGTGGTGTCTCCTGGCGCGATAAGCGAACGGCGAGGGGCCGTCCTGGCGAAAACTCGTTAATGTGTTAACGTTATATTTAACATGTTAATGATCGTCAACCCCGGCTGCTGCGCCATTCGTCCCGGGGAGGTGGCAAGAGGCGCCGTCTGCGGTATACGGATGCCCGCGACGGCTTGCGTGCGCAGCCGGGAAGAACAACAAAGAGAAGATCGCCATGCCAGAGCGCCAGCCGATCCCCAACATCAACATTGGGCAGGTCTACGACCAGCGCTATGCCGACGCCGAGGTGCACTACGATGCGCTGGGCAACCTGGCCGGATTCTTCGGCCGTAACATGCCGGCGCACCGGCACGACCGTTTCTTCCAGGTGCACTACGTGAAGAACGGCGCGGTGCGGGTCTATCTCGACGAGCGCCAGTACCTGGAGTCGGGGCCGATGTTCTTCCTCACCCCGCCGACCGTGCCGCACGCCTTCGTCACCGAGGCGGACGCCGATGGCCATGTGCTGACCGTGCGCCAGCAACTGGTGTGGAGCCTCACCGAGGCCGAGCCGGGCCTGGCGCCCGGCCCGCAGGTGGCGCCGGCCTGTGTGGCGCTGGGCAACCTGGAGGGCGGCGCGGCCGAGGAGGCGGCGCGCCTGGCGCTGCTCTTCGAGCAGTTGCGCAGCGAGTCGATGGCCAGCCGTCCCGGCCGCCAGCAGACGCTGCTGGCGCTGACCCGCCTGGTCATGATCAGCCTGCTGCGTCTCTCGGCCAATTCGGTGGCTGCGCGGCCGATGCGCCACGAAGACCTGCAGATCTTCCAGCGCTTCAACGCGCTGATCGAGGAGCGCTATGCCGAGCACTGGCCGCTGTCGCTCTACGCCAGCCGCATCGGCGTCACCGAGGCGCGCCTCAACGACGTCTGCCGGCGCATCGCCGACCTGCCGTCGAAGCGCCTGGTGTACGAACGGCTTATGCAGGAGTCCAAGCGCCTGCTGCTGTTCACCGGCGGCTCGGTGAACGAGATCTGCTACCAGCTCGGCTTCAAGGACCCGGCCTACTTCAGTCGTTTCTTCGTGCGTTACGCGGGGCTCACCCCCAGCGCTTACCGCCAGCGACAGGCCGACGGGGAGTCCCGTCGCTGAGCGGGTGGGCGGGTATACTCGCGCTCCCACTCGAACAGGAAGCGTTTCTCCATGCATGATGCAGCCACCTCCATGCCGCCGCAGGCTCCCTCAACCTGGGCCGACTACCTTGTCGGCTACCGCTGGCGAGGGCAGGGCGAAGGATGTTCCGCGGCCACGGTCCACCGCCTGGAGGCTGCGCGGCGGCCGACCCTGTTCGTCAAGCAGGAAGTGCTGTCCGCACATGCCGAGCTGCCCGCCGAAATCGCCCGCCTGCGCTGGCTGCACGGTGCCGGCATCGATTGCCCGCAGGTGCTGAACGAAACCCAGAGCGACGGCCGGCAATGGCTGCTGATGAGCGCAGTGCCGGGGGACACGCTGTCCGCGCTGGCGCAGCGCGGCGAGCTGGAGCCCGAGCGCCTGGTGCGCCTGGTGGCCGCCGCCCTGCGCCGGCTGCACGATCTCGATCCGGCCGCCTGTCCCTTCGACCATCGCCTGGAACGGCGCCTGGACACCGTGCGCCAGCGGGTCGAGGCCGGGCTGGTGGACGAGGCGGACTTCGACGACGACCATCGCGGTCGCAGCGCCACGGAGCTGTACCGCCTGCTCCTCGACCGGCGTCTGGCGGTCGAAAACCTGGTGGTCGCCCATGGCGACGCCTGCCTGCCCAACCTCTTGGCGGAGGGCCGGCGCTTCAGCGGCTTCATCGATTGCGGGCGGCTCGGCGTCGCCGACCGCCACCAGGACCTGGCCTTGGCCGCGCGGGACATCGAGGCCGAACTCGGCGCGGCCTGGGCCGAGGCCTTCCTCGTCGAATACGGCGGTGATATCGACGGCGAACGGCTGGCGTACTTCAGGCTATTGGACGAGTTCTTCTAGAGTAGGGCCGGTTCGGATCCGGTGCGGATTCGGCCTGTCTTTGCACGGAAACGGGGTACGACGGCACCCGCCATCGCGTCTTTTCTTGACTGCTCCGTAGAGTCGCCGGCTCAGTTCAGCCGGTACTGCGCCAGTTCCTTCGCCGAAAGCACGCGCATCCGTTTGGGATCGGTGCTTTGCATGGCCTGTACCAAGGTGCTGGGGATATCCATTTCGCGGAAGTAGGCGGCGGAGTCGTAGCGCATGCCGTTGGCCGAGCGCGAGTGCAGCGAGTCGCCGTGGGCGTAGTAGGGACGGTGCAGGCCGACGTAGCCGCGTACGGTCTTGCGCTTGCCGGCCGCCAGCAGGTAGACGCAGGTGCCCTGGCAGACGCTGCTCGACGGCACCAGCGCGTCGAAGCCGGATTCGCGCAGCAGGCGGCCCATGCGGATCGCCTCCGGCACGCTGCCGCCGATGCTGTTCAGCAGGAGCAGCTTGCGCGAGTAGGTTCCCGGATTGTTGCGCAAACCCTTGAGCAGCGTTTCGTAGTCGCCCGGCGCGATCTCCTCCGAGACGCGGACCGTCAGCACCCGCCCCATGCTCTTGTGTTGCAGCGAATGCACTTCGACCCTGGCCAGTGCGGGAGTCGCGCAGAACACGGCGAGGCAGGCGAGGACGGTCCGGAGGCGGAGGCGGGGCATGGAACGGGGCGATCCTGTCAGACGGCGATGGCTGCCGAAGATACCTGCAAGCGTTGCATTGTGCACGGTCCTCGTCGTCAGGACGAGGAGCCGGTCTCCGCCTGGCGCACCGGCAGGCGCAGGCAGAAGGTGATGACGTCGTCGCGGCAGTCCACGTCGATACGCCCCTGGTGGGCCTGGGCGATGGCCTGGGAGATGTACAGGCCGATACCGAGGCCGTTGCGGTTGCGCTGGTTGTCCGCCGACTCGCGCTTGAACGGTTCGAACAGGTTGGCCAGCTGCGCTTCGGAGAGGCCGCTGGTTTCGTTGAGCACGCTCAGGCACACCTCGTCGCCCTGGCGGGTCAGGGTGACCAGCACCGGCCGGCCGGGCAGGCCGTGATGACGGGCGTTGCTCAGCAGGTTGGCGGCGACCTGGGCGTAGCGGTCCGGGTCGACCACGGCACGAACCTGCGGGTCGATGGCGATCTCGATCACCAGGCCGGGATAGGCGACGTCGGTTTCGCAGACGATCTGCTGCACCAGTTGCGAGACGTCGGTGTCGACCGGGTTCACGGTGAGGCCGATGCCCGATTGCAGGCGGCTCATGTCGAGGATCTGGCTGACCAGCCGTTCCATGCGGCTGCTGGACGCGGAAATGTGTTGGCGCAGTTCGGTGGTGCGGGTGTCGCTGGAGGACAGCAGGGCCGCCGCCATGGAGATCGACTGCAACGGGTTGCGCAGGTCGTGGCCGAGCACCGCGATCAGGCGCTGGCGCATGCGGTCGACCTCGGCCGCATGGTTGAGGCACAGTTCCATCAGGTCCAGGCGCAGCTTTTCGGCGATCGCCAGGTCGGTTTCGCTCCAGGGCGTGGAGTGGCCGCGGACCACTTCCTCCCAGGCCTCGAACGAGCCGCGCGGGGTCAGCCGCGGGCCGGAGGGGCCGATGGTCAACAGCTTTTCCGGCTTGCCGCCCCAGCGGATGCGGTGCACTTCCTCGTGGCGGAACCAGAAGATCCAGCCCGATTCCTGGCGGTGGAAACGGATCGCCAGCACACCGCAGCAGTCGCCGCCGTCCGGAGAGTCCTCGCTGGGCTGCGGCCAGTTGTCGGTGTGGTAGATGTCCCGTTCCGGGTCGCGCTGCAGGCGTTGCAGGACATTCCCGGCCTGGCGCTCGAAGTCGCCGCGGATGCTCAAGGTGCGGCCGCCGAGCATGACCAGGGCGCCGTCGCAGGGAATCAGTGCGGCGATGCCATCGTCCGGGTGGGCCAGTGCGCCGAACAGGTCGTCGGCGTCCCGCGCGCGGCGAGCCAGGGCCAGCCTGCGCTCGGTGGACACGCGCAGCAGTTCGGCGATACGCCCCTGCTCCAGGCGCTCGACGATGGCGCTGCAGACCTGGGAGAAGATCTGGAACGACATGCGCACCGGGTAGGGAATCAGTTTGGGCGACATGTGATGGCAGGAGAACAGTCCCCAGAGCTTGCCGCCGACCACGATGGAGATGCTCATCGAGGCGCGCACGCCCATGTTGGTCAGGTATTCGCAGTGGATCGGCGAAACGCTGCGCAGCACGCTGTAGCTGAGATCGAACGATTCGTTGGTCTCCGGGTTCAGCGCGGGAAACACGCGCATCGGCGTATAGGCCACGTCGGCGATCAGCCTGATCGGGTTCTGGATGTACAGGCGACGCGCCTGGGCCGGGATGTCCGAGGCCGGGTAGCGTTGCCCCAGGTAGCTTTCGAGGTCTTCGCGACGGCTCTCGGCGACCACCTCGCCGGAGTCGTCATGACGGAAACGGTAGGCCATCACCCGGTCGTAGCCGGTCATCCGGCGCAGTTCGTCGGTGACGTTGCTGAGCAGGCTGGCGGTGTCGTTGTGCAACTGGACCTGGGCGATGATGCGCTGGGCGTTGAGGGTGAAGGAGGTGATCGACAGCGTGTCCGCGGTGCGGATCTCGAACTCCAGGTAGAACACTTCCTTGTAGCTGTGGCCGATCACGTCGAACAGGTGTTCGCCGATCCGCGTCTCGACGCTGTTCGACCATGGGCCGTTGCCGGTCAGTCCCTCTTCGAGCATGCGCAGGACCTCCGGCCCCACCTGCTCCTGCGTCAGGTAGGAACCCGGCGAGGCGACGAAACCCAGTAGCGCCTGGATGTTCTCGCTTGCCGCGAGGACCATGCCGTCCGCGCGCAGGGCGATCAGCGCCCCGTGCGGCTGGATCGCGCCAGGCACGTGGATGGGTTCGTCCTCGCAGTTCGCCAGGGTAACCGGGGTGATGCTCGTCATCTATCGTCCAGCCTGGTCTCCAGGCAGTCAGGCTTCGTCGAGAACCCATCGACGAAACGAAAGGAATGTAGCCTGTGCCGCATCCTGCGCAAGGCCGATGGCTTCGGGGCTGTCGATCTGCCGGGCGAGCTGTTCGAGAAACTCCTGCCAGCGCACCCCGGTTGCCTGGCCGTAGCCCCGCAACCACTGTAGCGGCAGACCGGGCAGGCGTGGAGCTAGTCGTTTGTAGAGATACGCGCCGCCCAGCGTCGCGCCTTCCATCACGTAGGCCACCCCGAAGACCTCCGCGGCCCGTGTCGCATTCGGCAGGTCGGCGCAGCGCGGTAGCGCCTCCACCTGCGCGCGGCTCATGCCGCCGGCCAGCAGGTCGCTTTCCAGCCAGGCGCTCTTGACCAGCCGCGCGTCGGCCCGCAGCGCCGCCGGCCAGCCGCTGCGGTTGTCGCGCAGCGCGCGCTCCAGAGGCTCCAGCCAGCCAAGGATGCGTCCGGCATGGTCGAGGTAGGCGCGGTCGTCGAGATCGTCGTCGCCCAACGGCGAACGGCGGTCCAGTTCTGCGTGCAGGTCACGGGTGGCGTCGCGGAGTGCGGCGAGGGCTGGCGATGGAGATGGGGACATGAGGTCAGGGCCAGCGATTCGAGGCATGAACGGAAAAGAGTAGCAGGAAGCCGTACGCCCGGCTCGGAATAAATGGGCATCCCCGCGCGCGGCGCAGGGATGCCGGAGCGGGCGCGCTCAGGCCGCCTCGGTCTGCACCACCCGGTAGCAGGGGACGTAGGCCGCGCCGCCGGGCAGCTTCATCCGGTGCTGCTTGACGAAGGCCTGCAGCAGGCGGTCCAGCGGCAGCATCACCGCCGGGTCGCCGTGGATCTCGTAGGGCCCGTATTGCTCGATCATGCGGATGCCGTTGTCCTTGACGTTGCCGGCGACGATCCCGGAAAACGCGCGGCGCAGGTTGGCCGCCAACTCGTGGGGCGGCAGGCTGCGGCTGAGCTGGAGGCTGGCCATGTTCTCGTGGGTCGGCTCGAACGGGCGCTGGAAGCTTTCATCGATCTTCAGCATCCAGTTGAAGTGGAAGGCGTCGTTGCGCTCGCGGCGGAACTGCTTCACTTCCTTCAGGCCCTGGGCCATCTGCTTGGCCACCTCGGCCGGGTCGTCGATGACGATCCGGTAGTGGCGCTGCGCCGCATGGCCGAGGGTCGCCCCGACGAATTCATGGAGCTGCTGCAGGTAGGCTTCGGCGCTGCGGGGACCGGTGAGGATGACCGGGAAGGGCAGGTCCTGGTTGTCCGGGTGCATGAGGATGCCCAGCAGGTAGAGGAACTCCTCCGCGGTCCCGGCGCCGCCGGGGAAGATGATGACCCCGTGGCCGACGCGGACGAAGGCTTCCAGGCGCTTCTCGATGTCCGGCAGGATCACCAGTTCGTTGACGATCGGGTTCGGCGCCTCGGCGGCGATGATCCCCGGCTCGGTCAGGCCCAGGTAGCGGCCGCCGACGATGCGCTGCTTGGCGTGGCTGATGGTGGCGCCCTTCATCGGCCCCTTCATCACCCCCGGTCCGCAGCCGGTGCAGACATCCAGGCTGCGCAGGCCGAGTTCGTGGCCGACCCTCTTGGTGTACTTGTATTCCTCGCTGCTGATCGAGTGGCCGCCCCAGCACACGACGATCTTCGGCTCGACGCCGGGGCGCAGCGTACGGGCGTTGCGCAGCAGCTGGAAGACGTAGTCGGTGAGGCCCTGGGAGCTGTCCAGGTCGACGTGCTGGCTGTCCAGCCCGCTCTGGGTGTAGACGATGTCGCGCAGGGCGCTGAACAGCATCTCGCGGGTGCTGGCGATCATCTCGCCATCGACGAAGGCGTCGGCCGGCGCGTTGATCAGTTCCAGGCGCACGCCGCGGTCCTGCTGGTGGATACGCACCTCGAAGTCCTTGTAGGCGTCGAGGATGGTCTTGGCGTTGTCGCTGTGGGCGCCGGTATTGAGGATCGCCAGGGCGCACTGGCGGAACAGTTGGTAGGTCTTGCCGTTGGCGGTTTCGCTCAGTTGTTGCACTTCGCGTTGGGAGAGGGTTTCCAGCGTGCCTTTCGGACTGACCGAGGCGTTGATCACAGGGCGATGAGACATGTGCGATTCCATGCAGGGGACGCGGCGGCGTAGAAGAACCGCCGCATCCGGATAAGGGAGCGCCGGGCAGGTTGCGTGCCGGGGGAGAGGGCGATCAGCCGTCGGAGTGGGGCGACGAGGCAACCGTGCGCTGGGGCTTGGCTCCAGGGTCTTGGTTAAATGTAATAGCGAGAACCTGACTGATCTGACAAGGAAAATCTCGAATTTATCTGTCGCCGGCCTGGCACCGGGGAAATCCTGCCACTAGCCATGGGCGAAAAAATCCGGCATCGGCTGGGATAATCGACTCTTCTCCTGATATCGTTGCGTTTCCGCCGGATGCTCGGCCAGTCGAAGGGAGGAACGAAGCATGTCGTATGAACAGTCCAGCAGCGTACCTAGCGACTTTCTTTCCTCCTTTTTCCAAGAGCCTGTCATCCATGATCGAACTCAGAACCATCACCCGCGACGACTGGGAAACCTGCATTGACCTGAAGGTCGCCCGCCACCAGGCGCACTTCGTCGCTTCCAACCTCTATTCGCTGGCCCAGAGCCGCTTCCTGCCGGGGTTCCGCGCGGTCGGCATCCACCACGGCGGGCGCATGGTCGGCTTCGCCCTCTACGGCCCCGACGCCGACGACGGCCACTACTGGCTCTACCGCCTGATGATCGACCGCCGCTACCAGGGCAAGGGGCATGGCCGCGCCGCCCTGCAACGGATCATCGCCAGCGTGCGCCGGACGAGGCGGCGCAGCGATCGCCTGATGGTCGCCTACGCCGTCGACAACGACGTGGCCCGCCAGCTTTATCGGGACGCCGGCTTCGTCGAACAGGGCCTCGCGCCCTGGGGCGAGACGATGGCCTGCCTGATGCTGCCGGAGCCGTCCCATCGCTCCGGGAAGGTCGCCGGAGCGCCGGGCGGGCGTGCAGCGCACGGCGTCCCGGCGTAGAATCGCGGGATTCGGCAGTTCCCTCCAATACCTATAACGACCATCCAACGCACATCGCCGCCCCGGACCCTTGCGTCCGGGGCGTTTTCCGTCGTGCGTGGCGAGGGTCGCGGGACCTGCCCGTCCGCCCCCTGCTCCGGAACCGAACGCCCCATGGACAGCACCTCCGAAACCCGCAGCGGCAGCTGGCTGAGCGTGATCGCCCTGGCCCTGGCCGCCTTCATCTTCAACACCACGGAGTTCGTCCCGGTCGGCCTGCTCAGCGACATCGGCCACAGCTTCGAGATGCCCACCTCGCAGGTCGGCCTGATGTTGACCATCTATGCCTGGGTGGTGTCGCTGGCCTCGTTGCCGATGATGCTGCTGACCCGCAACATCGAGCGGCGCAAGCTGCTGGTCGGGGTATTCCTGCTGTTCATCGCCAGCCACGTGCTGTCCGGGCTGGCCTGGAGCTTCCAGGTGCTGATGCTCAGCCGGATCGGCATTGCCTTCGCCCACGCGGTGTTCTGGGCCATCACCGCTTCGCTGGCGGTGCGCGTGGCGCCGCCGGGACAGCAGGCCAAGGCGCTAGGGCTGCTGGCCACCGGCACCACCCTGGCGATGGTCCTGGGCATCCCGCTGGGGCGGGTGGTCGGCGAGGCCCTGGGCTGGCGTACCACCTTCATGGCCATCGCCGGACTCTCGGTGCTGACCCTGCTCTACCTGGCGCGCTCCCTGCCGCTGCTGCCAAGCCAGAACTCCGGTTCCCTGCGCAGCCTGCCGATGCTGTTCCGACGCCCGGCGCTGGTTTGCCTGTACGTGCTGACCGTGGTGGTGATCAGCGCCCAGTTCACCGCCTACAGCTACATCGAGCCCTTCGCCAAGCAGGTGGCGCAGATGAGCGGCGAGGCGACCACCCTGCTGCTGCTGTTGTTCGGCGGCGCCGGGATCTTCGGTTCGATCCTCTTCAGCCGCTACAGCGAGGCTTTCCCGCGAGGCTTCCTGCTGGCCGCGATCCTCGCCTTGGGCAGCAGCCTGGCGCTGCTGTTGCCGCTGTCCGCGCAGCCGACCTGGCTGATGGCGCTCAGCCTGCTCTGGGGCATGTCGATCATGTGCTTCGGCCTGGCCCAGCAGTCCCGCGTCCTGCGCCTCGCCTCGGACGCCACCGACGTGGCCATGGCGCTGTTCTCCGGCCTGTACAACGTCGGCATCGGCGCCGGCGCGCTGCTCGGCAGCGTGGTCAGCGAACGCATGGGCCTGGCCTCGATCGGCAACGTCGGCGCCGCGCTGGCGCTGGCCGGCCTGCTGCTCGCCCTGTTCGCCGCACTGCGCTACGCGGAGGCGCTGAAAAGCACGTCGTTGTGAGCGGTCATACCTGGGGTCGGATGATTCGGCGGAGGAATCCGCCCGCTTGATCTAGTCTTCTGTGACGAAAAGGCGCAGGGAGTGCGGGATTGCCCCGCGCCGGGCCGGCGCAGGGACGGAATATCGGGTGAACGTACAACAGAGCAAGTTCAGGCTGAGCCGCTGGGCGGGCGCGACACTGGCGCTCGGACTGCTGCTGTCCGGGCTGGGCGCCTGGGGGCTGGCGCTGGTCAACGAGCAACAGGCGCGGATGGCGCTGGAACGCGAGGCGGAACTGCTGGCCGAGGCGGTGACCCGCCGCGTGGAACTCTACCAGTATGGCTTGCGTGGGGTGCGCGGTGCCTTGCTGACGGCGGGCGAGGCGCACATCGACCGCGAACTGTTCCGCCGCTACAGCCTGACCCGCGACATCGATCGCGAGTTTCCCGGCGCCCGCGGCTTCGGCTTCATCCGCCGGGTGGCGGCCGCCGACGAGGCCGGGTTCCTGCGCCAGGCGCGGGCCGACGGCCAGCCGGAGTTCCGCATCCAGCAACTGACTCCGCACGATGGCGAGCGCTACGTCATCCAGTACATCGAGCCGGTGGCGCGCAACGGCCAGGCGCTGGGCCTGGACATCGCCTCGGAAGCCAATCGCCGGGAGGCCGCCCGCGCCGCCCTGGAGACCGGGCAGGTGCGCCTGACGGGGCCGATCACCCTGGTCCAGGCCAGCGGCTTGCGCCAGCAATCGTTCCTCATCCTGATGCCGATCTACCGCAGCGGCATCACTCCACCGCCGGGGCCCCAGCGCGAACTCGAAGGCTTCGGCTGGAGCTATGCGCCGCTGCTGACCGGCGAGGTGCTGGCCGGGTTGCCCATCGACAATGCGGCGATCCACCTCGAACTCAGCGACGTCACCGGCGACGGCGCTGCCGTACCCTTCTTCGTCAACGGCGCCGCGGCGCCGGCTCAACGCCTGTTCGGCCACATGCTGCGGCGGGAGATCTACGGTCGGCACTGGCAGATGGCGTTCAGCGCACTGCCGCTGTTCGTCCAGCGCCTGCACCAGCCTTCGCCGCGCATCCTGTTCCTGGCCGGCAGCCTAGTCAGCCTGTTGCTGGCGGCGCTGGTCAACGCCAGCGCCCTCGGCCGCCTGCGCCGGCGTCGGGAGGCGGCGACCCAGGCGCGGCTGGCGGCGATCGTCGGCAATTCGGCGGACGGCATCATCGGCGTCGGCCTCGACGGCGTCATCAGCGACTGGAATCGCGGGGCCGAGGCGTTGTTCGGCTACCGCGAGGAGCAGGCGGTCGGGCGGCGGGTGGTGGACCTGCTGGTGCCGCCATCCAAGGAGAACGAGGAACTCGACATCCTCGCCCGCATCGCCCGTAAAGAACAGGTGGTCAGCTTCGATACCGTGCGCCGGCACCAGGATGGCCACCTGCTCGACGTGGCGGTGACCGTCTCGCCGATCCTCGGTCCGGATGGCGGCGTGGTCGGCGCCTCGAAGACCGTACGCGACATCTCCGCGAAGAAGGCCGCCGAGGCCCGCATCCGCGAACTCAATACCGGCCTGGAGCACCAGATCGCCGAGCGTACCGCCGAACTGCGTCGGTTGAACGTACTGCTCGGCAGCGTGCTGCAGGCGGCGTCCGAGGTGTCGATCATCACCCTCGACCGCGACGGCATCATCAGCGGCTTCAATCTCGGTGCCGAGCGGATGCTCGGCTACCGCGCCGACGAGGTGGTCGGCAAGGCCTCGCCGACCCTGCTGCACAGCGAGCGGGAGTTGCTCGCCCGCGGCCAGGAGCTGGGCGAGGAGGGTTTCCGCGTGCTGGTGGCGCGGGCCGAACAGGAGGGCGCCGAGACCCGCGAATGGACCTATCTGCGCAAGGACGGCTCGCCGCTCAGCGTGACGCTTTCGGTTACCGTCCTGCGCGACGAGGCCGGGGCGATCAACGGCTACCTGGGCATCGCCGTCGATGTCACCGAATGGCGCAACGCCGAGCGCGAGATGGCCGCGGCGCGCGACCAGTTGCAAATGGCCGCCGACGTGGCGCGCCTGGGCATCTGGCGCTGGAACCTGGCCGACGACAGCCTGCAGTGGAACGAGCGCATGTGCGAGCTGTATGGCCAGCCGCTGGCGTTGCGCGACGGCGGCCTGGTCTACGAGCATTGGCGCAGCCGCCTGCATCCGGAAGACCTCGAGCGCACCGAGGCCAGCCTGCGCGCGGCGGTGGAGGGGCGCGGCAACTACGATGTGATCTTCCGCGTGGTGCTGCCCGACGGCGGCATCCGCTTCATCCAGGCCGGCGCGCAGGTCGAGCGCGACGCCGACGGCAACCCGCTGCAGGTCACCGGGATCAATATCGATATCACCAGCGACCAGCAACTGCAGGCGCGCCTGCGCGAGGCCAAGGAGCAGGCGGACGCCGCCAGCGCGGCGAAGTCGTCGTTCTTGGCGAACATGAGCCACGAGATCCGCACGCCGATGAATGCCGTGCTGGGCATGCTGCAACTGGCCCGGCAGACCGATCTCAACGAACGCCAGCGCGACTACCTGGACAAGGCCAGCTCGGCGGCCACCTCGTTACTCGGCCTGCTCAACGACATCCTCGACTACTCGAAGATCGAGGCCGGCAAACTGGTCCTGGAAATGCTCCCCTTCGAGCTGGAGCCGCTGATGCAGGACCTGGCCGTGGTGCTCTCCGGCAACCAGGGCGACAAGGACGTCGAGGTGATCTTCGACATCGATCCCGAGCTGCCCAGCGCGGTGGTCGGCGACCGCCTGCGCCTGCAGCAGATCCTCATCAACCTGGCCGGCAACGCACTGAAGTTCACCGCCCGCGGGCACGTCCTGGTGAGCTTGCGGCGTCTGGCGCACGACGCCCACCTGGTGCGCCTGCGGGTGCTGGTGGCGGACACCGGCATCGGCATCAGCGCGGAACAGCAGCAGCGCATCTTCGAAGGTTTCACCCAGGCCGAGGCGTCCACCTCGCGACGCTTCGGCGGCACCGGCCTCGGCCTGTTCATCTGCAAGCGCCTGGTCGACCTGATGGGCGGCGAGTTGCGGGTCGAGAGCGCGCCGGGCAGCGGTAGCCGGTTCTGGTTCGACCTGGACCTCGACGTCGCCCACGACCAACCGCTGCGTGCGGCCTGCCCCGGGGCCGGCGAACCGCTGCGGCTGCTGGTGGCGGACGACAACCTGGTGGCCGGCGAGCTGCTCAAACGCACGGTCGGCGCCCTCGGCTGGCGCGCCGACTGCGTCGGCAGCGGCAGCGAGGCGGTGGCACGGGTCCAGGCGGCGATGGCCGAAGGCCGTCGCTACGACGTGGTGCTGATGGATTGGCGCATGCCCGATCTCGACGGCCTCAGCGCGGCGCAACTGATCCGCCAGTTGCAGGGCGACCTGCCGCCGCCCATGGTGATCATGATCACCGCCTATGGCCGCGAGGTGCTGGCCGATGCGCGCGACCACAGCGCGCCGCCCTTCGTCGATTTTCTCACCAAGCCGGTCACGCCCAAGCAACTGGCCGACTCGGTGCTGCATGCCCTGCACGGTGAACAGGGCGCCCCGGCCAACCCGCCGCCGCGCCCGGTGGAGCGCACCCAGCGGTTGCGGGGCGTGCGTCTGCTGGTAGTGGAGGACAACGCGCTGAACCGCCAGGTCGCCGCCGAGCTGTTGAGCAGCGAGGGCGCTCGGGTGGCCCTCGCCGACGGTGGGCTGGCGGGCGTTCAGCAGGTGCTGGAGGCGAGCGTGCCGTTCGACGCGGTGCTGATGGACATGCAGATGCCGGATATCGATGGTCTCGAGGCGACCCGGCGAATCCGCGCCGACGGGCGCTTCGCCGGGCTGCCGATCCTGGCCATGACCGCCAACGCCTCGCTGGCCGACCGCGAAGCCTGCCTGGCGGCGGGCATGAACGACCATGTGGCGAAGCCGATCGACAAGGAGCGCCTGGTGCTTTGTCTGCTCGGTCATCTCGGCAGGAGCGGCGACAGGGGCGCGCCGGCAACGACAGCGGACGCGGGCGAACTGGTCGAGGCGCGGGGCGATATCGTCGGGCGTTTCGGCGGCAGCCTGGAGCTGATCGTCCAGGTGTTGCGGCGCTTCGTTCCGGATATGCAGGACCTCTTCGCCCAGCTCGAACGCCAGCTCGGCGAGGGCGATGTCCAGGGCAGCGCCGCGACCCTGCATACCATCAAGGGCAGCGCGTCCACCGTTGGCGCCAGCGCCCTGGCCGGCCGTGCCAGCGAGCTGGAGCAGGCCCTGCGCCGCGCCGATCCGCGGCGCGGCATGGAAATCCTCGCCGGCATCCGCCTCGACGAACTGCGCACCCTGTGCGATGCCTGCCTGCTCCGCCTGCAGGCGATGTTCGGCGACGTGCAGGCGGAGTCGGCGAGCTGAACCCCGGCGCGGTGGCCTGTCCCGCCAAGAATTCAGGCGGACCCGGGGCTCGCCTGCATCCGCTGCGGCCTGTAGGGCGAATAACGCCATGGGCGTTATCCGCCGATACTCCTGAAGCCCGCCCAGGTCTTGAGCGACATCCTCTTCCTGTCGTTCAGTGCCTTCAGGCGTCGCGCAGCAGGTCGTGGGCGTTGAGCAGGGCGTAGGCGACTTCCGGGCGCTTCTCCAGGCCGCGGCGGATGGCGGCGGGAATCGCCTGGCGGGTCTTGCGGCAGAGCCCCGGCTGCTCCTCGAAGCGCATGCGGATGCCGCGCATGCTGCGCACCTCGCCGAAGGCCGGGGCGATCCGCAGGCGGATGCCCAGTTGTTCCTCCATGCGCCGCAGCAGGTGTTCCAGGTCTTCCAGGCTGCGCAGGGCTTCCAGGCGAGCGGCCAGGCGCTGCTCTTCCTGGCGGGTCAGGAGGAGGATGCGACGGTCCGCGCCGGGCGCCTCCAGGCGCTCGCGTTCGCAGACGCAGGCGCCGGGCGGGCAGGGCTGGCGGAGGGGCGGGGAAGCGCTCATGGCACCATCATAGCCAGGACCGGCGTCCCGCGCCGCTACGCTCCGTCGCCCTCGCGAGCGCGCCTCAGCGCTTCAGCGGCACCTTGGCCTGCTGCTCCAGGCCGCTGAGGATGGCGTAGGCGATCTTCACCCGCTCGGCATTGGGATAGTTGCGGTTGGCCAGGATCACCAGGCCCAGGTCGCGGCCCGGAATGAACGCCACGTAGGCGCCGAAGCCGTTGGTGGAGCCGGTCTTGTTCAGCAGGCGCTGGCCCTCCAGCGCCTGTGGCGCGGGCAGCCTGGCGATCCTGTGTGGTTGCAGCGCCATCGGCGTCGAGTTGCCGGCCTGCAGGCGCTTCAGGGAGATCGGCCAGTCGTAGGCTTCCCAGCCCAGGCCCTGGGTCATGTCGCCGACCTTGTAGTAACCGCGATGAGTGGCATCGAGCGCCTGCGCCCAGGGCCTGTCCAGGCGCTCCGGATGCAGGTTGGCATCGACGAAGCGCAGCAGGTCGGCGGCGCTGGTCTTCACCCCGTAGCCTTCGGCATCCAGCGGGCCGGGACCGACCCGTAGCGGGCGGTCGTCCTTGCCGTAGCCCTGGGCGTACTGCGCCAGCGCCGCCTCGGGCACGTCGAGGTGGGTCTGTTCGAGGCCCAGTGCCGGGAACAATTGCTGCTCCATGAGCCGTTCGAACGGCTGGCCCAGGCTGCGCGCGGCGAGATAGCCGAACAGGCCGATGCTCGGGTTGGAATAGAGGCGCTGGCTGCCCGGCGCGTAGGTCGGCTGCCACTGGCGGTAGTAGTCGCGGATCTGTGCCTGGTCCTTCTGCACCGAGTCGGGGAACTGCAGCGGCAAGCCGCCGGCGGTATAGGTCGCGAGGTCGAGCAGGCTGATGCCGTCGAAGCGGCTGCCCTGCAGTGCCGGCCAGTGCTGGCTGGCGCGGTCGTCGAGGCGCATCTTGTCCTGGGCCAGGGCATAGCCGGCGAGGGTGGCGGTGAAGGTCTTGCTCACCGAGCCGATCTCGAACAGGGTCTCCGGCGTCACCCGGCGGCCGTCCTCTTTCGAGGCCAGCCCATAGCTGAAGTAATGCGGTTCTCCTTTCAGGCTGATGGCTACGGCCAGGCCCGGAATGTCATTGGCCTTCATCACCGGTTGTACGGCGGCGTCGACCAGTGCCTTCAGGCGATCCGCCGGGGCCTCATCGGCAATGGCCGGGGTGGTGGCGAACAGCAGTGTGGAAGCGGCGATGCCGCACAGGCAGGAGAATCTGGTATCGCGCATGAGGATTGGCGTCCTTTGTCGTTGGCTGCATGAGAAACCGCCCCGGGAGCGCTCCTTGATCGGCGGGCGGGGAAAATCTAGGCTTGCGCAGGATTTGCGGCAAACGACGAATACTCGCGGCAGCCATTAGAAAAATTTGGAGCAGAGATTGGTTCGACCCCATTTGCCGCTGAACGCCCTGCGCGCCTTCGAAGCCTCGGCCCGGCACCTGAGCTTCACCCGCGCGGCCATCGAGCTGTGCGTGACCCAGGCGGCGGTCAGCCATCAGGTGAAGAGCCTCGAGGAGCGTCTCGGCGTAGCCCTGTTCAAGCGTCTGCCGCGCGGCCTCATGCTGACCCACGAGGGCGAGAGCCTGCTGCCGGTGCTGTGTGACTCCTTCGACCGCATCGCCGGCCTGCTGGAACGTTTCGAGGGCGGCCACTACCGGGACGTGCTCACCGTCGGCGCGGTCGGAACCTTCACGGTCGGCTGGCTGCTGCCGCGGCTGGCGGACTTCCAGGCGCGCCATCCCTTCATCGATCTGCGCCTGTCCACCCACAACAACCGCGTCGACATCGCCGCCGAGGGGCTCGACTACGCGATCCGCTTCGGCGGCGGCGCCTGGCACGGCACCGAGGCGCTGGCGTTGTTCGAGGCGCCGCTGACGGTGCTCTGCTGCCCGGAGGTCGCCGCCCAGTTGCACAGTCCCGCCGACCTGCTGCAGCACACCCTGCTGCGCTCCTACCGCGCCGACGAGTGGCCGCTGTGGTTCCAGGCGGCCGGACTGCCGGCGCACGCGCCACTGACCCGGAGCATCGTCTTCGACACCTCGCTGGCCATGCTCGAGGCGGCCCGCCAGGGTGTCGGCGTGGCCCTGGCGCCGGCGGCGATGTTTGCCCGGCAACTGGCCAGCGAGAGCGTCCGGCGTCCGTTCGCCACCGAAGTGAGTACCGGCAGCTACTGGCTGACGCGCTTGCAGTCGCGGGGGGAGACCAGCGCGATGCTGGCGTTCAGGGAGTGGTTGCTGGAGAGGGCTGCCGTTGAGGCGCGGGGGAGATAACGGTTATGCAGGCGATTCAAGTGTCGATGAAGAAGTAATCACCTTCCTCGCGCCTTTCTTTATACGCTCGGGCTCTCCCAAGGTTGATACGGTTTGAGGCGTTGGGGTTGTGATTGGAATTGCTGACGGCGTGGTGGATATGGACCGGCTCGTCGGCGTTGCTGATCGCTCCGCTAAGCGTCACTCCCAGGCTGGCGGCATAGGCCCGGCGTGCCGCAACGATCTCGCTCTCGAGCATGCCTGCTTTCCTTGCTGCGGCAACGACGGCAAGTTCGCATAGGCGGCCAGCCTTCCTCGGGGAAACCCTCAGGTCGGCGCCTGCGGACCACAGGGCAAGCAGCGCTTTGGATGGAGCACAGCCATTTCTGCTGCGCTCTTCGATTGTCTCCAGGAGCGGACTCATATGGCCTCTTGAAAACTGTCGGTGGATTGCCAGCAGTATCGACGATGGTGCGCTTAAAGCAATGCGGAGCAGGCGGAGATTGTGGCGAAACGGCGGATAACGCTTCGCGTTATGCGCCCTACGGGAGCGGTGCCCGGCGTTGCCGGCGGAAGGCTACGGCTTTTCGGTTCCCGCGTCGAAATACGATCCGCCGTTGCTCGGCAGTCCCGTCCACATCTCGTCGAGATTGCGGAAGTTCCAGGCCTCCGCCGGCTCGAAGCCGACGATTCGGTCGGTCTGTCCGGCCCTACCCAGGTCTATCACCTGCTGCGGGATCGGCACCTTCGAGCGGGCCGAGAAGAATACCTTGACCCGTGGCGTCAGCAGCGAGCGGCCGTGTTGCTCGAGGACCACGCCGAGGCGCCCGCTTTCCAGCCTGACCAGCGCGCCGACCGGGTAGATGCCCACTGCCTTGACGAAGGCGCGGAACACCTGCGGGTCGAAGTGCCCGTTCCATTCGGCCATGCGCCGGATCGCCTCGGCGGCGTTCCAGCCCTTCTTGTAGGGACGGTCGGAGGTGATCGCGTCGTAGACGTCGCACACCGTGCCCATCCGCGCCAGCAGGCTGATCTGCTCCTGCGCCAGGCCGAAGGGGTAGCCGGTGCCGTCGATGCGCTCGTGGTGGTGCAGACAGACATCCACCACCAGGGCGCTGACCTGGCGGCAATCGAGCAGCATCCGCGCACCGTTCTGCGGATGCCGGCGGACCAGGCCGAATTCCTGCTCGGTGAGTTTGCCGGGCTTGTTCAGGATCGGATCGGGTACCGCCATCTTGCCGATGTCGTGCAGCAGCCCGGCCAGCCCCGCCTCGTGTACCAGCGGGTCGGACAGTTCGAGCTGGCGGGCGAGGGCGATCATCAGCGCGCAGACCGCCACCGAATGCATGTAGGTGTATTCATCCGAGGTCTTCAGCCGTACCAGGCTGACCAGCGCGTTGGGATGGCGCAGCACCGAGGCGGAGATTTCGTCCACCAGGTCCGATGCATGCGCGGTGTCGATGGCCTGGCCCATGCGCGCGTCGTGGAACATGCTGACCACGGCGGCCTTGGCGCGGCCGCAGAGCAGGGCGGCGTGGCGGATTTCCTCCTCCAGGGCGACCCGCGCCGGCGAAGGGTCGGCCGGCATGGTGACCGGCAGGACCGCAGCGGCCGAGACCGCCGCTTCCTCCGGGAGGTCGAGGCCCTTGCCGGCGTCGATCCAGACCTCCTTCACGGCGCTTTCGCGCAGGCGCTGCAGGTCGGACTGGTTGTCGAGCAGGAAGCCGCCTCTTTTCCAGAACGGGTGGTCCAGCCACGAGCCGCAAAGGCTCTGGACGAACATACCGAGGCGAAGCTGGGTTACCGGAATGCGTTTCAGCACGATGGGCTCGACCTCGAGACTGGGCCAGGTGGCTGTCTCCTAACGGTAGCCGAGATGGGCCGGCGGGAGTGAGAGATGCCCGTCAGTTCGTCGGCGTGACCTTCGCTTGGCTGCGTATCGTTCTGTATCCGCGTACTCCCGGCATACAAATCCCTCCGCCGACGGTACAGCCCCGATACATCGCCCTGGCGAAGTGGCCCTATCCAAACCGGCGCCAGCCAGGTCCTCGCGCTGGCGGAGACGGCGGTGGAAACCTACGGCGGCGATAGCACGGGCCAAATCTCAGTCGCGGCGCTCGACGAGCGCGTCCTGGTGTACAGCCATCAAGCGTTGCGCGTTGGGCGTGAGATGGCCGCTGTGCCAGATGAAATGGATCTCGGTGGTGCCATAGTCGCGCAACGGATGCGCGCGGACCTGGTGGTTGCCAGGTAGCGTCGCAAGCACGGAGCGCAGCACCCAGGCGGCACCCATGCCTGCGCTGACGCAGGCGAGCATGGTGTGGTAGGACTCGATTTCCAGCACTGGCAGTTGTTGCAGGCAGTCGGCTTCCTCCAGCCAGCGATCCATGCGGAAGCGGAACGAGCAGTCGTGACGGAACCCATACAGTTCGGCGCAACGCAGGTCGCGCGGACTGGTGATCGGTGGATGATCCAGCTCGGTAACCAGCACCATTTCGTCGACGAAGGCCAGGCTACTTTCCAGGGTCTGAGA
Organism: Pseudomonas sp. HMSC067G02; assembly: GCF_001813485.1. Lineage (NCBI taxonomy): Bacteria > Pseudomonadati > Pseudomonadota > Gammaproteobacteria > Pseudomonadales > Pseudomonadaceae > Pseudomonas > Pseudomonas sp. HMSC067G02. Next base: position 33,106 of record NZ_KV812721.1, read on the forward strand.
GCGCACGGGACCATCGCTCAGGGCCAGGTCTAGCACTCCATCCGAGACCTGCTGCACCAAGGCTTCCGAGGCTTCGCTGCGGATGTCCAGTTCGATCGCGCGGTGGCGTTGGCGGAACCGCCCGATCAGGCATGGCATGAAGGCGACCAGAACCACGTCGAGGGCACCTACCACCAGGCGGCCGCCGCTCTCTTCGTTGCGCATCATGGCCCGGGTACTGTCGCTGAGATCGAGGATTCGCCGGGCATGCTCCAGCAGACGCCGACCGTCCGGCGACAGGCGCAGACGCTGGTGCTCGCGCAGGAACAGCTGGCAGCCGAGGTCTTCCTCAAGCTGGCGGATGCGTACGGAGAGACTCGACGGGACACGGTTCAGCGCCTTCGCCGCGGCGTTGATCGAGCCGGTGTGGGCCACGGCGCAGAAGGCGCGGAGCTGAGACAATTGCACCTGGGTATTCTCGCTTTGCGAATCGTTGGCTGAATATTTTTCGATTTCCAGAATACCTTGTCGTTCGCTACCGTTCGCCCGTCCTTACGTCCGGTGATCGGATCCCGGCGTTCCTTCCCGGCTTGCGGGCCCATCGCGTCCGCTCATGGAGAGATTACATGGATCTGCAACTCGCACAGCGCAGGGTGCTGGTTAGTGGCGGTTCGCGCGGTATCGGCCGCGCCATCGTCGAACATTTTCTCGCCGAAGGGGCCGAGGTGGCCTTCTGCGCCCGTGGTGAGGCGGGCGTGGCCGAAGCAGCGGATTGCTTCGGCGAGCGTGCCTTTGGCATGTCTGTGGACATCACCGACCCGCAGCAGGTGCGCGGTTGGGTAACGCGCTCGGCGCTGCACTTGGGCGGCATTGACATCGTTGTGCCCAACGTCAGCGCGCTGGCCGGTGGCGGAGACCTGGACACCTGGCGGCGCGCTTTCGAGACCGACCTGCTGGGCAGCGTGGGCATGGTCGCTGCCGCCCTGCCGTGGTTGAAACGCTCCGAGGCTGCCTCGGTGGTGCTGATCTCCAGTGTTTCCGGCCGCGAGGTGGACATGTTCGCTGAGCCCTATGGCGTGCTCAAGGCGGCCCTGGTCCACTACGGGAAGACGCTTGCCAGCCGCCATGCGGAGGACGGCATTCGGGTCAATACGGTGTCGCCGGGCAACGTCTATTTCGAAGATGGCGTATGGGGCGCGATCGAACGGGATAGCCCGGAAACCTTCGCCCGTTGTCTCGCCGCCAATCCCATGGGGCGCATGGCGCGACCCGACGAGGTGGCGCGGGCGGTGCTGTTCCTGGCCAGCCCGGCGGCCAGCTTCACCACCGGAACCAACCTGCTGGTGGACGGCGGGTTGACCCGGGGCGTGCAGTTCTGAGCAGAGTGCCGGAGGCTCAGGCCTCTACCAGCTCCGGCGCATCCCGCCGCTGTTCCGTCGGCGCATGGGGCGCCGGCTTGCCGAGGATCAGGTCGGCGGCCTTCTCGCCGATCATGATCGCCGGGGCGTTGGTATTGCCGGTGATCAGCGTCGGCATGATCGACGCATCGGCCACCCGCAGGCCTTGCAGGCCGTGCACGCGCAACTGGTCGTCGACCACCGCGAGCTGGTCGTGGCCCATCTTGCAGGTGCCCACCGGATGGAACACGGTGCCCAGGTTGGCGCGGATCCAGGCCTCGATCTGGCCGCGGCTGGAAACCTGCGGGCCCGGTACCAGCTCGCCCTTGAGGTGACGGGCGAAGCTGCGGCTGGCGGCCAGTTTGCGGACCAGTTGGAAACCCTGGACCAGGGTATCGAGGTCGGCAGGGTGGCTGAGGAAGTTGGCTTCGATCAGCGGCCGGTCGTGCGGGGCCGGCGAGTTCAGGCGGACCCGCCCGCGGCTCTGCGGGTGCATCACCGCGACGTGCAGGCTGACCCCGTGGCCGAAGGGGACCAGGCGCTGCGGCTGGTTCTTCAGCGCGGGGGCGACGATCAGACCCAGCTCCGGGGTCTCTGCCTGCGGGTCGAGGCGGAGGAAGCCACCGGACTCGACGGTGTTCGAGGTCAGCGCCCCGCGCCGGCCGAACAGGTACTGCCAGGGCGAGCGCAGCAGCGGCAGCCAGCCCTTCGGCGAGAAACCCAGGCCGTAGCCGAGCTTGGCCTCGGTGCGGTACATCAGCACGATGTCCTGGTGGTCCTGCAGGTTCTCGCCGACCCCAGGCAACTCATGGCGCTGGACGATGCCGTGGCGCGCCAGTTCCGCCGCCGGGCCGATGCCGGAGAGCAACAGGAGCTGCGGCGAGTTGATCGAGCCGGCGCTGAGGATCACTTCGCGGCGTGCCTGCAATTGCACGACCTCGCCAGCCTGGCTGATCTCCACGCCGGTGGCGCGGGTGCCTTCCAGCAGCACGCGCAGGGTCAGCGCCGAGCTGAGCACGGTGAGGTTGGGCCGCGCCAGGGCCGGGTGCAGGAAGGCGCGCGCCGCGCTACAGCGTTCGCCGTTGACCTGGGTGACGTGGAACGGGCCGATGCCTTCCTGGCGCTCGCCGTTGAAGTCGGCGTTGTACGGCCAGCCCATTTCCTCGGCGGCCTGGAAGAACACCTGGTTGATCGGGCCCGGGCTGCGCTGCGCGGCGACGTTCAATTCGCCGCCGCGCCCGTGCCAGGGCGATTCGCCCGGCTCGAAATGTTCCGAGCGGCGAAAGTAGGGCAGCAGCTCGTCGTAGCTCCAGCCGCGATTGCCGAGGGATGCCCAGCGGTCGTAGTCGTGGCGGTCGCCGCGGATGTAGATCATCCCGTTGATCGCGCTGGAGCCGCCCCAGACCTTGCCGCGCGGGCAGGCGATCGGCTGGTTGGCGGTGCCGGGCTGGGCGGCGAAGCGATGCATCCAGTTCCACTTCGGGTTGGCGATCAGGCGGATGATCCCGGCCGGTGTGCGGATGTAGGCGGCGGGGAGCGGCGTGCGGTCGCTGGGGCCGGCCTCGACCAGGCAGACCGAGACGGCGGGATCGGCGGAAAGACGGTTGGCCAGGACGCAACCGGCGGAGCCGGCGCCGACCACGATGTAGTCGAACGAGCGGCGGGCAGTGGAAGTCATGTCGGCACCTTTCTGGGTGTGCTGCCGGGCCTCGCCCGGCGTTCTTTTTCGCCCCGCGCCCATGGGCGCGACGCTACTCCATTGGACGGGGAAGCGCGCCCGGCCGCTTGTCCCAGCCTGCCGGCGGGCTTGACCGAGGCTGCCAGGCGGCGCGCTAAAGCCCCAGCAGCGAGCCCATGTCGACCATCAGTTGCAGGCCGACGACGAAACCGTCGCCGCTCAGTTCGCGGGCGCCGGGGTTGTAGTAGTTGTCCGGGTTGAAGATGTACTGCACCGACGGCTCCAGCGCGATGTGCGGGGTCAGTGCGATGTGCGCATTGGTTTCCAGGGCGTACACGTCGCGCTGGCCGAGTTTCGCGTCGCCGCCGGCGGCGATCCGCGCCTGGCGCTGGAACTCCAGCTGGTGGTCGTTCAGGCGCAGGTAGCTGGCCTTGAGGTTGAGCTTGTCCCGCGTGCGGTCGAACGGCGCATGGTAGGTCAGGCCCAGCTCGGCGAAATGACGGAACGGCTGCTTGTCGTCGGCCGATACCGACAGCGAGCCGAACAGCCCCAGCGCCCTCGGCGAATCGAGGCGGCCGCCGTCGGCGCGCCAGAACAGCTGCTGGAACTTGAAGAAGCCGCCGGCGCTGCCGTGGTCGCTGGCGCCGGTGAGCGGGTCGACCTGGTTGGCGGTGTTCAGGTAGGCGTTGAGTTCATAGTGCGAGCGGTAGGGATCGAGGCTTTCCTCGCGCTTGTCGCCGATCCCCAGCAGCAGGCTGGTGCCGCTGGCGTCGTCGGTGCCGAAATCGAGGCCATGGCGCTTCTTCAGGTAATCCACCGGGTTGGACTCGAAGGCCCCGGCGTGCAGGTACAGGGTCGGGGTCGCCCGGTACTTCAGGTAGCCGCCCCAGGCGCCGTAGGGCGGCGGCAGGATGCCGGTGGAGGCGTCGATGATCGGGTCATTGCAGGTGACCACGGTCTCGCAGTTGTAGATCAGGAAATAGCGCCGCGCATTGGTGCGTCCGAGATGGCTGTCGAGGCGTCCGCCCAGCCACTGCTGCTGCCAGGTGAGCAGGCTCAGCTGGTTGGCGCCGATGTCGTTGTGCAGCGGCGCGCCGCCGAAGTAGCTGCCCACCGCGCCCTGCCAGCTCGGCCCGGTGGGCTGACCGGTGCCGCGGTCGAGGATGAACAGGGTTTCCTCGATGTGCAGCGAGGCGCCGTCCAGGCCGGCGAGGGTGGCGAGGTCGAGGTCGGCGCCGAGGAACAGGTCGCCGCTGTTGCCGAAGCTGTGCTGGCGCGGGCCGGTGTCGAGGTTCTTCAGCGACAGGCTCCAGAACTGCGCGTGAGTCTTCACGCCGTGGCGCTGGAGTCGTTCGCCGAACCCGGCCAGCGGGCCGCTGCGGCTGTCTTCGGCGGCCTGCGCGGAGAGACCGAGGAAACCGGCGCAGAGCAGCGCCGGCAAGGTGCGGAGGGTTTTCATGGCAAGGCACTCGTCTTGTTGTTGTTCTGTCGTGCGAATCGCTGTCCGCCCCAAGCGGACAGGTGCATCCGGAGCGAAGGCGGCTCAGGCGCAGAGATAGCCGCCGTCCACCGCCAGCACGGCGCCGGTGACGAAGCTGGCGCCGGGACCGCAGAGGAAGGCCGCGGCGCTGGCCACCTCGGGCGCCTCGCCCCAGCGCGCCAGCGGCGTGCGCTGCATGATCCGGCGGGTGGCCTCGACGTCGGCCTTGAGCCCGGCGCCCAGCGGCGTGTCGATCCAGCCGGGGGCGATGGCGTTGACCCGGATGCGCTCGGCGGCATACTCGCAGGCCAGGGAACGGGTGAGCTGGACGATGGCACCCTTGCTGGCGCTGTAGGCCGGGCGGTCGGCGGAACCGAAGGTGCTGTACATCGAGGCGATGTTGAGGATGCTGCCGCCGCGCTGCGCCAGCAGCGGCCGGGCCAGTTGGCTGGCGAGCATGGCGGCGCTCAGGTTGAGGCGCAGCACCCGTTCGAAGGTCGCCAGGTCGTATTCCTCGCGGTCGCGGCTGATGCCGGCGTTGTTCACCAGCACATCCAGGCGCGGCAGCGCTTCGAACAGCCGTTGCAGGCGCTGGCTGTCGGTGATGTCCAGTTCTTCCCGGCGAATCCGCGGATGACGCGGTGCGTGCACGCCGTCGGCGTCCAGGCCGAGGGCGACGACTTCGGCGCCGAGTTCGGCGAACTGCATGGCGATGGCCGCGCCGATGCCGGAGCTGCCGCCAGTGACCAGCACCTGCTGGCCGGCGTAGATATCGTGTTGGAAAACCATCGGCGATCGTTCCTTCAGGCGTCGGCCAGGGCCGGGTTGGGATTGACCAGCACCTTGACCTGCGACTTGTCGCGCAGCAGGGCCTCGAAACCGTGCTCGACGGCCTGCTCCAGGGGCACGCTGCGGGTCACTGCGCGGGCCAGGTCGAGGCGGCCGTCGGCGAGCAGGGCGATCAGCTCCGGGTAGGCGTCGCGGTAGCCGACGCTGCCGAGCAGGCGCAGTTCGCGGTTGACCAGGTCGAAGGCGTCCAGCCGGACCTCGCCCATCAGGCTCACCAGCACCAGCTCGCCACCCTTGCGCAGGCTGGCCAGGGCGGCGTCGAGGCTGGCCTGGCTGCCGGCGGCCTCGAAGGCGCAGTCGAGCGCGCCGCCCTCGCGCAGGCGCGCCGCCGTGTCGCCGTCGCGGGCGTCGAGCGCCCGGCTGGCGCCGAACTCCCCGGCCAGGGCGAGGCGCTCGGGACTGACGTCGATCGCGACGATGTCCTCGATTCCGCGCAGGCGGGCGAGCATCACCAGCAGCAGGCCGATCGGGCCGAGCCCGAACACCGCGCAGCGCTGGCCCGGCGCCAGGCTGCTGCGGCGCAGCGCGTGCAGGGCCACGGCGGCTGGTTCAAGCACGGCGGCCTGGCGGAAGCCCACCGCGTCCGGCAGGCGGTGCAGCATGTAGGCCGGCACCCGCGCGCGCTCGGCGAAGCCGCCGTCGCCCATCAGGCCGATGAAGCCCATCGACTCGCAGAGGTTGTAGCGGCCTTCCCGGCAGTAGCGGCATTCGCCGCAGCGGTATTCCGGCTCCACCGCGACGCGGTCGCCGATGCGCAGTCCCTCCACGCCAGGGCCGAGCGCGGCGACCACGCCGCAGAACTCATGGCCGAGGGTCAGCGGCGCGCGGCAACCGGACAGCGGGTGCGCCTCGGCCTGGGGAATCGAGTGCGGGCCGCTCTGGTATTCGTGCAGGTCGCTGCCGCAGATGCCGCAGTAGGCGACTTCCAGTTCGACTTCGCCGGGCCGCGGCGCCTGGCGTTCCAGTTCGCTCAGGCGGAGGTCGCGGGCGGCGTGCCAGCGCAGTGCTTTCATGGTTGGTTTCCTTGCAGGACGGAGGTAGGCGCGCTGCGCTGGCGCGCCAGCACGGCGGGCGCGGTTTCGCGCAGGAACAGCGAGAGGAACGCGGCGAGCAGGGCGCCGCCGCAGGACATCCACATGACGATGGACAGGCCGAAGCGGTCGGCGGCGAAGCCGGCCACGGTCGGCGCGAGGAAACCGCCGACCAGTTCGCCGAGGCCCATGATCAGGCCGAGGGCGGTGGCGATGACGCTGCGCGAGACGGTCTCCGCCGGGATGGTCGCCATGAACAGGGTGAAGCAGCCGAGCCCGGTGTAGGTCAGCAGCAACAGCAGGCCGAGGCTGGTCGCGTTCGGCGCATAGAGCAGCGCCAGCGGGCAACACGCGGCGAGCAGGGAGAACGCCACCAGGGTCGGCCGACGGCCGATGCGATCGGATATCGCCGGTACGGCGAAGCCCCAGACCACCCAGGCGACGCCCAGGCAGCTCATCAGCCTGCCCATGGTCGCCGGGCTGAAGCCGCGGGCGTTGACCAGGAAGGTCGGGGTAAAGGAAATCAGCACGATGAACCAGGTGACGAATACGCAACTGATCAGGGTGCAGAGCAGGATGTTGCGGCTCTTCAGCAGTGCCAGGCGCTTGCCTTTCGCGTCCTCCGCGCGCGGCGCCGGGCGCTGCGCACGGGGCGGGTCGGGACGCACATGGCGCCAGATCAGCCAGGCGATCAGCAGGCCCGGCAGCAACGAGACGATGAAGGCGTGACGCCAGCCGAGGGCTTCGGCCAGGGCCACCAGCAGCGGCGGGCCGACCACCGCGCCGAGCAGGCCGGCCGCCGAGCCCTGTAGCAGGCCCATGTTGAGGCCGCGGCGATGCGGCGAGGAGGCCTCGACCATCAGTGATTGCGAGAGCGGCAGGATCGGCCCCTCGGCCAGGCCCATGATGCCGCGGAACAGCAGCAGGCTGAGGAAGCCGCCGACCAGCCCGGACAGCGCCGAGCACAGCGAGAACAGGATCACCGCCACGATCAGCAGCGGCTTGCGCTGGCCGCGGCGGTCGGACCAGGCGCCGACCAGCGCGCCGGATACCGCCCAGGCCAGGGCCAGCACCGAGGAGAGCATGCCCAGGTGGCTGTTGCTCAGTTGCAGCTCCTGTTCCATGAAGGGAAACAGGAAGGACAGCGCCAGGCGGTCGAAGAAGACGAAGCCGAAGGTCAGGAACAGCACGCAGAGCAGGACGTTTTCGTAACTGGCGGAATTGTTGTTATGCGCCATGTCGGTCTCCAGGCCGGGCGGGCCGGCCGGCGGGGAGGCGCGCATCCGCCGGGGCGGCGCGCGCCCGGGGTCAGCGGAACAGGGAGTCGATGTAGGCGGCGCCGACGCCGATCTTGTCGTAGTGCGCGCGGCACATCGCGATGTAGTCGTGGACGTCGAAGATGCCGTCCGCGTTGCCCTTCTCGTCGAGCCAGACCAGCGGCCCCTTGACGATGAAGAACGCACGCATCGGCTGCTCGTGCTCGTAGGCCACCAGGGTGTGGCCCTCGCCGGGCGTCTCGTAGACGAAGTCGCCGGCGGTGGCGGTCCAGTCGTGCTCCAGGTAGCCCCACTTGCCGCTGATGGTGTAGGCGAACACCTCGTGCGGGTGGTAGTGGCGGTTGACCAGGCCGGCGCTCGTTGCCATCAGGATGTCGCACCAGCGGTTTTCGCTTGGCGAGATCCACAGCGGACGCGACTTCACGGTCTCGGTGAAGGGCACGTAGAGGCGCTCGTCCTCGGTCGGCGCGTTGCGCAGGTAGACCTCGGGCTTGGCGTCCGGCTTGAAGCAGTCGGGAATCGGTTGCAGGTCTTTCCAGAATTCACGGGTGGCGAGTTCGGGCATGGGGCGGCCTCTGTCGTTGTTATCGTCGGGCCGACTCTAGCCATGGGCGGGCCTTCGGGTTTGACCCTGGCGGCCAGGAAACTTGCGCTTTTCGGACATGGCCTGGCGCGACCCGCGACGCGCCGCCAAGCTGGCCTGCCCAGCGTCGGAGCCGGCTGGAGGGCGATTGACGGAGGAAAGGATTCAGATGTTAATGACGGGGTGCCAGGCGCCTCGCCGACCGACCGCGACAGGTCGGCGGAGCGGCCCGGCGCCTGGCCCCGGAGGCCTTGCCTGAGGTCCGGGAGGTCCACGCAGCGTTCGACGAGAAGAATAAAAATGCCCGCACATGCCTTGCTCGAAACCCGGCGGGCCAGCACCCAGGACATTCCCCTGGAGCAGCGGCTGGCGTTCTGGGAGGACTACAACGCTTCCATCCTGGTTGGCCTGAAATGTTCGTCGTATTCCCAGGCCGGCTTCGCCGCGACCCAGGACAACCTCTGCCTCGAACGCCTGCGGCTGGCCCGCATCGGCGGCAACGAGCACGTGGTGGAGCGCGACCGCTCGATGATCCGCGCAGTGCCCAAGGAGTCGATCTTCGTCTCCCTGGTGCAGGGCAGCCAGTCGTTCTTCTACCAGGACAACGGCTGCAACCTCCTGCAACCGGGCGAGCTGGTTATCTACCGGACCGACAAGCCCTACCTGTTCGGTTTTTCCGGACCGATGCGGCAGTTCATCTTCGACATTCCCCAGGACGATTTCGCCGAGCGCTGCCTGCGCGACTTCAAGGGACCGCTGAAGATCGGCGCGGAAAGCCCGGTGCAGCGCCTGCTGGTGCGGACCCTCGGCGAGCGTACCCGGGATTTCCTCGACAGCCCCCATGGCGAGGATGCCGAGCGCTACCAGGAGGAAGCCTACGACCTGCTGGCGAGCATCATCAGCGACCATGCCGGCGAGCACCGCGCCAGCGCCCTGGGCGCGTCCTACCTGCTGGCGGCCAAGCAGTACATCCAGCAGCACCTCGACGAACCCGCCCTGAGCTGCGAGCGGGTGGCCGCCGCCACTGGCGTCTCCAGCCGGCACCTGGCGCGGCTGTTCGCCCAGGAAGGCAGCTCGCCCGGGCGCTACCTGCAGGAGCGGCGCCTGGAGCGCGCCCGCCAGTTGCTCGCCTCGCCCCAGGGCCGGCGCCTGGACGTCGCCGAGGTCGCCTATCGCCACGGTTTCTCCAGCCAGGCGCATTTCGCCCGGGCCTTCAAGGCGCGCTACGGGATGACGCCGAGCGAGGCGCGTGGCCGCTAGACCCGACTACCGTACCTTTCCTCCTCCTACTGCCAAGGACCCGTTCCGTGACCGACAAGAAAGAGCAGATCGCCCGTTTCATCCAGCACGAATTTCCCCAGACCCGGGTCGTGGTCGAAGCCGTCGGCGAGCGTAGCGCCACGGTCTGGCAGGCGGTCGACGCCAGCGATCTGCGCCCCGGCGGCACGGTCTCCGGGCCGACCCTGATGGCCATCGCCGATGTCGCGCTGTACGTGGCGGTACTGGGCGAGATCGGCATCGTCCCGCTGGCGGTGACCACCAGCCTGACCATCAACTTCCTGCGGCGTCCCGCGGCGGACCGCCGGGTGGTCGCCGAGTGCCGCCTGATGAAGGTCGGCAAGACCCTGGCGATGGGCGAGGTCTCGCTGTTCTCCGAAGGCGACGCGGAACCGGTCGCCCATGTGGTCGGCACCTACTCGATCCCACCGGCGCACCGCCGCTGAGGGCCTGGCCGGGTTCTCGGCGGTGGCTGCGAAACGCTGGCGGAGGATTCCTGGAGGCGCCGTTCAGGCCGCCCGCCGGGGGCATTGCAGGCGATGGAAGCTGCGGCTGAAGTAGACCAGGCCGTCGCCCTGTTCGAGGACCTGGATGTCCTCCAGCTCCAGCAACAGCACCGAATGGGTGCCGATCTCCTGGACCTCGGCGATGCGTCCCTGCAGGTTGGCCAGGGCGCCGTGCAGCACCGGCAACCCGGCGAGGCCCTCGCGCCAGTCGTGGAGGGCGAAGCGGCGTTCCATCGGGACCTCGGTCATGCCGGCGAAGTGGCGGGCCACCTCTTCGTGTTCGCCGCTGAGGACGTTCACGCAGAGCCGGCCGTTGGCCTTGAACACCGTGTTCATCTCGCTGTTGCGGTTGATGCAGAGCATCAGCGTCGGCGGGCTGTCGGTGACCGAGCAGACCGCGGTGGCGGTGATCCCGCAGCGTCCGGCCGGGCCGTTGCTGGTGATCACGTTGACCGCCGCCGAAAGATGCGCCATGGCGTTGCGGAAGGCTTGCTGCCTGGGTTCGAGCTGGGACATGGGAATAACCTCCGGAGGCGACGCGGGCGTCATTGGCGGATGCGATCGAGTACGTTGATGTCGTCCGGGTTGTGCAGGTGCGGCACGGTCCAGCCGTTCTCGTCGTAGTCGCCCATGCACTGCTCGACCATGCCGAGCATGCCCTTCATCGCCCCGCTGCCGACCGCCTGGCGCAGGGCCTGCATGCGGATCTCGTCCTGGCTGCCGGCGTAGTTGATCTCGTACAGCTCGTGGCGGCCGCCGAACTCGCTGCCGATGGCGTCCCAGAGCAGCTTGAGGATCTTGATCCGCTCCCGGTGGCCCATGCCGCCGGAGCCGCGGCAATAGGTGGAGAGGTACTTGTCGAGTTGCGGATTGTGCAGGTCGCGAACGCCGGAGGGCAGGTAGATCAGGCCGCTGGCGACCACCTGCTCGATGGTCTTCTTGATCTCCGGGTAGGCCTGCGGCGCCAGCACGCGGTAGGCCTGCAGGGCCTCGGCGCTGGGCAGGAAGGCGCCGCCGTGCCATTCGCTGGCGTTGCCGTACATGGCGTCGGTCAGCGACCAGAACAGGTTGCGCCAGGCCACCACTTCGCCGACCTGCGCCTGCACGCCGCGGAACTCCAGGGAGCCGGTGCATTGCAGGGCCTTGTAGAGGGCGCCGGTGATGAAGTCGAGCTTGACCGCCAGGCGGGTGCAGCCCTGCATCGGGAACAGCCGGCCGAAGCCGCCCTGGGGGAACCACTGCTTGCAGCGCTCGAAGTCGCGGTAGATCAGTACGTTCTCCCAGGGGATGAACACCTTGTCCATCACCAGGATCGCGTCGTTCTCGTCGAAACGGCTGGACAGCGGGTAGTCGAACGGCGATCCGGCGATACCCGCCACCAGTTCGTAGGAGGGGCGGCAGATCAGCTTCATGCCGGGGGTGTTCATCGGCGCGATGAACATCAGGGCGAAGTCGGTGTTGTCGCCGAGCAGTTGCGCCGAACCCTGGCCGACGAAGTTGTAGTGGGTCAGCGCGGAATTCGTGGCGACCACCTTGGCGCCGCTGACGACGATGCCGCCGTCGACTTCCTCGTCCACCGAGATGAACACGTCCTTGACCTGGTCCACCGGCTTGTCGCGGTCGATCGGCGGGTTGACGATGGCATGGTTGAGGTACAGGCAGGCTTCCTGGATGCGCTTGTACCAGGTTTTCGCGTTGTCCTCGAAACGTCCGTAGAAGCCCGGGTTGGCGCCGAGGGCGCTGCCGAAGGCGGCCTTGTAGTCCGGGGTGCGGCCCATCCAGCCGTAGGTCAGCCGCGACCACTCGGCGATGGCGTCGCGCTGCTGGCGCAGTTCGTCGGCGCTGCGCGCGTAGCGGAAGAACTTGTGGGTATAGCCGCCGTTGCCGGTATCGGTCTCCCAGCAGAGCTTTTCCTTGCTCTGCGGATCGTGCAGGGCGTCGTAGAGCCGGGCCATGGAGGCGGCCGCGTTGCGGAAGGCGGGGTGGCTGGTGACGTCCTTGACGCGGTCGCCGTAGATGTAGATCTCACGGTCGTCGCGCAGGCTGGCGAGGTACTCCTCGCCGGTGAACGGACGGGTGGCAGAGGCACGGAAATCTTCGGGTTTCATCATCGTCTCCAGTCATTGTTGTTATCTGCGCGAGAGCGCCTGGAGAGGATGATGGGATGGGGGCGGAGCGAGCTGAATGGCTTTTCCGGGGAATGAATTGCACTTTCCATGGCCCCGCGTGACGCCCGGCGCCCGGCGCCCGGCCGCGAAGGGCGGCCGGGTGGCGGCGCGTTCAGCTTTCGGCGGGCTGCCAGGCAATCTCCAGGCTTTCGCTGTTGGCCATGCGTTGCAGGTGATCGGCGACCACGTTCTGCATATGGGCGAGGCTGTCCTCGTCGGGGCTGTTGAGAATCATCAGGACATGGTCGGGGTGGGCGAGCAGCTCGCAGTTGGAGTCGCCGAAGTCGATGAAGCCGCGCTCGGGAGTGAGTTCGACTTCGAACTTGTGGCCCCAGTGCTTGCACAGGCGATTGACGTAGCGTGCCGCCGATTCGGTACGGACATGGGAGGTGGAGCGGAACATGAAGCGAATCCTCTCGGTTGGGGATTTCCGATACTAACCTGCTGAGAGTCATTCTTATTCATCCATTTTGCAGGGGCTTTCGATAATCGCCCGGCAAATGGCCGGCCCTTGTCCGTGGGGTAGGGCGAGCGCCAGTTGGGGGCGGCTGCATCGAGGCCTGCCGGGATGTTCAGCGAGATGCCGGACCTCGCCTGGCGGATAACCGCGAGCGGTTATTCGCCCTACCGGAGCCGGCGGAAGGGTTTGCCGGATACGTCGGAAGGCGCTCTCTCTGGAGGGAGAGGGCGAACGCCAGCGGCTTCAGGCCAGCCCGCCGTTCTCCGGCAGCAACGCGCCGCCATCCACAACCAGGGTCTGCCCGGTGATGTAGCTCGCCTCGTCGGAGGCGAGGAAGAGCATGGCGTGGGCGATGTCCAGCGGCTGGCCGACACGCCCGAGGGGGATGTGCGCGGCCAGCGCGGCGGCGTCGCCGAGGCTGCCCAGCGCCGGAGTCGCGACCAGGCCGGGCTCGACGCCGTTGACGGTGATGCCGTCGCCGGCCAGCTCCAGCGCGGCGGCGCGGATGAAACCGTTGACCCCGGCCTTGCTCGCCGCATAGTGCGAGAGCCCAGGGATCGCCGTGCGCGGACCGGTCACCGAGGAGGTCACCAGGACGCGCCCGGCCACGCTGCGGCGCAGGGCGGGAAGGGCGGCCTGGGTCAGCCGGAAGCAGCTTTTCAGGTTCACCGCCAGGGTCCGTTCCAGGGTGCCTTCGTCCAGTTCCGCGAGGGCGCACTGGGGAAAGGCAGCGGCGTTGTGCAGGAGGATGTCCAACTGGCCGAAGCGCTCCAGGGTCGCGCTCACCGCTCGTCTCGCGGCGTCGTGCTCGCTCAGGTCGACGGCCAGCAGTTCGGCCGTGCCTCCGCCCAGGCGGATCGCCTCCAGGACGGCCTGGCCGCGGCTGGCGGTACGCGTCGCCAGCAGCACCCTGGCGCCTTCGGCGGCGAAGCATTCGGCGATGGCCCGGCCGATGCCCTGGCCGGCGCCGGTGACCAGCGCGACGCGGTTCTCCAAGCGCCTCACGATGGGCGCTCCAACAGTTCGCCCAGGCAATCGCGGAGCAGGCGGTTGTGCAGTTCGACGTCCTCCGCGCGGGTCGCCGGGCAGGTCAGCGCCATGTTGTGGAATGGCGTCAAGAGCACGCCGCGGTTGAGCAGGTAGAGGTGCAGGCAGGCCTCGACCAGGCCGTTGCGTGCGTGGTGGGCCTCGCCGCCGTTGCGCGGGGCGTGGGTCATGAACAGGTACTCGACGCGCGCGCCGATGCGCGTCACGTGCCAGGGCAGGCGCAGTTCCTCGAGCGTCGCGCGGACGCCCGCCTCGAGCTGCGCGGCGAGCTGGAACATGTGCCGATAGGCGTCCTCCGTCATCACTTCGGCGAAGGTCGCGCGCATCGCCGCCAGTTGCAGCGCGTTGCCGGCCAGGGTGCCGCCAAAGCCGAAATGGTTGATCGCCTGCCCCGGTCGGAAGTGCGGCAGTACCGCCCAGATCCGCTCCGCCTGCGCCTGGCGGCATCCCCAGACGGCGCTGGGAATGCCGCCGGCGATGCATTTGCCGAGGACGAAGAAGTCCGGCTCGAGGCCATGCGCGCCGCTATAGCCGGCGGGACCGCAGGAGATGGTGTGGGTCTCGTCGATGATCAGCGCCACGTCGTGGCGGCGGGTCAGTTCGCGCAGGCCGGCGTGGAAGCCTTCGGCCGGCGGGACCATGCCGACGTTGGTCATGAAGGGTTCGGTGAGCACCGCGGCGACGTCGCCATGGGCGAGGGCGGCCTCCAGCGCGTCGAGGTCGTTGAACTCCACCAGGCGGGTGGTGGCGTCGTGGCGTACGCCATTGGGGTGAACGCCCGCGCGCGGAACCATGCGCCCGGCGGCGTCGAATTCCACCTGCGATTCGTCGACGCTGCCGTGGTAGTTGCAGTTGAACACCACCACCTTGTCACGTCCGCTGAGCATCCGGCACAGGCGCAGGACGAAACGGTTGGCGTCGGTGGCCGAGGTGGTCACCTGCCAATAGGGCAGGCCGAAGCGCCGCGCCAGTTCGGCGCCGACCCACAGGCTGTCCTCGGTCGGCAGCATCAGGGTCGAGCCGCGCCGCGCCTGGCGGGCGATGGCGTCGGCCACCGCCGGTTGGGCGTGACCGAACATGGCGCCGCTATCGCCGAGGGCGAAGTCGACGTACTGCTGGCCGTCGATGTCGGTGACGCGCGCGCCCTGGGCCTCTTTCACCAGCAGCGGGCAGTTGCCCGGCCACTGTTGCATCCAGTGCAACGGTGCGCCGTACAGCCAGTGGCGGCGGTTTTCCCGGTAGGCCTGGGCGGAGCGCGGATGCAGTTCGTCGAAGCGTCGCAGCTCGCGCTTGAACAGCGCTTCGACGCGGGCCAGGTCGAGGCCGAAGGTGGTGTCCATGGGCGTCCTCACAGGTCGTGGCGGGTCTGGTTGAGCACCTGGGCCAGGGCGCCGACCGGGAAGTTAACCGGGGTGGCGAAGTCGTCGTCCTGGTAGCCGAAGATCTTGCCGTCGGTGCGCCCGGCTTCCAGGTCGATCAGCAGCACGCCGAGGGTCGGCACGATCTTCTCGCGCCAGACGAACAGGTACAGGCGTTCGGCCAGTCGGTAGCAGTGGCAGCGGTCGGTATCGGCCAGCCCTCGCTCGGCGCCGCGCAGGCATTGCCAGGTGTAGAGGTCGGGATTGAGGTAGACGTGTTCGTAGGCCTCGCTGGCGCTGTAGACGTAGCGGTTGCGCAGGCCGACCAACTCGTCGCTGGGGACGTGCGGGCAGGCGCCGGGCTGCCACGGGCGGTCGAGGCTGCCATGCAGGAACTCGGCCTCGACGCCGGTCAGTTCCCGGCCGGCCAGGGCCCGGGAGAACAGACCCTGTTCGCAGGCCGTGCGGTCGGGCAGATGGCCGAGCACCGCGGTGAACGCCTGGTTGTCGAAGTCCAGCACCAGGCTGACCGAGACCGGCCGGCCGTTTTCCTGCTTGAGGAAATCCACCAGGTAAAGGTTCTCCCGCAGTGAACTGGCGCGGTAGTCCGACTCGCCGCTGGCACTGCCGTCGGCCAGGCGCCAGCGCAGGCGCTGCGAGTCGAAGGCATGTTCGATGACCCAGCCGTTGGCGAAGTGCAGGACCCGTTCGAGCCCGGCGAGATCGCCGCAGGCGGGAAGGACGTGGTTGTCCGGAGCGAAGCCGTCGGCCAGGGCGCCGACGGTGATCCATCCGGAATGCGAGTGGGCGGACATAGGGTTCTCCTCGTCGTGGGAAACCCATGCTGGCCTGTCTTCGAGTATCCCGATATCGACCGGATGGTTGATAGGTCGATATGCCACGGAAATAGCACGGAGCGGCGAAGGGAAAGTTATCGAAGATGAAGTATTAGATGGGTTTTCGTTTCTTCTTTTTTGGTTTTTTAGTTAATGGGTTCCTGTTCTTCTATAAGTATTTTCTGAATGTATTCTTATGTACCTATTGGCTGTTATCGGAAATGGACTACATATGTTTTCGTATGATTATTATTTTTAAATCCTGTCTTTCTTTCTAGTATTTGGGTCTGCGTTTATCAGGGCGCAATCTTCGGCTGTCGCGTAATGGTCGGAGGCGCTCTAGGCGGCCGTCCCGGTTGCGCGCAAAGGCTTGGCTACCTTGGCCGGTTCGTACTGCATCGGCTCTCCAGGGAGCAGCCAGGATGTTCCACAACTCCAAAGGAAATCAGATGAACAAGTTCAAACGTGCAATTCTTGCGCCCCTCGTTGCGTCGGGCACCCTTCTCGCGCTGATGTCCCCCGCGGCCCATGCGGTCGATGGGATCGTCAACTTCTCGGGCAACATCACCGACGTCGCGTGCGATATCAACGGCCAGGCGCCGGGTGCGGGCAACGTCACCAACGTCGACCTGGGTATCGTGGCGCCGACCCATTTCACCGCCGTCGGAACCAACTCCACTTTCCAGGAGTTCGACCTGGTCCTCTCCGGTGCCGGCTGCACCAATGACAAGAAGGTTTCCATCGCCTTCGATACGGTCACCAACGTCGACCGCATCAGCGGCAACCTGATGCTGATGGGGCCGTCGAAAGCCAAGGGCGTGCAGATCCAGATCTTCAACAATTCGGCGGCCAACACCACGAAGATCCCGCTGGGCTTGGTCGAGGCCGCCCCGCAGAAGGCAACCATCGACAAGAACACGGCCACCCTGAAGTACAAGGCCTCCTATGTGTCCACCGAGAAGACCGTGATCGCGGGTACCGGCCTGTCCCATATCCGCTACCTCCTGGCGTACGAGTAAGCGGCGGTCGACGGACGAAGAGGTGAGGCCATGGCGCCGCTAATGCATCGTTTTCATTCTTTCGTGGCGGCAAGCGCCGTGGCCATCGCCCTGTGCGCCGGAACGGCTCATGCCGGGCTGATCGCACAGGGCACTCGTGTCGTCTTTCCGGCCAGCGAGCGCGAGGTCACCTTGCGGGTCAGCAATACGTCCGGCACTCCCGTGCTGGCGCAAGCCTGGATCGACGATGGCCGGCAGGACGTTCCCCCCGAGGAACTGCAGGTCCCCTTCAGCGTCACGCCGGCCGTGACGCGAGTGGACCCCAATGGCGGCGCCGTATTGCGCATCGCCTACCTGAAGGCCCCGTTGCCGACGGATCGCGAATCGCTGTTCTGGCTGAATATCCTGGAAGTTCCGCCCAGGGACGAAGACGAAAACAATGCATTGCAGTTTTCCTTTCGTTCGCGCTTCAAACTCTTCTTTCGACCCAGCCAGTTGAAGAGTGTCGATTCGGCTGCCGGGAAACTTCAATGGAAGCTTCTGGAGTCAGGGGGAGCAGGAAAAAAGTCCGTAGTACAGGTAAATAATCCGACGCCTTACTACGTTTCGTTCGCCAGCGTCGAATTGATTGTCGATGGCCGTGTCATGTCCGTGGGAAAGGGAATGGTCGCGCCATTCTCGACGAAGGAGTTCGACTGGCAGGGAAATCCGAAGAACATGGAAGCCGCTTCCGTCAGATACGAAGTCATCAACGATTACGGTGGCCGCAATACCCTCGATAGGGCACTCGGCAAATAACCCCTCCGTTTCCCCGCTTTTTACTTACGGCCCGACATATGAGTGGCGATTTTAAAATCGCTGCAGGGATTACATATGCCCAAAGTTTCTCTTCATAGGTGCTTGTCCGCTCCCGCTTACGGTGGGCAGGTCGCCCTGTTGCGAATGGCGATACAGGGAGGGATCGCCGTTCGTTCCCTGCGATTCGCCTGTCTGCTGGCACTGTTTCCTTCGCTGTCCTCCTGCCAGTCCTGGTCCTCCGTCGGCGCCGCCGGCGTAGCCGGGGCGAAAGCGAAGGAGGCCAGGGCGGGAGCACCGGCGAAACAGCTGCAGGCGCCCGCGGCGGCCGTTGCGTCACCGGCCGGCGGGTTGGACGCACCGTCGCGGCGGATCGTCTTCGACGCGCAGATGCTGGCCCTGGGGCCGGGCGGACGCTCGATCGATACGTCGCGTTTCGAGCGCGGCGACGTCATCGAGCCAGGCCGCTATCGCCTCGACCTGCTGCTCAACAGCCGATGGCGTGGCGTCGAGGACGTCGAGCTGCGCCGCCAGCCGGGGCGGGAAAGCGCGGTCTTCTGCTACGACCGGGGCCTGCTGGAGCGGGCGGGCATCGACCTGGAGAAGAGCGCGCGTGGCCAGGACCGTTCCTCGGCTCGCGATCCTCTGCCCGAAGGTTTGCACTGCGACCCTCTCGAGCGCTATGTGCCGGGGGCCCGGGTCAAGCTCGATATCGCCGAGCAGTCGATCTATGTCTCGGTGCCCAGCTATTACCTGAGCCTGGATTCTTCGAAGACCTATGTCGATCCGGCGAGCTGGGACAGCGGCATTTCCGCCGCCTTGCTCAACTACAACAGCAATCTCCACGTCAGGGAAAACCACGGCAGGAGCGCCACCAGCGGCTATGCCGGGATGAACGCCGGCTTCAATTTCGGGCGGGCGCGCCTGCGCCACAACGGCACGGCCACCTGGTCGCGCCGCATGGGCAGCCATTACCAGCGTAGCGCAACCTATGTGCAGACCGACCTGCCGGTCTGGCGTGCGCAGTTATTGCTGGGAGAAAACTCCACCAGCAGCGAGTTCTTCGATGCGGTGTCCTTCCGTGGAGTGCAGCTCTCCAGCGATGACCGGATGCTGCCGGATTCGCTGCGCTACTACGCTCCGGTGGTCCGTGGGACCGCCAGTACCAATGCGCGGGTATCGGTCTACCAGCGCGGCTACCTCATCTACGAAACCACGGTGGCACCCGGGGCGTTCGCTCTCGACGAACTGCAGACCGCCAGCTATGGCGGGGACCTGGAAGTGCGGGTGACCGAAGCCAGCGGGGAAGTCCGCAGTTTCATCGTGCCGTTCGCCACCACCGTACAACTGCTGCGCCCCGGGACCACGCGCTACAGCCTGACGGCCGGGCGGCTCAACGATCCCAGCCTGGAGCGTCGGCCGAACATGCTGCAGGGCGTCTACCAGCGCGGCCTGGGCAACGACGTCACCGCATACGGGGGCGGGGCCTTCACCGGCAGCTACATGTCCGGGTTGATGGGCGCGGCGCTGAACACGCCGGTGGGCGGATTCTCCGGTGACGTGACGCTGGCGCGTACCGAGGTTCCCGGCGACGATCGCCTTAGCGGCTCCAGCTACCGTCTCGCCTACAGCAAGAACCTGCCGAACACCGGCACCAACTTTTCGCTGCTCGCCTATCGTTACTCCACCGGTGGCTATCTCGGCCTGCGCGACGCGGCCTTCATGCAGGACCGGGTAGAGCGAGGCGAGCCGCTGGAGTCGTTCTCGCGCTTGCGCAACCGTCTCGACGCCAACATCAGCCAGCAACTGGGCAACGGCGGCAACCTGTACCTGAACGGCTCCTCGCAGCGCTACTGGAGCGGCGGCGGGCGGGCGGTCAACTTCTCCGTCGGCTACAGCAACCAGTGGCGCGACGTCAGTTACTCCATTTCCGCGCAACGCCTGCGCAGCCACTACGAAGGCTTTTCCAGCGGTGACAAGCGCGGCGAGACCAGCACGCTGTTCAGCCTGAACCTGTCCATTCCGCTGGGCGGCGCGGGACGCGGGTCGCCGACCCTGAGCAGCTACCTGACCCGCGACAGCAACAGCGGAACCCAGCTCACCAGCGGGGTTTCCGGCATGCTGGGCAAGCGTGGCGAGGCCTCCTACTCGCTGTCGGCCTCCCATGACCGCGACAGCCGGCAGACCTCGAAGAGCGCCAGCCTCGACTATCGACTGCCGCAGGTCGAACTCGGCTCCAGCCTCTCGCAGGGACCGGGCTATCGGCAGTTGTCGGTCAAGGCCGCGGGGGGCCTGGTCGCGCACAGCGGCGGGATCACCGCGGCACAAACCCTGGGCGAGACGATCGGCCTGGTCCACGCGCCAAACGCCAGGGGCGCGGCTGCCGGCTACTCGGGAAGCCGGGTCGACCGCCACGGCTATGCGGTGATTCCCAACCTGCTGCCCTACCAGTTGAACAGTGTCGACCTCGACCCCAACGGCATGGCCGACGAGATCGAGCTGAGGTCCAGTTCGCGCAACGTGGCGCCCACCGCCGGAGCGGTGGTGCGCCTCGACTATCCGACGCGGGTAGCGAGGCCCTTGCTGGTGGATAGCCGGATGCCCAGCGGCGAGCCCCTGCCGTTCGCCGCGGAAGTGCTCGATGCCCACAGCGGGCAGTCGGTGGGCGCCGTCGGCCAGGGCAGCCGCCTGGTGCTGCGGGTCGAGCAGGATCGCGGCTCGGTTCGGGTGCGCTGGGGCAACGAGCCGCAGCAGCAGTGCCTGGTCGACTATGCGCTGGGCCCGCGCGAGACGACGCCTCCCGTCCTGCAACTGGCATGTCGCCCGGCGTCGGCCGCCGACCGGGAGCGCACGCTGTGACCGGCGTCGGCCTGGGCCGATGCGGCACGGCCTGGGTCCTGCTGGTGGCGCTGGTGGCCGATGCCTCCGCCTCGCTGTCCGTGATCGGGACCCGTTTCATCTATCCGGCGGGCGTTTCCGCGCTGACGATTCGCGTCGGTAACGTCGGGACGCGCCCGGCCCTGGTCCAGGCCTGGCTCGATCGCGGCGACGAGACGGCGGACCCGAGCGCTGTCACGGTGCCGTTCATCCTGTCGCCGCCGCTGTTGCGTATGGACCCGCAGGAGACCCAGGCGCTCCAGCTTCGCCATACCGGCGAGCCGCTGCCGGACGACCGGGAATCGCTGTTCTGGGTCAACCTGCTGGAGGTGCCGGGGCGGGAGGACGGCAGCGGCAACCTGCTGCTGGTGAGCTACCGCCTGCGGATGAAGCTCCTGTTCCGTCCGCAGGGTCTGGCCGGCGATCCGCGAGCCGCCGCGCGCCAGGTCGTCTGGCGCCTGCGTCCGGCGGTACGGCCGGGGCAGCGGGCGCTGCTGGAGGCGGACAACCGCAGTCCCTATCACGTTTCCCTGGTGCGCCTGGAGCTGGGCGAGGGCGACCTCGCCATGTCCCTCGGCAGCGTCACCTTGCCGCCTTTCGCCGTTACCCCGTTGAGTCTGCCGGCCGTGCCCGGCGAGGCGGTGCGGGTCCATTTCGATGCGGTGGGGGATGACGGCCAGATCGAGCGCGGCGACGCGCCGGCAGAGAGATACCCGTAGGAGTTCGGCAGGGCCCGGGGAGTTGGGCTCCTGCCGTAGCACGGCCCTGCGAATAGGTCGCGGGGTTTCACTGGAGGAAGGAAGCACATGAACAAATGCTATGCACTGGTCTGGAACGTATCCCAGGGCTGCTGGAACGTCGTCAGCGAAGGCAGTCGCAGGCGCGGCAAGCCCGCCGGCGCCAAGGCGGCGATCGCCTCCGCCCTGGCCCTGCTGGGCGCCACGGCCCTGGCTCCGGCCTATGCGCTGCCAAGCGGGGGAACGGTGGTCGGCGGGAGCGCGAACGGGGAGATACACCTGTCGGGCGGCAACAGCCTGTCGGTCAACCAGAAGGTCGACAAGCTGATCGCCAACTGGGACTCCTTCAGCGTTGCCGCCGGCGAGCGGGTGATCTTCAACCAGCCGAGCAGTAGCTCGATTGCCCTGAATCGGGTGATCGGCACCAAGGCCAGCGATATCCAGGGCCGGATCGATGCCAACGGCCAGGTCTTCCTGGTCAACCCCAACGGCGTGCTCTTCGGTCGCGGCGCCCAGGTCAATGTCGGCGGCCTGGTGGCTTCCACGCTGGACATCACGGATGCCGAGTTCAACGGCAACTCCTC
The DNA here is from genome assembly GCF_001813485.1 of Pseudomonas sp. HMSC067G02. Lineage (NCBI taxonomy): Bacteria > Pseudomonadati > Pseudomonadota > Gammaproteobacteria > Pseudomonadales > Pseudomonadaceae > Pseudomonas > Pseudomonas sp. HMSC067G02. The sequence continues at coordinate 55,024 of NZ_KV812721.1, forward strand.
CAGATACCGTTTCACGGGTCCCTCTACCAACGGTGTCCTCAACCAGGGAGGCGCCATCACCGCGGCGGAAGGCGGCAGCATCGCCCTGCTGGGCGCGCAGGTCGACAACCGCGGGACGGTCCTGGCGCAGATGGGCGGTGTCGGGCTCGGCGCGGGCAGCGACCTGACGCTGAATTTCGACGGCAACAAGCTGCTCGACATCCGCGTCGACGCCGGGGTCGCCAATGCGCTGGCAAGCAACGGCGGTCTGCTCAAGGCCGACGGGGGGCGAGTCCTGATGGCGGCCAGGACCGCCAATGCGCTGCTCAACACGGTGGTGAACACCCAGGGTGCCATCGAGGCCCGCTCGCTGCGCGGCAAGAACGGGCGGATCGTGCTCGATGGCGGCCCGGACGGCAAGGTCATGGTGGGAGGCGCCTTGTCCGCCAATGCGTTGAACGGACCGGGGCACGGCGGGACGGTCGAGGTCCGGGGGCAGGCGGTGGAGGTGGCCCTGGGCACCCAGGTGAACACGCTCGCCAGCAATGGCCTCAACGGCACCTGGAAGATTGCTGCCGACAAGATCGACGTGCGCCCATCGGCGGTGTCGGATGGCGTCACCGTTCATGCCGACACCCTGTCGCGGAACCTGGCGAGCACCAATATCGAACTGGTTTCGACCAAGGGCGACCTGGACCTCGACGGCTCGGTGAGCTGGGCATCGGGCAACCGGCTGGGGCTGGGCTCCGCGGCCGACCTGACGCTGAATGGCAGGCTGAATGCCAGTGGCGCCAAGGCTGGGCTGGAGCTGAAGGCCGAAGGCGCTATCGATATCAATGACAAGATCGTTCTCGGCGGGGCTGGCAGCGCGCTGGCCATGGATGCCGGCGAAGGCCACCGGGTGAACGGCACGGCGTCGGTCTCCCTGGCCGGGGCCAACGCGACCTACGTCTCCGGCGGCTATTACTACACGGTGGTGCAGAACCTGGCGCAGTTGCAGGCGATCAACAAGAACCTGGACGGCCTGTACGTGCTCGGCGGCAATATCCTGGGCGGCAGCTATTACTGCACGGCACTGCAATCCATCGGCGGGCCCGCCGGCGTCTTCAGCGGCACCCTGGACGGTCTCGGCAACAGCATCGGCAATCTCTCGATCAGCAACACCGGGCCGAATGTCGGGCTGTTCGCCCGCTCCTCGGGCACCCTGAGCAACCTGAAACTGAACAACCTGCGGGTATCCGATAACACCTACGGCTCCGGTCCGTCTTCGCTCGGCGCCCTGGTCGGGATCAACAGCGGGCGTATCGCCAACGTCAGCGCCAGCGGGGTCTCGGTCGTCGGCAGCCGACTGCGCTCCAACGCACTGGGCGGCCTGGTCGGGCGCAATATCAACGGGCAGATCACGAACGCATCCGTCAGCGGCGGCGTCACCGCTTATGCGGCGAGCACGGCGGTCGGCGGTCTGGTGGGGGAGAACTTCACCACCGCCTGGGGGCCGGAGGCGGTCATCGAGAACGCCCACAGCAACGTCCATGTGGCTGCCCAGTCCACCGAGCGCAACAGCCTGGGCGGCGTCGGCGGCCTGGTCGGACTGAATGCGAAGGCCACGATCAGGGCGTCCGGCAGCCAGGGGAAGGTCGAGACCTACCGGCCCGGCCTGAACGTCGGCGGCCTGGTCGGCTACAACATGTTCGGCCACGTCTCCGATAGTAGCGCCAGCGGCCAGGTGGAGGCCGGCGGCGCGGGGTATACCGGCGGGCTGGTCGGCCTGAGTTCCGGCGGCGAGATATTCCGCTCGCAGGCGAGCGGGTCGGTGTACAGCAAGGGCGGCCTGGCGACCGGAGGGTTGATCGGCAAGGCAGAAGGCAACGGCATGCTCGGAAACCTGAAAGCCAGCGGCAGCGTCATGGACCAGGGGGGCGCGGATCTGGGCGGGCTGGTCGGCAACAACAGCCAGGGTGCCATCGAGACCGCCGAGGCGACGGGCAAGGTCAGCGGCGGCAGCAACAGTCGCGTCGGCGGGCTGATTGGACACAACCTCGGCGGTTCCGTCGCCCATGCGATCTCGCGCGGCGACGTGAGCGGCGGCTTCAACAGCCTGGTGGGCGGGCTCGTCGGCCACAACGGCGGCGAACTGGTCAACGTGGATACCAGCGGCAGGGTCAGCGCCGCTGCGAGTGCGTCGGTTGGCGGCCTGGTCGGCAGCAACGCCGGTTCGATCCTGTCGGCGCGCAGCAGCAGTACCGTCAACAGCGGCGGGCGCAGCCGCATCGGCGGCCTGGTCGGCGAGAACCAGATCCAGGGACGCATCGTTTCGTCCATGTCGGAAGGCACCGTCAGTGGCGACTACTACGTCTCCATGGGCGGGCTGGCCGGCGTCAACCTGGGATCGATCGAGTACTCCGGCGTCAGCGGCAAGATCGACTTCAAGCCTCAGTCCCATTACGGCCAGATCTACGGTGCGCAGGTCGGCGAGAACCATGGGGTCCTGGGCGGCAACTACGTGATCGGCGAGGCGGCGCTCCTGCCGCCTGCCGGTATCGACTACGGCAACATCTGGTAAGGCCGGCAGGGGAGGTCCCTGGCGGACCTCCCTTTCCGGCCGGGGCCGCTCTCGCCTGGAGTGTGGCCCTCTTCCGCAGGCGCAATCTTGGAGAGTTCCATGAGCATGAGGTTATTTCCCGGCCGCGTTTCCCTGCGCCGCCGGCCTGGCGCGCAGGCTCGGCAGGCGCTCGTTCTCGGCCTCTGCTGCCTGACCGGCGGCCAGGCCTGGGCCCTGAACGAGGTCGCCCTGAACTGCTCGTTCGGCAATGGCAAAGGCTTGCCCTGGCGTGTGGTGAACGAGCTGACCAGCGGCACGGCGAAAGGCACGGTGCTGTTCGCCAGGCCGGTGAGCCTGTTCCTGAACTACAAGCCCCAGGCTTCCCAGGAGGCGCATGAGCTGGTCATCGGGGGGAACTGGTCCGGGGTGGGCTATCCGGGGCCCTACGGCACGGTGGCGTCCGACGTCAAAGGCATCGGCTATCGGATCTCGGTGGATGCCCAGGACGGCGTCAAGCGGGTGATTCCGGTCGACAACCAGCCCCATGCGCTGGACAAGCGAGTCACGAGCTTTTCCGGAAGCACGACCAGCGACTACCTACAGGAACTGGTCCTGACGGTCGACCCCGGCGAGTTGCCTGCCGGCGACCTGAAGGTAACCAGCGTATCCGGCAGCGCCACCCTGAATCTCTGGGCGGTGGACAGGCTGAAGGGCGAAGCGTCCATCGGCAGCGTCCTGGCGGTGCCTGCGGACAACTACCCCACCGGGGTTTGCCGAAAGCCCTATTCGCTGATCGGCCCGGCCTCCATCGGGATCGGCGGCGGTCCCCCGCCGCCGCCGATCCCGAAGAAATGCAAGGTCGAGGTGGGACGGGAAATCAACGTCAAACTGGGTAGCGTCGCGTTGAAGAACTTCCCGCGGGTCAACGACACCTCCACGGAGCGTTCCTTCGATATTTCTCTCAGCGAGTGTGCGGCGCTGGCCAAGCCGGAAATCGCTTTCCGCGACAAGTATGTCTCGGCGCAGCAAGAGGACCCGACGATCCTCAGCTTGAAGAGCGGCGGCGCGGCGGGGTTCGGCATCGTCGTGAAGAACGGCCTGGACCAGCAGCGGATACGTTTCGACGGCACGCCCTACCCGATGCGGCGTGTCGGCGACAGCGCCGACCTCCCGCTGAGTGCCGCCTACATCCGTATCGGCGCGGAGGGCGAATTGAAGGCCGGGGTCGCCGACGGCGCCGCCGAGTTCACGTTTACCTTCCCCTGAGCGGCGCCGCCGTTCTTTCCCCGGCGTTTCCCGCCCCGCCTCGGGAAGCGCCGTCGGCCGCTTTCGCGCCAGCCCTCGCGAAGGCTCGGCCCCTCACCTCCAGTGGTTGCAGATCGCCGAAGGCGCTCTGCATATCGCTCCGCTGCTCGTCCTGGGTCTCGTGCGCACATGCCATTCCCGCACGCGGAATACCGATATTGCGTATGGGCGAAGGCTTTCTGAGGGATATGCAAGTTTCCTCGGTAGGATTTCGCGCAAATAAAAGAACGCTATTTTCCAGGCGATAGTTTCAGCTTGTCACGGAACTCTTTTTTCAAATTTTTTGCTGCTCTGGCTTGTCCGTTTCGTATTTCATCGTTTTTCATAAGTGTCTACGTATACGTTTTTCGGGGGCTGTTTCAAGTGTCTTTGTTGTTAGTTTGCGAGGCGAAAAAATAGTAGTTTTACTATATTAAATATCGTCGGTTTCACTAGAAAATACACATGTTCACTTTGAACCGGGGCAGTGGCGTCGGCGGATTCCGGACCGCGCTTTCCTCCTTGCCGGCCGAGCGGCGGCCGCCTGCCTGCGGCAGGCATGACCGAGACCACAGGTTTCCTGGTAACGCTTTCGCCTGCCGTGTACCGCTTAAGGAGACGCAAGGATGTCCCTACATCGCATTCGCGTAATGGTTGCGGATGATCATCCCGCCATTTCGCTGGGTATTTCCTACGAACTGAGTCAGTGCGGTTCTTTGGAGATGCTCGGTCAAGTTTCCAATTCTACCGAGTTGATCGGCCGGCTCGACGAAGGCGACTGCGATGTCGTTATCGTCGACTATACGATGCCGGGCGGGAAATATGGCGATGGACTGGCATTGTTGTCATTGCTGCGACGACGTTATCCGCATCTGCAATTGGTCGTCTTTACCATGCTGAACAATCCGGGTCTTATCCGGGCCATTCTCAAGCAGGGTATCAATTGCATCCTCAGCAAGTCCGACTCGACCAGTCACCTGCTGGCGGCGGTGAGCGCGGCCTATTCGCGAAACCAGTATTTCTCGCCGTCGATCAGGGACATCTTCGTCAACCAGGTGCTTTCCTCGCACAACGAACGGCTGACGCCCCGGGAGGCGGAAATCGTCCGTCTGTTCGGCTCCGGACTGACCATCACCGAAATCGCCGAGCGCTCGCATCGCAGCGTGCAGACCATCAGTACGCAGAAGGTCAGTGCCATGAAGAAGCTCGGCATCAAGCGCGATGCCGACCTCATCAGGTATGCGGCCGAGGGCTATTGCCGGATGCCCTGACGGATCGGCCCGCTTCACCAGGGCAGCGGCTGGTTCCGATAATCGACGAAGCGACAGGCATTCACGCCCGCGGCATCCTCCACCGCCGCGACCAGTCCGGCGGCGCTTTCCTCGACGCTCAGCGGCGCGCTGTCGCCGCCCATTTCGGTACGCACCCAGCCGGGATGCAGGAGCAACAGGCTGAACGGCAACTCCTCGAACTCGCCCTCCCAGCTGCGTACCAGGCTGTTCAGCGCCGCCTTGCTGGCGCCGTAGAGCGGCATTGTGGCCGACAGGCCCAGCGCCAGGCTGGCCATCTGCGAACTCATGAACGCCACCACGCCACCCCGGCTAACCCGCCCGGACAGTGCCCTGGCCAGGCGCAGCGGCGCGATGGCGTTGGTCAGGAACAGCTGGGCGGTCTGCTCGGCGTCGATTTCCGCCACATCCTGTTGCTGCGGGCCGTAGATGCCGGCGTTGACGATCAGGCGATCGATCCGCGCTCGCCCAGCGCCTCGCCGATGCGTTCGGCGCAGTCGCGTTGGTTGAGGTCGCCGGTCACCGCTTGCAAGCGCTCCCCGGCTCGCTCCGCCAGTGCCTGCAGCCCGGGAGAGCCTTGCGGTCGCCGGGCGACGGCGAATACCTGTGCGCCGCGTTGCAGGAAGGCATCCGCCAGTCCCAGGCCGATGCCGCGCGAGGCGCCGACGATCAGAACGTTGTGCATGAGGTTCTCCGGGCGATAAAGCGGACAGGATACCCAAGCGCGTCCCGCTGCGGTAACCGCCGCGGCGACCGGCCGCGGCGGCCTCGACCTTACCGCATGGCGCTGCCGCCCAGGCCGGCGAGGTACAGGTCGAGCAGGCGGTCGTCGAACTCCGGCTCGCGCACGGCGCTCCCGCGCAGGTGTTCCTCGACGTTGGTGCAGTCCCAGAGATAGGTATCCTGGTACAACTCGACGGTGCTGCGGCCGGCGTACATGTTGTCGCGGAACATACTCAGCAGGGGATAGAGCGGGGCGTCGCGATTGTCTTCCCAGAGACTTACCCAGTCGTCGAACGGCATCTGCCGGAGGGGACGCCCGGCGCGTCGCCCGAGACGGTCGAAGAACTCGTCCAGGGTCAGGCAGCGCGGAATGCTCGGCACCAGGTTGAATTTCTTGCCCAGCGCCGAAGGCTGGCGGGCGATGACGCTGATCGCCTCTACCATGTAGTCCACCGTGGTCAGGCCCTCGCGCAGCTCGCGCAGGAGCGGCACGGCCCGGTACTCCAGGCAGGTCCGCGCCAGCCGGCTCCACCACTGGTAGTCGGCATGGGCGCCGGTACGGCTGTGGCAGGTGGCGTAGCCGAGGCGGAAGGTCATCAGCGGCAGGCCGCGTTCGGCGGCGAGGTCGGCGATCTTTTCCATCACCCATTTGCTGCGCACGTAGCCCATGTCGGTGACCACCGCCGGCAGGTTCTGGTCGATGTCGTCGTCCTCGCGCATCAGGCGCTTGCCGGTATGCAGGTGGCCCCAGCTGTACACCGAGATGCTCGACAGCAGCATCAGCGGCTTGCAGCGGCCGCTGGCGCAGAAGCGCAGGACCTGGCCGAGCCCCTCGACGTTGTCGCGCTTCATGTAGCTGTATGGCTGGATGAAGTTCACCGCGCTGGCGGAATGGAAGACCTGGTCGACGCTGCCGGCCAGCTCGCGGTAGGTTTCCGCCGGTAGTCCGAAACCTGGTTCTGCGAGGTCGGCGGCGTAGGCCCTGACCCGTCGCCAGTCCGACTCGGCGAGTTCGATGCGGTGCTGCCGGGCGGCCTGGCGCAGGCGTTCGAGGGCGTGGGCGTCGTTTTGCGCACGGACCGGACAATGCAGGTCGGCCTCGCGGCTGGCCAGCAGCTCGGCGAGCAGGTGGGCGCCCATCAGCCCGCTGGCGCCGGTGAGCAGGATGTGCCGTGGCGCGAGCAACTGGGCGGCGTCCATGGGCCGACTGAAATCCACGTCGGCGGGCAGGCGCACGTCCCGTTGCAGCTCCTGGGCCGGTTCGCTGTCCAGCGCCGGCGGCGCTTCGCCGGCGCGCCGCGCTAGGCTGGCCGCCAGTTGGCGTACGCTCGGGGTGCGGTAGATGTCGTGGATGTAGGCACGGTTGCCGAAGCGTCGGCTCAGTTCGCGCACCAGGGCGGCGGCCAGCAGGGAATGGCCGCCGACCTCGAAGAAGCTGTCGTCCAGGCCGAAGTCGGTATGCCCCAGCACTTCCTGCCAGGCCAGGGCCACTTGCAGTTCGCCGGGGGTGCCGAAGCGTTGCTCGTCGAGTCGTTCCTGGCATTGTTCCTCCAGGCGTCGACGCAGGGCCTGGCGGTCGATCTTGCCGTTGACCGTGGTCGGCAGGCTGTCCAGCGACAGATAGCGGCTGGGCAGCATGTAGTCGGGCAGTTCCTGGCGCAGGGCGGTCTTGATGGCGGCGAGCACGGCCCTGGCATCGCCGCCCCGCTGGCGGGGGACCACGAAGGCGCTCAATTGCTGGCTACCGCAGCGTGGGTCGGCATGCGCCAGCACCACCGCGCCATGGATCGCCGGCTGGCGCAGCAGCGCGGCTTCGACGTCGCCGAGTTCGACGCGGTGGCCGCGGATCTTCACCTGATCGTCCAGCCGACCGAGGAACTGCAGGCTGCCGTCGGCCAGCCAGCGGGCCTTGTCGCCGGTGCGATAGAGCCGGCGCCGCAGTGCCTGCGAGTAGTGGAAGCGCCTGGCGGTCATGTCCGGGTCGCGCAGGTATTCGCGCGCCAGGCAGACGCCCGCCAGGTTCAGCTCGCCGGGCCGGTCGCCATGGCAAGGCCGGTCGTCGGCGTCGAGAATGAATGCCTCGCAACCGTCGATGGGCGTGCCGATCGAGGCGGGCCGCCGATGAGCTTCGGCGTCGACGATGCGGCAGGTGGCGAAGACCGTGGCTTCGGTCGGGCCGTAGTAATCCACCACGGTATAGGGCAGCCCGCCGGTTGCGACCGGCGGCAGTTTTTCCCCGGCGCAGAACAGGTAGCGCAGCGCCAGCGACGGCGGAGCGGGTTGCTCCACCAGCGCAGGGACCATCACGGTAGGCGCGAAGGCATGGCTGATCCGCTGCTCGGCGAAGAATGCCAGCAGCGCCGCCGGGTCCGGGCGCACCTCGTCGGGCACCAGGTGGAGGCAGGCGCCTGCGCACAGGGTGGACCAGATTTCCCATTGGCAAACGTCGAAGCCGACGCCGGCCATCAGGGTGGTGCGGCTCCGTTGGTCCATCTCGAAGCGCCGGTTGTGCCAGTCCACGAGGTTGCTCAGGGAGCGGCTCTCGATCACCACGCCCTTGGGTTCGCCGGTGGTGCCCGAGGTGAAGATCACATACAGCGCTTCGCTGCCGTCGAGCGCCGGTCTCGGCGCGGCACCCGCCGCACTCGTCGCGAGCGCCTGTGCGATGACCTCCACCGGTTGCCCCGGCAGGTCCTCGGCCTGGGTGGCGAGGGCCACGGGGGCCTGGCACTGGCGGAGGATTTCCTGCTTGCGCCTGTCGGGTTGCCGACGGTCCACCGGTACGTAGGCCGCTGCGCACTTGGCGGCCGCCAGGATGGCGATGACCAGTTCGGCCGAGCGTTCGGCCAGCAGGGGCAGCCGCTCGCCCCGGGCGACGCCGCGCCTGGCCAGGTGGGCGGCCAGCCGGTCGCTGAGTCGGTCGAGTTCGCGGTAGCTGAACGAGCGCTCGCGATCGACGAGGGCGGGGCGTTCGGGATGGGTATCTGCGTGTTGCCTGAATAAGCCAAGAACAGAATCTTTCGACATGGCTGAGACTCCTGTCTTGCCGGTTGAAAAGACGTTATCCGTGGTTTTTCAGCGTATCGAGCGGGGACCAGGGGGAAGGCTGGCGATAGGCCTGGTCCAAGGCTAGCCCCGAGGGGAAATGCGGCAACTGCCATTTGGTACAGGGTAAGGGGGGCTCGCCGCCGGGGTCGCCAGAGGGCGCCCCGGACATTTCCGGCAGCGGGATCGGACTCAGTCCAACGGGGCTTCCCGGTCGTCGAAGATCGCTTCTATCGCCAGTCCGAATACCCGGGCGAGCTTGAAGGCCAAGGGCAGGCTTGGGTCGTAGCGGCCGGTTTCGATGGCGTTCACCGTCTGCCGCGATACCTCCAGCTTTCCGGCCAGCTCCGCCTGTGACCAACCGCGCTCCGCGCGCAACTCGCGAACCCGGTTCCTCATGCGTAGCGCCTCAGTCCCAGGACGCAGCCGATGGCCCAGAACGCGCCCATCAGGGGCCAGACGAAGAACATCGAGAGTTTCGGAAAGCCGGTGGTTTCGAGGAAACCGTAGGCGAAGGTGAGCAGGGCGGTGCCGACGAAGGCCAGGGCGAGGGCTTCGAGATGGATGCGCCGGGCCATTTCGTCGAGGCGCCGCAGGTAACGGATCACCACCAGCGCCAGGGCGACCATCGGTGGCACCGGCAGCAGGGCGAGGAAGACCCGGCTGGCGCCCGGTTCCGTGCCTGCCAGCAACTGGCCGCTGATCAGAACGGCAGCGGCATAGCCGACCAGCGCGAGAAGCAGTTCGAGGAAGAAACGTTTGTGGGTCATGGTTGAACCGTCCATGTAAAGGGAGCTTTACATTGGCCGGGGTGCTCTTCTTTGTCAAGCAAGCTTTACATTCTCTATGGGCTTGCCTTGGCGAGGAGACTCGGGGATGGTAGCGGGCGGTCTCTGGGAGAACGGCGAAATGGCGACGGGCGACGAATTCGACGCGCTGCTGGCGGAAGCCGGCCGCACACCGATGCGCGGCTGGGAATACGACTATGGCGGACGCATCCGCCTGGAACCGCCGCCATGGGATTTCCCGGGGCGCATGCTGGAGCGCTGCCGGGCCGCCGCCAGCCTGCTGGACATGGGCACCGGCGGCGGCGAATGGTTGAGCCGGCTGCCGTATCGTCCGCCGCTCACCGTGGCTACCGAGGGCTGGGCGCCCAACCTGGAGATTGCCCGGGGTCGCCTGGAGCCCCTGGGCATCCGCGTGGTCGAGGTGGAGGGCGCGCCGGACAACCATCGCCAGGGCCGGGAGGGCGATGGCGGCGGGGCGTTGCCGTTCGCCGATGGCACCTTCGACCTGGTCGGCAACCGCCACGAGTCCTATCTGCCATCGGAGGTCCGGCGGGTGCTGGCGCCCGGCGGCTGTTTCCTCACCCAGCAGGTGGCCGGCGACTTCAACCGCGAGTTCTATGCGTTGCTCGGCGAACCGGCGCCGACGCCGGAGGCGCCGCACTGGAACCTGGGTTTCGCCCGGGCCCAGCTGGAGGCCGCGGAGTTGTCGCCGGTGGCAGGCGGCGAAGGTTGGGAGGTGTTGCACTTCGCCGATGTCGGCGCCCTGGCCTGGTACCTGTTGAACCTGCCCTGGGTATTTCCCGGTTTCTCCTTCAGGCGCCACCGCGAGCGCCTGCGCGGCCTGCACGAGAGCGGCAAGCCGCTGGCGGTGCGGCAGTTCCTCTTCTGGCTGGAGGCGCGCAGCCCCCAGGCCGCGCGCGGCTAGAGGAAGAGTCGCTTCACCAGCTCGGTGCGGCTGCGCGCGCCGGTCTTGCGGAACAGGTTGAGCAGGTGGGTCTTCACCGTCGGCAGGCCGAGTCCGAGGCACTGCGCCAGGCATTTGTTGCTGACGCCGTCGCGCAGCAGCAGGGCGATCTCCCGTTCCCTCGGTGTCAGGCCTTGCAGGCGCTCGGCGCTGGCCGTTGGCGTGGCGCATGCCTGCGCCGCCAGCTCCATCAGGCCATGCAGGGCGCGCAACCGTCGCAGCTCCTGGTCGGAGAAGGCCCCTAGGCGGGCGTCGCGCAGCAACGACAGGGCCGCCACCGGACGCTGCTGCGCATGCGCCAGCACCTCGACCACGTCGCAGATCCCGTGGCGTCGCAGGAAGCCCTGGTACAGCGCGCTGTCCTCCGCGGGCTGGCGGGCGATGCCCTGGCGCAGCGGCACCACCGGCGAAGCGCTGGCCAGGCAGTGGCGCGGCTGCAGCGGATCGTAGTCGCGGTAGTGGCGCAGGTAGTCGCGGTGCATGCCGGCCGGCATCCGCAGGAGCTGGAAATCGTGTGCGCGGCAATCCTCGTCGATGCGATAGAACACGCACAGGCTGGCCGGCACCACCTGGGTGAAGGCCTGCATGCAGCGCGGGCCGAGGTCGGGCGACAGGGTCGAAGGCATGGCGCGGGACTCCCGTGGGACGAGGCGGCGGGACGTCCACTGTCCCGCCTGCCGGGCAGAATGTCCATGCCCCGGCGCGCCGTCTTGTCTCTCTCTGCCTGGCTTGGCAGGCAGCGGCAAGAAACCCGGCAGGCTGGAGCAAGCGAGCGGGGGAGCGGCGGGTCCAGAGTATTCCCGGGTAGTAGGCGCATGCATGACGCAGCGCCGTCGCCAAGCCGAGGAGCACACATGAGTATTGCCATCGACCCGTCCGTCAGCGCCTTCTTGCGCAGTCCCCATGGCCTGCTGATCGACGGCGAGTCCGGGCCGGCGCGTTCCGGCGCCGACATGCCGCTGTACGACCCGGCGACCGGTGCCGAGCTGGCGCGCGTGGCCCGCGCCGGCGCCGAAGACGTCGATCGGGCGGTCGCCGCCGCGCGGCGTGCGTTCGAAGGCAACTGGGCAGGCCAGCGCCCGGCCGATCGCGAGCGCCTGCTGCTGCGACTGGCGGAACGGATCGAGGCGCATGGCGAGCAACTGGCGCAGCTGGAGACCCTGAACAACGGCAAGTCGATCAACCTGTCGCGGGCCCTGGAGGTCGGCGCCTCGGTCGAGTTCATCCGCTACATGGCCGGCTGGGCGACCAAGATCGAGGGCCGCAGCCTCGACCTGTCGATCGCCGCGGTCCCAGGCGCGCGCTACCGGGCCTACACGGTGCCGGAGCCGGTGGGCGTGGTCGGAGCCATCGTGCCGTGGAATTTCCCCTTGCTGATGGCGATCTGGAAGATCGTCCCGGCCCTGGCCTGCGGCTGCACCGTAGTCCTCAAACCGGCCGACGAAACCCCGCTGACCGCCCTGCGCCTCGGCCAGTTGTGCCTGGAGGCGGGGATTCCGCCAGGGGTGGTGAACATCGTCACCGGCACGGGCGCCGAGGCCGGCGCGGCACTGGCGGCGCACCCGGGCATCGACAAGCTGGCGTTCACCGGCTCGACCCCGGTGGGCAAGCTGATCGGGCATGCGGCGGTGGAGAACATGACGCGTTTTTCCCTCGAACTCGGCGGCAAATCCCCGGTGATCATCCTCGATGACACCAGCCTGGACATGGCTGCCGCCGGTTCCGCCGGCGCGATCTTCTTCAACCAGGGGCAGGTCTGCACCGCTGGTTCGCGCCTCTATGTGCAGCGCAAGCGTTTCGACCAGGTGCTGGAGCGCCTGGCGGCCATCGCCGGCGACCTGAGCATCGGCCCCGGCCTGGATCCGACCACGCAGATCAACCCGCTGGTCTCGGCCAGGCAGCAGGAGCGGGTGCTGGGGATGATCGAAAGCGGGGTGGCCGAGGGCGCCAGCGTGGTCTGCGGCGGGGCGCGCCAGGGCGAGACGGGGTTCTACGTGCAGCCGACGATCCTTGCCGACGTCACCCCGGGGATGCAGGTGGTGCGCGAGGAAATCTTCGGGCCGGTGCTGGTGGCGACGCCCTTCGACGATCTCGACGAAGCGGTGCGTCTGGCCAACGACAGCATCTACGGGCTCGGTGCGAGCATCTGGTCCAACGACCTGCGCCAGGTCATGGACCTGGTGCCCAGGATCAAGGCCGGCACGGTATGGGTGAACGCCCACAACCTGCTCGACCCGTCGATGCCGTTCGGCGGCTTCAAGCAGTCCGGCATCGGTCGCGAGATGGGCCATGCGGCGATCGAGGCGTACACCGAGAACAAGTCGGTGTGCATCGCCTACTGATATCGATGAAATCGGGGTGAGCTGATTCGTTCGGCTCTTTCGCTGCCCTCCGCGGCAGCCTTTTGTTCGACACGCTTCGCCTGCCGGCGGAGCGTACGGGACGCCGGCGCGTCCCGCAGGGCGCCTGGCGCGCCCTGGCAGGGCCTGACGCAAGAACAACAACAGCAACGCTGCCGTCGAGGATACGTCGATGTCCAACTCCAGACTCACCCAGCACCTGCTCCGCGGGCGGGTTGGTTTCCCCACCGCCCTGGCCAGTTCGGTCGGGTTGATCATGGCCAGCCCGGTGATCCTCACCGCCACCACCGGCTTCGGCCTGGGCGGCGGAACCTTCGCCGTGGCGATGCTGGTGGCGCTGCTGCTGATGCTGGCGCAGTCCACCACCTTCGCCGAGGCCGCCTGCCTGCTGCCGACCCGTGGCTCGGTCTACGACTACCTGTCGTGCGGCCTCGGGCGCTTCTTCGCGATCACCGGCACGCTGTCGGCCTACCTGATCGTCCATGTGTTCGCCGGCACCGCCGAGACCATGCTCAGCGGCACCATGGCGCTGGTCAACTTCGAGTCGCTGAATACCCTCACCGAGCCGGGCGGCGGCGCCTGGCTGGTGGGCGTCGGCATGGTGCTCTGCTTCGGCCTGCTGAATGCGCTGGGGATCACCGCCTTCGGTCGCGCCGAAGTGATCCTCACCTTCGGCATGTGGAGCACCCTGATGATCTTCGCCGTGGCCGGTCTGCTGCGCCTGCCCGCGGTGGAGTTGCAGGGCTGGTTCGGGGCCTCGATGGTCGGCGACGACCTGCCGACCCTGCTGTCGCTGGTGGGCATGGCGATGTTCATGTTCGTCGGTTGCGAATTCGTCACGCCGCTGGCGCCGGAGGTGCGCCACGCTTCGCGGACCCTGCCGCGGGCGATGGCCCTGGGGTTGGTCGGGGTGGCCTGCTGCATGTTCCTCTATGGCGCGGCGATGCGCCGGCAGGTGGAAAACCTCGACCTCGGCGGCGGCCTGCACCTGCTGGAGACGCCGATGGCGATCCCGCGATTCGCCGAGCAGGTGATGGGACCGTTCGGACGCATCTGGCTGGGCGTGGGCCTGCTGTTCGCCGGGGCCGCCACCATCAACACCCTGATGGCCGGCCTGCCGCGGATTCTCTACGGGATGGCGCTGGATGGCGCCTTGCCGAAGGCCTTCACCTACCTGCACCCGCGCTTCAAGACACCGTTGCTGTGCATCGCCGTGGCAGCGGCGATTCCCTGCCTGCACGCCTGGTGGCTGGGCGGCGACAGCGAAGGGATCATCCACCTGGTCCTGGCGGCGGTCTGCGCCTGGGGCACCGCCTACCTGCTGGTGACCCTCTCCGTGGTGCTGCTGCGCATCCGTCGCCCGGACCTGCCGCGCGCCTACCGCTCGCCGCTGTTCCCGTTGCCGCAGCTGTTCTCCAGCGCCGGAATCCTGCTGGGGATGTTCTACATCACGCCGCCGGATATGAACCCCGCCGACATCTACCTGCCGTTCGCCCTGATGCTCGGCCTGGCGGCCGCCTACGCCCTGTTCTGGACCCTGTGCGTACAGCGGGTGAATCCGTTCCGTCCGCTGGCGGTGGAAGAGGTGCTGGAGAAGGAATTCGCCGAAGAGGACCAGCAGCGGGAGAGGGCGCATGTCCGCCTGGGCGCGCTGGTATGAGCGCCACTGGCGCGACTGGCGGCCAGCCGCCTATCGCCCCGGAGCCACCCTGGCCCTGGTGCGGCGCAACCTGGCTGCGTGCGACGGCGAGGCGCAGGACGGCAGGCTGTTGCTGCGTACGAAAGAGCTGAGCTTCGAGGTTCGCGAGCGGGTCCAGGCGCACCTGTTCATGCATATCGTCAGCACCGAGTTCAGCCTGTTCGTGGCGGCGCCTGGGGGGCCGCCGGCCAGCCTGGAGCTGCGTCACGCCGGTTGCTTGCGGCGTCGCGGCATCCTTTGCAAGGTGCGCAGCGGGAGCGGGCTCGAGCCGTTGCGGGAGGCCTTGCAGGGGGGCGACCGGGCCTTGCTGGAGCAACTCATGCCGCTGGACTTCCGGAGTTTGCGCCTCTGCCGCGACGACAGGGGCTGGACCGTGAGCCTGGAACACCTGGGGGCGTGCGAGGTGGTCAACCGCTTCCCCGCCTATCGCCGCTACATCCCCCTGGTCGCCGAGCAGCGCCTGGCCCTGCTGGGTGCCTTCGCCCAATTGCAGCGCCTGCTTTCTCCCGCCTGAACGGCCCTTGCCGGCTCTCCCGGATGCGTATCCGCCGGTCTATTTGCGCCAGCTTGTGGGTATATCGATAACATGTTAATCATGTCGGCAGCGCTGCGTGGCTTGGTAATTGCCGCGCCATACAACAATAACGATGGCCGTTGCCGTCAGGAGGTGCCCGGTGCATACCCTGTCTTCCGCACACAACAGCTTCGAAGCCTGGAACCAGGCGTTGCGCCAGGTCTGCGGGCGCTTCGAGTCGCAGCCCGCGCTGAACCGGACGCTGTTCATCGGCGATATCTCGCGGCAGGACCTCGGCGGCCTGGAGCTGGCGCAGATCCGCACCAACGCCGGGCGCATCGCCCGCCAGGCCACCCATGCCGATCATGACGACGACCGTCACTGCTTCCTGGTCGTCCAGCGCAGCGGCCATGCTCAACTGCGCCAGGGTGGGGACAGCATAGAGCTGGCGCCAGGGGAAATGGCGCTGATGGACTCCGCGGGCGGCTGCGAGATCATTCCCCACGGACTCATCGAACACACCTCGTTCCATCTCTCCCGCGACCAGGTATGCCGGCACCTGCCACCCAGCCAGCGGGCCTTCGGCAAACTCTCGCCGAACTGCGCCAGTGGTCGCCTGCTCGGCCTGCTGGTGCAGCAGGTGTGCGCCGGAGAACTGCAACCGTGGGCGGTGGCGGACGAAGGCGGGGCGTTGCAGGAGGCGCTGATCGCCCTGCTCGGGCCGGCGCTACAGCACGCCGGCGAGGAATTGGAGGGACCGCTGGCCGGGCTCTATGGCTACAGTCTGCGCCGGCACGCGGAGCGTCTGATCGAGCAATCCCTGCGGGAGCCGCGCCTGAGTCCGGACATGCTCGCCGGCCGCCTGCGCATCTCGGTGCGCCAGTTGTACCGGTTGTTCGAGGAGCAGGGCGACAGCGTCTGCCGCTACATTCTCCGCCAGCGCCTCAGCCGCAGCGCCGCCGACCTCGGCAACCCACGGCTGCGCGGCGAATCGATCACCTCCATCGCCTTCAAGTGGGGTTTCAGCGACTCGGCACATTTCAGCCGGGCGTTCAAGAAGCAGTTCGAGGTTTCGCCCAAGGACTATCGGGCCGGCGCGCTACCGGCCTGACGCCGCCGCGCACTGCCATTCGTCCCGCCGATCCGCGCCGCTGGCGGAGCTGGCCCGGTGAATGCTTGACGCTTCACCGGAGGCACAGCAAGAATGCGGCGTGTCAGGTTGCATGAAAATAACGGCGGCGCTGTCCGGGGTACCTGCCGCGACAAGCAGCTCCCGATGCCCGCACCTTTCATGTCGCCAGCGAGGCGTAGGATGTCATTGCCTTGGGGCGTGCGCCGCGTCGCTATTCACTATCAGATTTCGAGTGCCCCCCTACACCATGCGAATGCGCCTGATGCTTTTGGGCGGCGGTAATGCCCTTGGACAGGCGCTGATCCGCCTAGGGGCGGAGGAAGACATCGGTTTCCTCGCGCCCAGACCACCCGAGCAGGGCTGGGATGCCGCCAGCCTCACCACCCTGCTGGACGAAACGCGCCCCGACGCGGTGATCAACCTCGCCTTCTACCACGACTGGTTCCAGGCCGAGCAGGTCGAGGCGGAGCGCCTGGGCGCCCAGGAGCGCGCCGTCGAGCGCCTCGCGGAACTCTGCCAGCACTACGAGATCCTGCTGGTCCAGCCGTCCAGCTACCGGGTCTTCGACGGCGCCCGCGCCACCGCCTACAGCGAGAAGGACGAGACCCTTCCGCTGGGCCTGCGTGGCCAGGCGCTCTGGCGCATGGAGCAGAGCGTGCGCGCGGCCTGCCCGCGACATGTGCTGATCCGCTTCGGCTGGCTGCTGGACGAAAGCCCGAACGGCTTGCTGGGACGTTTCCTCAGCCGCGCCGAACAACCGCAGCCGCTGTTCCTCGCCGACGACCGGCGCGGCAACCCGACGCCGGTGGACGACGCCGCGCGGGTGGTGCTCTCGGTGCTCAAGCAGCTCGACTGCCAGGCGCCGCTGTGGGGCACCTACCACTACGGCGGACTGGAAGCGACCACCACCCTGGCGCTGGGGCAGGTGATCCTCAACGAGGCGCGTACCTATCGCTCCAACCTGATCCAGGAGCCTTCGGCGGAGGCCCATGCCGCGCGCCCGGACGCGCTCGACGAACCGCAGCACGCGGTGATGGTCTGCAAGAAGATCCTCCACACCTTCGGCATCAAGCCGCGCGCCTGGCGCGCAGGTTTGCCGGCTCTATTGGACAGGTACTACAGGCATGTTTGAACGCCCCATCCTGATCACCGGCGGCGCCGGTTTCATCGGCTCCCACCTGACCGACGCGCTGCTGGCGCGCGGCTACCGCGTGCGTGTGCTGGACAACCTGTCCACCGGCAAGCGCGACAACCTGCCCCTGGACGACGAACGGGTCGAGCTGCTCGAAGGCGACGCCGCCGACGCGGCGACCCTGGCGGCCGCCCTGAAGGGCTGCGCGGCGGTCGCCCACCTGGCCGCGGTCGCCTCGGTACAGGCCTCGGTGGACGACCCGGTCGCCACCCACCAGAGCAATTTCATCGCCACCCTGAACCTCTGCGAAGCGATGCGCGAGCAGGGCGTGAAGCGCGTGGTGTTCGCTTCCAGCGCAGCGGTCTACGGGCAGAACGGCGAAGGCACGGCGATCGACGAAGACACCCCGAAGTCGCCGCTGACGCCCTACGCGTCGGACAAGCTGGCCAGCGAGTACTACCTCGATTTCTATCGCCGCCAGCATGGGCTGGAACCGGCGATCTTCCGCTTCTTCAACGTCTACGGGCCGCGCCAGGACCCGTCCTCGCCCTATTCCGGGGTGATCAGCATATTCACCGAGCGCGCCCTGAAGGGGACGCCGATCACCGTGTTCGGCGACGGCGAGCAGACCCGCGACTTCATCTACGTCGCCGACCTGGTCGATTTCCTGGTCCAGGCGCTGGAGGCGACGGCAGTGGAGCCCGGGGCGGTGAACGTCGGCCTGAATCGCAGCATCAGCCTGAAGCAGTTGCTGGCGGAGATCGGCCAGGTGCTCGGTGGCCTGCCGCCGGTGACCCACGCCGACGCGCGAGCCGGTGACATCAGGCATTCGCGGGCGAACAACGAGCGCCTGCTGCGGCGTTTCCGCTTCGACCAGCCGACGCCGATGGGCGTGGGGCTGGCGCGCCTGCTCGGCCGCTGATCACCACCAGGGCTTGTTCAGCGCCAGGTAGAAGATCCCGCCCAGCAGGGCGAGGCTGAGGACGCTGAGCAGGCCCTTGCCGGGGCCCCGCGCCATCCGCAGGGCGAACGCCGCGCAGACGATGTAGCCCAGCAACAGCCCCAGCTTCGCCAGCAGCCAGAGCGGTAGCGGCCAGGGCATCGCCAGGTGCACCAGGCCGAGCGCGGTGAGCAGCAGCAGGGTGTCCACCAGGTGCGGTCCCCAGCGGCGGATGCCGCTGGCCTTGCGCCCCGACCAGTTCCAGGCCAGGCGCCAGACGAACAGGGCGGCGCTGCTGAGGGCGAAGGTGATGTGCAGGGTCTTCAGCCAGAGGTACATGGGCCCGTTTCCGCAGGATGAGAAAAGGCGCCCGAAGGCGCCTTTTTCCGTTGGGGGCGCAAGCCCCGCGACAGTCTACGACTCAGAACTTGTAGCCGAAACCGATCATGTAGACCCACGGATCGACGTCCACGTCGACCTTGGTCTTGTTCACGCCCAGGGCGCTCGGGCCGTTGATGCTGGCCTTGGTGTCGATGTCCATGTACCAGACGGCCATGTTGAACAGCGCGTGCTCGTTGAGCATGTAGTCGAAGCCCAGTTCGCCGGCCAGGCCCCAGGAGTCCTGCAGCTTCATGCTGCTGAAACCCTGCGCCTTGCGGTTGCTGGCGAGGTCTTCGTCGAAGAAGGTAGTGTAGTTCACGCCCAGGCCGCCGTAAGGCTGGAAGGCGCTGTTGGTACCGCCCATGGGGTAGTACTGGAGCAGCAGGGTCGGCGGCAGTTGCTTGATGTCGGCCAGCTTGCCGTCCAGGCCCGGGCCGAGGCCCTTGACGTCGACCTGGTGGTTGAACGGAGTGGCGGCGACCAGTTCCACGCCCCACTTGTCGGCGAACATGTAGGTGAAGGTCAGGCCGAGCTGGGTGTCGCTGTCGACGGTCGCCTTGGTACCGCGCTGCTTGGCGCCGTCCAGCTTGATGTCGGAACTGCTGTCGTCGGGATCGACGGTGGCGAAGCCGCCACGGATGATGAAGTCACCGGCCTTGTGTCCTTGAATATCCGCAGCGGCGAACGGGGAGGCGACGGTGAGGGCCAGCAGGGAAGCGGTAAGCCAGGACTTACGCATGATGAGCTCCATTCCTTGTATTAGAAAGTGTTGGTGCTGCTAATGGTCAGCCAGCTAACAGTTGCCTTCCTTGACACAGCTCAATCAATCCTAGGAGCAAATGTGACCGCCGCAACGTAAACGGCGCGGCGGATTGTCGCATGTCGTTCAGCTACCTTCGTATTCGTAGGGCGTCACCTTGCTCGCCTGCATGCGGTAGCCGGCCGCCGCCAGCTCGCTGCTGGCGTTCTCCACCTTGAAGGTGCCCTCGACCCAGAACGGCTGGTACAACTCGTCCATCTGCACGCCCTTGGCGGTCTTCACGTAGACGATCTGGTTCGACGGCGGCGGCGGTACGTGGATGCAGGCGCCGTAGTAGGGTACCAGGAGGAACTCGGTGACCAGCCCGGCCTCGCTGATTTCCAGCGGCACGATGTAGCCCGGCAGCTTGGCCTCGATGCCGTCCAGTGCCTTCACCACCGGGGCGTTGGGGCTCTGCTGGCTGGCCGCCGGGCCGGCTTCGCTGAGGGCGTTGGCGAGGTCGTGGATCGGCAGCGGCGCCGGGGCGGGCGGGGCGCCGGCCGGGATCAGTTGCGACCAGGTCAGTTCGCGCGGCGCGGCGCGCGCCACGGCACTGCCCAGGAGCAGGGCGAAAGCCAGCAGGAGGACGGTCAGGGAGCGCAGCATCGGGGAATATCTCCGGGTCATAGGCGGATCGACAGGCCATCGGCCAGGGACTGGCGGTAGGCGCGCCAGGCCGGCACGCAGCCGATCAGCACGGCGGCCGCCAGGATAGCCCCGAGCAGGCTCCACTCATAGTCGCTCGGCCAGGCCAGCGGCAGGTAGATGCCGTAGTTGGCCTGGACGTAGCCCTGGCTGGCGGCGATGCCGAGGTAGAGCAGGCCGAGGCCGAGGGCGACGCCGGCCAGCGCCAGGCTGAAGGCCTCGGCCAGCAGCAGGCCGAAGATGTGCCAGGGGCGCGCGCCCACCGAGCGCAGGATGGCCATCTCCCGGCGGCGCTCGTTGAGGCTGGTGAGGATCGCCGTGAGCATGCCGATCAGGCCGGTGAGAACGACGAACAGCGAGACCACGAACAGTGCCTTCTCGGCGGTGCCCATCAGGCCCCACAGTTCCTGCAGGGCGACACCGGGGAGGATCGCCATCAGCGGTTCGCCGGGATAGTCGTTGACCTCGCGTTGCAGGGCGAAGGTCGCCACCTTGCTCTTCAGGCCGACCAGGAACGCGGTGATCGCCTGTGGTTGCAGGTCCATGTGCCGCGCCTGTTCGGCGCTGACGCGCCCGGCGCCCATCGCCGGCACCCCGTTGCGCCAGTCGACGTGCAGCGCCTCCATGCCGGCGAGGGATATGTGCAGGGTGCGATCCACCGGGGTACCGGTGCGCTGGAGGATGCCGATCACGGTGAACGGCTTGTCGTCATGCTTGACCAGGCTCACCGTGCTCACCCCATGGGCCAGCACGATCTTCTCGCCGAGCCTGTAGTGCAGGGCTTCGGCCACCTCGGCGCCGAGCACCACGTCGAACAGGTCCTGGCCGAAGGCGCGGCCCTCGGCCAGTTGCAGTTCCTGGCCGCGGCCGTAGCGGTAGTGCTCGAAATAGCCGGCATCGGTGCCCATTACCCGGTAGCCGCGGTGCGAGTCGCCGAGGGAGATCGGGATCGCCCACTTCACCCGCGGGTTTTCGGCGAAGTGCCGGTAGCTGTCCCAGCGGATGTTGTTGGTCGCGTTGCCGATGCGGAATACCGAGTAGAGCAGCAGGTTCACCGAGCCGGAGCGCGCGCCGACGATCAGGTCGGTTCCGGAGATGGTACTGGCGAAGCTGGCCTTGGCCTCGGTGCGGACCCGCTCCACCGCCAGCAGCAGGCAGGCGGAGAGGGCGATGGCGAAGATCGTCAGCAGGGCGGTGAAGCGGCGGTTGGCCAGGCTGGCCAGTGCCAGTCGGAAGAGATACATGCTCAGAGTCCTGCCGGCCGGGCGGCGCGGTTGAGATCGGAAAGGGACAGGCTGCGGTCGAACAGCCCGGCCAGGCTCTGGTCGTGGCTGACGAACAGCAGGCTGGCGCCGGCCTCGCGGCATTCGGCGAAGAGCAACTGGAGAAACGCCTCGCGGCTGTCGGCGTCGAGCGCCGAGGTCGGCTCGTCGGCGATCACCAGCTCCGGCTGGCCGATCAGCGCGCGGGCGGCGGCGACCCGCTGCTGCTGGCCGATGGACAGGCTGTCGGCGCGGCGTTCGTGCAGTTCGCCGCCGAGGCCGAGCTGGCCGAGCAGATGGCTGGCGGCCTGCGCCGGGCTACCGTGGCGTTCGCGGGCGCGCTGACGGCGCAACGCGGAAAAGTGACAGGGCAGCTCGACGTTCTCGCGTACCGAGAGGAACGGCAGCAGGTTGAACTGCTGGAAGATGTAGCCGGTGTGGTCGACGCGGAAATGGTCGCGGCGCGCGGCGGACAGCTTTTCCAGGTCCTCGCCGAGCAGGCGGACGCTGCCGCGGCCGGGCTTCTGCACGCCGCCGAGGAGGCCGAGCAGGGTGGTCTTGCCGCTGCCGGAAGGCCCCTTGAGGAACAGGCTCTCGCCGCGTTCGAGATGGAAGCTGGGAATGTCCAGCAACTCCGCCTGGCCGGGCCAGGCGAAGCCGAGGTTGGTCAGGGTGATCAGTGCGCTCATGGGGGTAGGGGCGGAACGCTCCGCCGGAGCCTCGAGAATGGATGGAGGGGCGCCGCGCCGAATCCCTCGCGGCGCTTCCGGAACGATCCTACAGCTTCAGCTCGGCGCTGGCCGGGGCCAGGTCGGCGCCTTTCTGGCCGTCGGGACCGATCAGTTGTACCTGAATTTTCTGGGTGGCGGGGAAGCGCTTGAAGAACTCGGCGAGGGTCAGCAGCTTGAGCAGCTCGGGCTTCTCGCAACTGAGCTGGTAATGGGCGTGGATATCGGCATGACCGTGTTCGTGTTCGTGTTCGTGTTCGTGTTCGTGGCCTGCCTTCTCCTTGTGCGCGTGGGCCGGCGCCTTGTCGCCGAACAGCGGACTCCGCAGTTCCTGGCTGGCCACCGAGCAGCCGGCGGTGACCGGCAGGGCGAACAGCTCCAGCGGTTTTTCCAGCTGCGCGCGGGCCTTGGCCACGGCGGCCTTGTCCGCGTCGGTGCTGGCGGCGTGTTCGAAACCGACCAGGTTCATCGCCGGGCTGTCCAGCTCCAGTTCGAGGGTCTTGCCGTCCAGCGCCACGTTCAACTGAGCGACGCCGTGCTCGTGCTTGCCCAGGCTGCCGTGGGCGTGGTCATGGTCGTGATCGTCATGGGCATGGGCGGCGAACGGCAGCAAGACGAGGGCTAACAGCAGTGGGCGCATGAACGGACTCCGGCAAGGAAGGAAAAGAGTTTGTTACGTTATAACGAATTTTTCCGCCTGCCTAGCCTGGCCGATTTGGCCCCTACGCGCCGACGTGGGAGCATGGCGCGATTCGCTTGTGGAGAAACGAGATGGTGCGGATTCGCGGAAGCATCGGCGACTGGCCGGTGGACCTGACCCTGGAACTGGACGCCGAGGATTGGCGCCAGCTGGCGCAACACGTGCCCCCGCCGCCGCTGGGCGAGCCGCAGATCGCGGCGGCCAGGGCGCCGGCAGCGCCAGTGGATCGCCTGTGGCAGACCGCCCAGGACCTGCTGCGCGGCAGCGGGCGGATCGAGGGGCCGCAGTTGCTGGCGGAGCTGGAGGCGTTCAGCGGCAACGCCGGCGCCGCCAAGCAACTGCTGGTGCGCCTGCGGCACGACGCCCGGGTCAAGGTCGAGGTGGTCGACGGCACCCAGGTGTTCGTCTGGCTGGAGGACTGAGCCCCGCGGACGGGGCTCGGCGACTCAGTAGAGTGCCTGGTACAGCTTGCGGCGGTAGGCGGTGACCAGCGGGTGGTCGTTGCCGAGCAGGTCGAAGACCTGCACCAGGGTCTTGCGCGGCAGGTCGTCCTGGTAGTCGCGGTTGCGCAGGAACAGCTTGAGCAGGCCGTCCAGGGCCGCCTCGTACTGCTGCCGGGCGAGCTGCTGGACGGCCAACTGGTAGGCCGCCTCGTCGTCGCCGGCATCGGCCGCCAGACGGCTCTTCAGCTCTGCGCTGTCGGGCAGGTCGGCAGCCTGGCGCAGGAAGGTCAGTTGCGCGCGGGCGCCGGCCAGGGCCTGCTTGTGCTCGTCGCTCTTCACCGCGTCGAGGATGGCCTGCGCCTCTTCCAGTTCGCCGCGCTCGGCCAGGCAGCGGGCGTAGAGGATCAGCGCCGCGGGGTTGTCGTTGTTCTCCGCCAGCAGGGCTTTCAGGGTCGCTTCGGCGTCGCCGATGCGGCCTTCGGCGAACAGCGCCTGGGCCACTTCCAGCGGGTCTTCGTCGGGCAGCGCCGGTGCTTTCACATGGGGTTCCAGCAGGGCGCGGATCTGCGATTCGGGCTGGGCACCGGCGAAACCGTCGACCGGCTGGCCATCCTTGAACAGGACCACGGTCGGCAGGCTGCGGATGCCGAAGCGCATCACGATGTCCTGCTCGACGTCGCAGTTGACCTTGGCCAGCAGCAATTCGCCCTGGTAGGACTCGGCGATCTGCGCCAGCAGCGGCATCAGCGCCTTGCACGGGGCGCACCAGTCGGCCCAGAAGTCCACCAGGACCGGCTTGTGGAACGAGTTCTCGATGACCAACTGCTCGAAGTTGGCGCCGGTGACGTCGAAGATGTAGGGCGTATCGCTCATGTCGATTCTCGGAAACGCAAGGTGGTGACCACTATAAGTGGGGGCGCGCCGCGCGCAAACAAGCCCGTGCCTCAGGCTTGCCCGCGTTCGGCGTGATACAGGCTGACCAGGCGGAATTCGGCGGGTTCGGCGAGGTCCGGCCAGGTACAGGCGTCGAGCACGTCCAGGCGCCGGTACAGCGGATGACGGAAGTCACGGACCCGCGAGTCGGCGACCAGCGCCTGGCTGCCGCGGCTGAGGAACTGGTCGAGCAGCGGCAGGTTGGCGCGGTCGTAGAGCACGTCGGCCACCAGGATCAGGTCGAAGCGATCGTCCTCGGCGAAGAAGTCCGCCGAATAGCTCAGCTCCACTCCGTTCAGTTCGGCGTTCGCCCGGCTCGCTGCCAGCGCCAGGGGATCCAGGTCGCAAGCCACCACCTCGGCGGCGCCGGCGCGGGCCGCGGCGATCGCCGCCACCCCGGAGCCGCTGCCGAAGTCCAGCACGCGCTTGTCGCGGACCCACTGCGGGCGCGCCGCCAGCCAGCGCGCCAGGACCAGCCCGCTGGCCCAGCAGAAGCACCAGTACGGCGGCTTCTCGAGGATGCGGCGGGTCTCCTCCGGGCTGAACTGGCGGTCCATGTTCTGCGCGTCGATCAGCCACAGGCGCAGGTCGGTGCCGGGCAGCGCGGTGGCGCTGAGCCGGGCGTCGCCGAGCAGCTCGCCCAGCGCCTGGGTCAGGGCTTGCGGTGCCGTCACGGCGCGCGTACCAGGCGCAGTTCGCCGAGGGACTGGGTGGTCGGCTGGGCGATCCGCAACGGATGCAGGCGCCAGGCCAACTGGCCGGACTGGATCACCCGCGCGTGCAGTTCGACGCGCAGCGCGCCGCCAGCCGGCGGGAAGGACTCGGGGTTGAACGGCAGGCGGAAGGGCATGAGTTCGCCGGTGGCCAGCACCGTCTCGCTGGCCAGCAGCCGCTGTGGGCGGTCGCGCTCGTCGATCACCAGCAGTGCCATCTGCACCTCGCTGCCGCGTGGCAGGCTGCCCTGGATGCTGCTCAGCGTTCCGCTCAGCTCGCGCAGGTGGGCCGGCAGCACCGGCTCGACCATGGTCACGCTGCGCGAAGCTTGCGGCGTTGGCGCAGGCTTCGGCTTGTCGCTGGAACAAGCGGCGAGGAGAAGGACGGCCAGCAGGGCGATCGAGCGCAGGGTCATGGGCTGCTCCATAGCGGTGGAATCCGGGCGGCGCTTGTATAGCGCAAAGTGTGATTCTTGTCGCGCTTCGCGTAGGCCGCAACGTCCGATTCTTCTCGCCTCTCCCATCGTGCCGGCGCCGGTCGATTCTGCGGGTGCTCGGTCGGGCGCGGATGCGCTACCATGCGGCTTCCTTCAGCTACGCCTGTATCAGCACCATGCATTGTCCCTTCTGCGGTGCCCATGACACCAAAGTGATTGACTCGCGACTGGTCGCCGAGGGCGATCAGGTGCGCCGGCGCCGCGAGTGCCTGGCCTGCGGCGAACGCTTCACCACCTTCGAGACCGCCGAGCTGGTCATGCCGCGCCTGATCAAGCAGGACGGCAGCCGCCAGCCGTTCGACGAGGACAAGCTGCGCGCCGGCATGCAGCGTGCCCTGGAGAAGCGTCCGGTCAGCGTCGAGCGCCTGGAAGCGGCCATCGGCCACATCAAGCACCAGTTGCGCGCCACCGGCGAGCGCGAGATCAAGTCGCGGGTGCTGGGCGAACTGGTGATGGCCGAGCTGCAGAAGCTCGACGAAGTCGCCTACATCCGTTTCGCCTCGGTTTACCGGCGCTTCCAGGACCTCAACGAATTCCGCGAGGAGATCGAACGCCTCGCCCGCGAGCCGGCCAAGGAATGAACGCCGCCGACCCGCTGTACATGTCCCGCGCCCTGGAACTGGCGCGCCAGGGGCTGTACTCCACCCATCCGAATCCGCGCGTCGGCTGCGTGCTGGTCAAGGACGGCCAGGTGGTCGGCGAGGGCTGGCACGTCCGCGCCGGCGAGCCGCACGCCGAGGTCCATGCCCTGCGCCAGGCCGGCGAAAATGCACGCGGCGCCACCGCCTACGTGACCCTCGAGCCCTGCAGCCACTTCGGCCGCACCCCGCCGTGCGCCGACGCGCTGGTGGGTGCCGGGGTGGCGCGGGTGGTCGCGGCGATGCAGGATCCCAACCCCGAGGTCGCCGGTCGCGGCCTGCTGCGTCTGATGCAGGCCGGTATCGCGGTGCAGAGCGGGGTCCTCGAGGCCGAGGCGCGGGAACTCAACATCGGTTTCATCAAGCGCATGGAACATGGCCTGCCGTTCGTCCGGGTCAAGCTGGCGATGAGCCTGGACGGGCGCACCGCCATGGCCAGCGGGGAAAGCCAGTGGATCACCGGCCCCGCCGCGCGTTCGGCGGTGCAGCGCTTGCGCGCTCGCTCCAGCGTGGTGCTGTCCGGCGCCGATACGCTGCTGGCGGACGATGCGCGGCTCAACGTTCGCCCCGACGAACTGGGCCTGAACGCCGAGCTTACCGCGCTCGCCGCGGCTCGCCAGCCGTTGCGGGTGCTGGTCGACGGGCGCCTGCGGGTGCCGCTGGAATCGGCGTTCTACCAGGCCGGTCCGGCACTGGTGGCGACCTGCGCCGCCGCCTCGGCGCGCGAACGCTTCCAGGACGCCGGTCACGAACTGCTGGCGCTGCCCTCCGCCGAGGGGCATGTCGACCTGCACAAGCTGCTCGTGGAACTGGCGGCGCGCGGCGCCAACGAAGTGCTGGTGGAGGCCGGCCCCCGCCTGGCCGGCGCCTTCGCCCGGCTGGGGCTGGTGGATGAGTACCGGCTGTTCGTCGCGCCGAAGTTCCTCGGCTCCAGCGCCCGTCCTTTGCTCGATTGGCCGCTGGCGCGGATGGCCGATGCGGCGCAGTTGCGGATCGACGACATCCGCGCGGTGGGCGACGACTGGCTGGTCACCGCGCGGCCCCATCCGCGGGACGCCTGAACTTCGCTGCGCGGCGACGCGGCGGACGATGCACAAGCGGCGCAACTGTGGTAAAACGCCACACGGCCATCTTGGTGGCCGTAACGTTCTCAGGGCGGGGTGAAAGTCCCCACCGGCGGTAATGGCGCGCAAGGCGCCTAGCCCGCGAGCGCTTGCCGGACCGGCCACCGCCGGACGACAAGGTCAGCAGACCCGGTGCGATTCCGGGGCCGACGGTCATAGTCCGGATAAAGAGAGAACGGGATTGCCTGCCTGGGCGTACCCTGTGCGCCCGCAAGATCCCCTTCGATCCAAAAAGCCCTGTTTTTCACGAAACAGGAGTTCGTCATATGTCTTCATCTTGGAATACCCGCGCTATGGCACGCAGGCCGCTCGGCGTCGCGCCGGCCATGCTGCGCGCCTGTGCGGCGGAAAAACGGGAGGTCGCATGTTCACCGGCATAATCGAATCGATCGGCAGCGTCCGCGCGATGACGCCCAAGGGCGGCGACCTGCGGGTCTACATCGCCACCGGCAAGCTCGACCTGGGCGACGTCAAGCTCGGCGACAGCATCGCGGTCAACGGCGTCTGCCTGACCGCGGTGGAACTGCCCGGCGATGGCTTCTGGGCCGACGTCAGCCGCGAGAGCCTGGCGCGCACCGCCTTCCAGCACCTGAAGGTGGGCAGCCGGGTGAACCTGGAAAAGGCCCTGACGCCGACCACCCGCCTCGGCGGACACCTGGTGAGCGGCCACGTCGACGGCGTCGGCGAGGTGCTCAAGCGCGAGGAGAACGCCCGCGCCATCCAGTTCACCGTGCGTGCCCCGCGCGAACTGGCCAGGTACATCGCGCACAAGGGCTCGATCACCGTCGACGGCACCAGCCTCACGGTGAACGCGGTGAACGGCGCGGAGTTCGAGCTGACCATCGTCCCGCATACGCTCAGCGAAACCATCATGGCCGAGTACCAGCCCGGACGCCGGGTCAACCTCGAGGTCGACCTGCTGGCCCGTTACCTGGAGCGCCTGCTGCTTGGCGACAAGGCCGCCGAGCCCAGCGCCTCCGGCATCAGCGAAGCGTTTCTCGCCGAGAACGGTTTTCTCAAGTAACCCACGAATTGCATAAGGGGGTGCCCATGGCACTCAACACGATCGACGAACTGATCGAAGACATCCGCCAAGGCAAGATGGTCATCCTGATGGATGACGAGGACCGCGAGAACGAAGGCGACCTGATCATGGCCGCCGAATGCGTCCGCACCGAAGACATCAACTTCATGGTCAAGCATGCCCGCGGCCTGGTCTGCATGCCGATGACCCGCGAGCGTTGCGAGCGCCTCGGCCTGCCGCTGATGGTGCAGCGCAACGGCTCCGGCTTCGGCACCAAGTTCACTGTCTCCATCGAGGCCGCCGAGGGCGTCACCACCGGCATCTCCGCCGCGGACCGCGCCCGCACCGTGCAGGCTGCGGCGGCGAAGAACGCCGTGGCCGCCGACATCGTCAGCCCCGGCCACATCTTCCCGCTGATGGCCCAGCCAGGCGGTACCCTGGCTCGCGCCGGGCACACCGAGGCGGCCTGCGACCTGGCGCGGATGGCCGGGTTCGAACCGTCCGGGGTGATCTGCGAGGTGATGAACGACGACGGCAGCATGGCTCGCCGGCCCGAACTGGAGGCGTTCGCCGCCGAGCACGGGATCAAGATCGGCACCATTGCCGACCTGATCCACTACCGGCTGATCCACGAGCGCACCGTCGAGCGCATCGCCGAGCAGCCGCTGGACAGCGAACTGGGCCACTTCAACCTGATCACCTACCGCGACTCGGTGGAGGGCGACGTGCACCTGGCGCTGACCCTCGGCAAGGTCTGCGCGGAAGAGCCCACCCTGGTCCGCGTGCACAACATGGACCCGCTGCGCGACCTGCTGCAGGTCAACCAGCCGGGCCGCTGGAGCCTGCGCGCGGCGATGACCAAGGTCGCCGAGGCGGGCAGCGGCGTGGTGCTGCTGCTCGGCCACCAGATCGGCGGCGACGACCTGCTCGCCCATGTCCGCGAGATCGCTTCGGCGCCGGCCCCGGCGCCCAAGGCCACCACCACCTACAGCACCGTCGGTGCCGGCTCGCAGATCCTGCGCGACCTCGGCGTGCGCAAGATGCGCCTGCTGAGTGCGCCGATGCGCTTCAATGCGATATCCGGTTTCGACCTGGAAGTTGTAGAATACCTGCCCGCCGAATAAGGCCTGTCCCGCCCGCCGCGTGCAAGATCGCGGCGGGCGCTATGCTGGACCGACCTTTCGACCCTTTTCGCTCGGGGCGCAACGGCGCCCCGGCTCTTTAACAGATGAGACCTGCTCATGACCCTGAAGACCATCGAAGGTACCTTCATTGCTCCCAAAGGCCGCTACGCCCTGGTGGTCGGCCGCTTCAACAGCTTCGTCGTGGAAAGCCTGGTCAGCGGCGCCGTCGACGCCCTGGTCCGCCACGGCGTGGCTGAAAGCGAGATCACCATCATCCGCGCCCCGGGTGCCTTCGAGATCCCGCTGGTGACCCAGAAGGTCGCCCAGCAAGGCGGCTTCGACGCCATCATCGCCCTCGGCGCGGTGATCCGTGGCGGCACCCCGCACTTCGAATACGTGGCCGGCGAGTGCACCAAGGGCCTGGCCCAGGTGTCCCTGCAGTTCGGCATCCCGGTCGCCTTCGGCGTCCTCACCGTCGACTCCATCGAGCAGGCCATCGAGCGCTCCGGCACCAAGGCCGGCAACAAGGGCGCCGAAGCCGCGCTGTCGGCCCTGGAAATGGTCAGCCTGCTGGCGCAGTTGGAGGCCAAGTGAGCAATCAAGACAGCGGCAACCCGGCAGCCAAGCCGCCGAAAGGCAAGACCGCCGCTCGCCGCAAGGCCCGCAGCCTGGCCGTCCAGGCCCTGTACTCCTGGCAGATCGCCGGCCAGCCCCTGCACGAGATCGAGGCGCAGTTCCGCACCGACAACGACTTCTCCGAGGTCGACGGCGCCTACTTCCACGAGATCCTGCACGGCGTGCCGCGACAGAAGAGCGAGCTGGACTCCACCTTCGAGCCCTGCCTGGACCGCCCGCTGGCCGAGATCGACCCGGTCGAGCTGGCCATCCTGCGGCTGTCCACCTACGAGCTGCGCAACCGCATCGACGTGCCCTACAAGGTAGTGATCAACGAGGGCATCGAGCTGGCCAAGACCTTCGGCGCCACCGACGGCCACAAGTTCGTCAACGGCGTGCTCGACAAGCTGGCGCCGCGCCTGCGCGCCGCCGAGCTGCGCGGCGGCAAGCGCTGATCCCGCGCCGGCGGCGTCATGGGTGAGTTCGAGCTGATCCGCCGCTTCTTCGCCGCGGCCGCCTGCGCGGCGCCGGCGACGGAGGTGGCCCTCGGCATCGGCGACGACTGTGCCCTGCTGGCGCCGCCTGCCGGCGAACAGCTGGCGGTCTCCACCGACACCCTGGTGGAAGGTGTGCATTTTCCCGCCGGTTGCGACCCTTTCCTTCTTGCCCAGCGCGCCCTGGCGGTCTCCGCCAGCGACCTGGCGGCGATGGGCGCCGCGCCCCTGGCCTTCACCCTGGCCCTGACCTTGCCGCAGGCCGACGCCGAGTGGTTGCAGGGCTTCGCCCGCGGCCTCGACGCCATGGCCCGGCAGTGCGGCCTGGCCCTGGTCGGCGGCGACACCACGCGCGGCCCGCTGAGCATGACCCTGACCGTATTCGGCAGGGTGCCGGCCGGCCAGGCGCTGACCCGCGCCGGTGCGCGCCCGGGCGACCTGCTCTGCGTCGGGGGCCCGCTCGGCGAGGCTGGAGCGGCGCTGGAACTGGTGCTGGAGCGAAGATCGGCGCCCGCCGAGGTGGCCGAACCGCTGCTGGCGCGCTACTGGACGCCGGCCCCGCAATTCGGTCTGGGCCTCGCCCTGCGCGGCAAGGCCAGCGCCGCCCTGGACATCTCCGACGGGCTGCTCGCCGACTGCGGGCATATCGCCCGTGCTTCCGGCGTCGCCCTGCTGGTCGAATGCCAGCGCTTGCAGGCAAGCGCCGCGTTGAGCGGCCTGCTCGCCGGCGAGGAAGCCTTGCGCCAGCAACTGGCCGCCGGCGACGACTACGTGCTGGCCTTCACCCTGCCGTCTGCGTACCTTGGCGAGATTCGCGCCGCGTGGCCGGCCATGGCCGTCATCGGCCGGGTCGAGGCGGGGCAGGGGGTGCACCTGCTCGACGCCGACGGAAAGGAACTCATACCGGCCGTGGCCGGCTACCAACATTTCGGAACCCAACGTGACTGAGCATCCTGATCAGGCGCCGGCGCAGCCGGTGCCGCCGTCGGTCTGGCGCAATCCCTGGCATTTCCTCGCCTTCGGCTTCGGCTCCGGCACCCTGCCCAAGGCGCCGGGCACCTGGGGGTCGCTGGTGGCCATCCCGTTCATCCCGCTGTGGCAGATGCTGCCGGACTGGGGCTACTGGCTGATGCTGGGAGTGACCATGCTGTTCGGCTTCTGGCTGTGCGGCAAGGTCGCCGACGACCTGCGCGTGCACGACCACGAAGGCATCGTCTGGGACGAGATGGTCGGCATGTGGATAACCCTCTGGCTGGTGCCGGAGGGCTGGTGGTGGCTGCTGATCGGCTTCGTCGTGTTCCGCATCGTGGATATTCTCAAGCCCTGGCCGATCAGTTGGGTGGACCGCAACGTGCACGGCGGCGTCGGGATCATGCTCGACGACGTCCTGGCCGGGGTATTCGCCTGGCTGGTCATGCAGGGTCTAGTCTGGGGATGGGTACACTGGCTGGTCTGAGGCCTCCCATGCGTCTGCTCGTCCTGTTCTGCTGCCTGTGGCTGCTGCCCGGCGTCGCTTCCGCCGCCCCCTCCGTGGGCGAGATCCGCGTGGTCAGCGAAACCTGGACGCGCTACACCCAGGAGGACGGTCGCGGGGTGGCCTGGGACCTGCTGCGGGCCGTCTACGAGCCGGCCGGGGTACGCCTGCGGATCGCCAACGAGCCCTATACCCGGGCGGTCGGCCTGGTCCTGCGCGGCGAGGCCGACGCCTGGGTCGGCGCCTACCGCGGGGAAATCGACGAAGCGCTTTACCCTCGCTGGCCCTATGACGTCGATCCGATCGCCGTGCTTTCCCTGAAAGACAATCCGCCGCCGCCACTGGAGGGCCTGAGCCGGTTCCGCCTGTCATGGATGCGTGGCTACGCCTTCGCCCGCTATTTCCCTACCCTGACCCCGCACAGCGAGTTGCAGCGCCGCACCTCGGCGCTGCCGATGCTGCTCAACCACCGGGTCGACTATTTCATCGATTCGCGTCCGGAACTGGAGGAAATGCTCGCAGGGGCCGGAGCGCTGGCGGCTGAGTACCGCATCACCGACGTCACTCGGTTGCCGCTGTATCTTGGCTTCTCCGATTCCCCCAGGGGCCGTGAGCTGCTGGCGCTGTTCGACCGGCGCATGCGGCAGTTGCATGCCAGCGGCGAGCTGGAGCGGATCTTCGCCCGCTGGAACTGGCCCTATGCGCCGTTGAAGGCAATCCTGCCACCCAAGGAGTGATCATGCTGCGGCTGTGCGTCGCCCTGTTTTCCAGCGTTCTCGCGTTGTACTCGCTGGCCGCGCCCCAGGTGTTCGTGGTCGGCCTGTTCCCCGGCGCGGCGGTACTCAACGTCGATGGCCAGCGCAAGCTGGTCAGGGTCGGCCAGACCGGCCCGCAGGGCGTCCAGGTGGTCAGCGCCGACAGCCGCAAGGCGGTGCTGCGGATCGACGGCGTCGAGCGCACCTACGAACTGAGCCGCGAATACAACGAGGCGGGCTATTCGGCGCCGCAGCGGCAAAGCTTCAGCATCGCTCGCGGCACCGGCGGGCACTATTGGGTGGCCGGTTCGGTGAACGGGCAGAACATGCAGTTCCTGGTGGATACCGGCGCCACCAGCATCGCCATGAACGAGAACGAGGCGCGCCGCCTGGGTATCGATTACCGGGTGGACGGCAAGCCGATGGTCGCCTCCACCGCCAGCGGCACCTCGCGCGGCTGGCGGGTGACCCTGGACCGGGTGAAGATCGGCGGTATCGAGTTGCTGGGCGTCGAGGCGGCGGTGATCGAGGGTGGCTATCCGACCGAAGCCCTGCTCGGCATGAGTTTCCTCAACCGGGTGCGCTGGCGCGAGGAACAGGGGATGCTGCTTATCGAGGCCAAGCATTGAATGTCGCTCGCTCATAACCCCGGGTTCTATTCATCGTCCATCTCGATAGGTATTTGCGGCATTTCGAGCTGACCGGGCGCCGGACGCTGCTGGTACAATGGCGGACTTCCGTTTCCCTAGGAGTTCCCCGGTGTCCGTCGTGTTCGTCGCCGCCTCCAAACTGCCGACTCCCTTCGGCGAATTCACCATGCATGGCTTCCTCGACGAGGAGAGCGGCAAGGAACATGTAGCCCTGAGCATGGGCGACATCGCCGATGGCGCGCCGGTGCTTGGCCGCCTGCATTCCGAATGCCTGACCGGCGACGCGCTGTTCAGCCTGCGCTGCGATTGCGGTTTCCAGCTGGAAGGCGCGCTTGCCGCCATCGCCGAGGAGGGCCGCGGCGTGCTCCTCTACCTGCGCCAGGAAGGTCGCGGCATCGGCCTGCTGAACAAGATCCGCGCCTACGAGCTGCAAGATGCCGGCGCCGATACCGTCGAGGCGAACCTGCAACTGGGTTTCGGCGCTGACCAGCGCGACTACGCCATGTGCCAGCCGATGCTCGCGCACCTGGGCGTTTCCTCCCTGCGCCTGATGACCAACAATCCGCGCAAGGTCAAGGCGCTGGAAAGCTACGCCATCACCGTGGCGGAGCGCGTGCCGCTGCAAAGGGGCCTGAACAAGCACAACAGGCGCTACCTGGCGACCAAGGCCGGCAAGCTCGGGCACATGCTCGGCAGCCTGCACCAGGGCGAGGCGGAAACCACGTGAGTCGCCAGCAAGCCCGCGGCGCGCTGGGACGCGCCTGGTGGTTGCAACTGGCGTTGGCGCTGTTGCCGCTGATCCTGGTCGAGTTCTTCCTCGGCGAACTGCAACCCCTTCCCCATGGCCTGGCGATGCCGCTGTTCATCGCCGCGCTGCTGTCGATGTTCGTCAATCTGCCGCTGTTCGGTGCCTACAAGCGTGGTCTCATCGCCACCCAGAAAGCGCTGGATACGGCGGAGGAAGCCGCCGCCTGGACCCGCCTGGCGCAGGTGCGCCGCAAGGCCCTGTTCGGCGCCAGCCTGCCGGCCTGGATCGGCGTGCCGGGTGTGTTCGCCGGGCTCAACGGCGTTGCGCTGATCCTGCTCGGGATCACCAGCCTGGTGCTGTTCTGGCTCTACCGTATTCCGCGTCAACTCGGTTGATGCGCTCGTTCTGGCTGCTCGCCTGCCTGCTCCTCAGCCTTTCCGCCGGGGCGGCGCAGCGGGTGGTCAGCCTGGCGCCTTCGCTGACCGACAGCGTCCTCGAACTCGGCGCCGCGCGCCGCCTGGTCGGCGTGCTGGATGGTGGCGAGCGTCCGGCGGCGATTGGCGACCTGCCTTCCGTCGGCCGCTACGGCCAGGTCAATCTCGAACGCCTGCTGGAACTGCAGCCCGATCTGATCCTGGTCTGGCCCGGCAGCGTGCCCGAGGCGCAGTTGCAGCGTCTGCGGGACTTCGGCATCGCCCTCTTCATCGCCGAACCGCACAGCCTCGACGAACTGGCCCTGCAACTGGCTGCGCTGGGCGAGGCATTGGGCGAGGCCGAGGCCGGCCAGCGGCTGTCGACCAGGTTCCGCGAAGGCATGCGGCGCCTGGCCGAGCGCTACCGGCGGGACAAGCCGCTGAAGGTGTTCTACCAGGTCTGGGACCGGCCGCTGTACACCATTGGCGGACGCCAGGTGATCAGCGATGCGCTGCGCGTCTGCGGTGCCGAGAACCTGTTCGGCGACCTGCCGCAGCCGGCGCCGCAGGTCAGCGTCGAGGCGGTTCTGGCGCGGGACCCGGCGGTCATCGTCGCCGGCAGTCACGCCCAGCTCGAACTCTGGCGGCAATGGCCGGCGCTGGCGGCGACGCGGCGCGGACAGCTGTACCGGATCGAAGACAAGAACCTCGAGCGGCCGAGCTTCGCCATGCTGGCGGCGACCGAGAAACTCTGCCGCTCGCTCGCCGGGGCGCGCTGAACGCTTGCCGGTATCGCGCTGTACCGGCGGATAACGCCGGTGGCGTTATTCGTCCTACGGGCAATTGGGGGGTAGGGCGAATAACCGCAACGCGGTTATCCGCCGTTGTCGCTGGGTTTGGCGCTACTGCCGGTCGAGACGCTGGCGTACCGCCTTTTCGATGCCCGCGGCATCCAGGCCGCATTCGGCGAGCATCTCGCTGGGCTTGGCGTGTTCGACGTAGTAGTCGGGCAGGCCCAGTTGCAGCAGCGGGACTTCGAGGCCCTCGCTGGCGAGGAACTCGCCGACCGCCGAGCCGGCGCCGCCCATCACGGCGTTTTCCTCGATGGTCACCAGCAGTTGTTCGTGGCTGCCCGCCAATTCGCGTACCAGGGCTTCGTCGAGGGGTTTGACGAAACGCATGTCGACGACTGTGGCGTCGAGGCTTTCGGCAACCTTCATCGCCTCCGCCAACTGCACGCCGAAGACCAGCAGTGCGACCCTGCCGCCGCGCCGACGGACCACGCCCTTGCCGATCTCCACCGGTTGCAGGTCCGGATCGATCGGATGGTTGGGGCCGCTGCCGCGCGGATAGCGCACCGCGGCCGGGCCATCGAACAGGTAGCCGGTGGTGAGCAGCTTGCGCAGCTCGTCCTCGTCGCTGGGGGTCATCACCAGCATGCCGGGGATGCAGCGCAGGTAGGAGATGTCGAAGCTGCCGGCGTGGGTCGGGCCGTCCTCGCCGACCAGGCCGGCGCGGTCGATGGCGAACAGCACGTCGAGGTGCTGCACGGCGACGTCATGGATCAACTGGTCGTAGGCGCGCTGGAGGAAGGTCGAGTAGATCGCCACCACCGGTTTCATGCCCTCGCAGGCCATGCCGGCGGCCAGGGTCACGGCATGCTGTTCGGCGATGGCGACGTCGAAGTAGCGTTCCGGGTAGCGTTCGCTGAAGGCCACCAGGTCGGAACCTTCCTTCATCGCCGGGGTGATGCCGAGCAGGCGCGCGTCCTGGGCGGCCATGTCGCACAGCCACTGGCCGAAGACGCTGGAATACTTGGGTCCGCCGGTCTTCTTCGGCGCACTGCCGGGAGCTTCCAGTTTGGTGATCGCGTGGTAGCCGATCGGATCCAGTTCGGCCGGGGCGAAGCCCTTGCCTTTCTTGGTCACCACATGGAGGAACTGCGGGCCCTTCATGTCGCGCATGTTGCGCAGGGTAGCCACCAGGGTCGGCAGGTCGTGGCCGTCGATCGGGCCGATGTAGTTCCAGCCGAGCTCCTCGAACAGGGTGCCGGGGACCAGCATGCCCTTGGCGTATTCCTCGGTGCGCCGGGCGATCTCCCAGGCCCCGGGCAGGCGCGAGAGCACCTTCTTGCTGCCCTCGCGCATGCTGCTATAGGTGCGGCTGGAGAGGATCTTCGCCAGGTAGTTGGAGAGCCCGCCGACGTTGTGCGAGATCGACATGTCGTTGTCGTTGAGGATCACCAGCATGTCGGCGTCGACTTCCGAGGCGTGGTTGAGTGCCTCGAAGGCCATGCCGGCGGTCAGCGCACCGTCGCCGATCACGGCCACCGACTTGCGCTCCTTGCCTTGCAGGCGGGCGGCGATGGCCATGCCCAGGGCGGCGCTGATGGAGGTGCTGGAGTGGCCGACGCCGAAGGTGTCGTACTCGCTCTCTGCGCGGCGCGGGAAGGCCGCCAGGCCGTTCTTCTGGCGCAGGGTGCCCATCAGCTCGCGGCGTTCGGTGAGGATCTTGTGCGGATAGGCCTGGTGGCCGACGTCCCAGACCAGGCGGTCGTCCGGAGTGTCGAAGACGTAATGCAGGGCGATGGTCAGCTCGACCACGCCGAGGCCGGCGCCGAAATGACCGCCGGTCTGCCCGACGGTATACAGCAGGTACTGGCGCAGCTCGTCGGCCAGGGTTTCCAGGTCCGCCTCGCCCAGCCGGCGCAGTTCGGCCGGCGAAGAGGCGCGGTCGAGCAGGGGCGTGGCGGGGCGCTCGCGGGGAATCTCATGGAGCGTCTTGGGCATCAGGCTGTCGTTATGCAATCCGGAGAGGCCAGCAGTTTACCTGATGCACCGGCCGCGCCCAAGCAAGGGAGCCCCTACCTTTGCCGGGGACTTCCGACGACCCGTCGGTCAGTTGCGTCGCTCGACGATGTAGCGGGCCAGTTGGCGCAGCGGGTCGGCGCTCGGCGGAAAACCGTCGAGGGCGGCCAGGGCCAGGTCGCGCAGCTCCAGGGCATAGCCTTTGGCGGCCTCCAGGCCGAGCAGGGCGGGATAGGTCGGCTTGTTGTGCGCCTGGTCCTTGCCCTGGGTCTTGCCGAGGGTGGCGGTGTCGCTTTCCACGTCGAGGATGTCGTCCTGCACCTGGAAGGCCAGGCCGATCGCCTCGGCGTAGCGCTCCAGGGCGGCCAGCGCGGCGGGCTCGGCGCGACCGCTGGCGAGGGCGCCGAGGCGCACGCTGGCTTCGATCAGCGCGCCGGTCTTGTGCCGGTGCATGACTTCCAGGGCCGCCTGGTCGAGGGCCACGCCGACCGAGCCGAGGTCGATCGCCTGGCCGCCGACCATGCCGGCGGAGCCTGCGGCGCGCGCCAGGCGGGTGAGCATTTCCAGACAGACGGCATGTTCCTGCAGATTGCGCCGGGTGTCGGCGAGCACTTCGAAGGCCAGCGCCTGCAAGCCGTCGGCGGCGAGGATCGCGGTGGCCTCGTCGAAGGCCCGGTGGGTGGTCGGCTGGCCACGGCGCAGGTCGTCGTCGTCCATTGCCGGCAGGTCGTCGTGGACCAGCGAGTAGGCATGGATCAGCTCCACCGCGCAGGCCGCGGCGTCGGCGCGCTGCGGCGCACCGCCGAGGGCCTCGCAGGCGGCGTAGGCGAGCAGCGGGCGAACCCGCTTGCCACCGTTCATCACGCTGTAGCGCATGGCCTCGTAGAGGCGTTGCAGTTCTTCGCGGGGAGCGACGAACAGGGCGTCCAGGGCGGCATCGACGCGCGCCTGGCAGCGCGCCTGGTAGGCCGCGATCATGCCTCGTCGCCTTCCGCATCGAACGGCGCTTCGCTGAGCTCGCCGTCGCGTTCGAGGAGGATCTGTACCTTCTGTTCGGCCTGGCTCAGCGACGTCTGGCATTCGCGGGTCAGGCGGATGCCCTGCTCGAAGGCGCCCAGCGACTCTTCCAGCGACAGCTCGCCGCTTTCCAGGCGTTCCACCAGGGTTTGCAGCTCGGTGAGGGACTGTTCGAAATCGAGGGTTTTCTTGCGGGCCATCGGGGGAGTCTCGGCGAGGTGTACAAAACCCCGCGACACTAGCAGAGGGGCGGGGGCCGGGCAAATCGGCGGAAGGTCGCTACGACCGATCGGGACGACCATGGCGGCGGCCTTGGCTAAGGTGGAGAGAGGTCCAGCGAGGAGGAGCCGACAGGCGATGCGCATCCAGGAGGTCCGGGAACGCAGTATTCCCCTTTCCCGTTACGCCGGCGTGGCGGCTGCCACCGGTGGTTTGAGCACCAGCCTGGTGGCGGTGCTCACCGATGCCGTGCGTGACGGTCGGCGTGTGGTCGGCTACGGCCACGCCTCGGTAGGGCGCTACGCCCAGGGCGGGCTGATCCGCGAGCGTTTCACCCCGCGCCTGCTGGGGGCTCCGGCGGACAGCCTGGCGAGCGACGACGGCAGTGGCATCGATCCGTTGCGTGCCTGGGACCTGATGATGCGCGACGAGAAGCCCGGCGGCCACGGCGAACGCTGCGTCGCGGTGGGCGCCCTGGACATGGCCCTGTGGGATGCCGCGGCCAAGGCCGCCGGCCTGCCGCTGCATCGCTTCCTGGCGCGACGCCTGGGGCTGGCGGAAGACTATCCGCAGCGCGTACCGGTCTACGCCGGCGGCGGCTACCCCTATCCGCACGACGACCTGGGACGCCTGGAAGAGGAACTGCGGCGCTTCGTCGATCTCGGCTACACCCACGCCAAGATCAAGATCGGCGCGGCCGGGCTGGACCAGGACCGGCGCCGTATCGACAGGGCGCTGCGGGTTCTCGGCGACGCTTCGCGGCTGGCGGTCGACGCGATGAACCGCTACGACGCGGGGGGCGCGGTCGACGCAGCGAAAGCCCTGGCGCCGCTGGGGTTGTGGTGGTTCGAGGACATCTGCGACCCCCACGATTTCCCTACCCAGGCCGAAGTGGCGGATATCTATCCGGGGCCCATCGGTGCCGGCGAGGCCTTGTTCTCCCTGGCCGAAGCTCGCTTGCTGGACCTCTATGGCGGCTTGCGGCGGGAGCGTGACGTGCTGGTCTTCGACCCCGTGCATTGCTATGGCCTGCCGGGCTACCTGGCGATACTCGACCACCTGTGCGCCCGGGGTTGGCCGCGCGCGGCCTTCCGCCCGCACGCCGGCTACCTGTTCAGCCTGCACCTGGTGGCGGCCCTGCGCCTGGGCTGGGCCGAGGCTACGCCGTCGGCTTTCCGGCCATTCGACGATTTCGCCGGTGCCCTGCCGTTTTCCTCGGGACTGGCGGGGTTGCCACAATCGCCTGGTATCGGCTTCGAGCGCCAGGCGACACTTGCCGGGCTGTTCCACAAGCTTCTGGAGGCCTAGAGAACGGTGATTGGCTGGGGTTGTGCGGAGGCATTAAAAAAGCCGGCTTGTGGCCGGCTTTTCTGGGGTGGGGTTGGCTTACTTCTGATAAGCCGCGCCTGCCTTAGGAATTCTGCATCGACGAGCCGAGGGCTCGTGAAGGAGGCGCTACTCTAGCAAACTCGGCCGGTCCTGCCCAGCATCCCGCGGGGCTCTATTTCGCCGGCTGCGAGCGGCGCCTGGCGAGAGCGCTCAGCACTTGGGCGACGAGGGCTTGGCCGGCTTGCTTTTCTTCACCGGCGATGCCTTGGGTAGCTGGGGCGCGGGAGCGGTATCCGGACTCAGACCCTCCACGCGGTAGCGCCAACCCTTGATGGCTGAGACCTGCCCGTCGGCGAAGCCCTTGCTGTCGGTCAGTTGCAACCAGTACTGGCGCTCCAGTTCCAGAAGCTGGCCCTGCAGCGTGCCGCCGGCGAAACTCTTGAGCGTGAAGGTCAGCAGCGGTTTTTGCCGCGAGGCCTTGGCCGGCGCGACCTCCAGCAGCCTGAGCGCAGCGAACAGGCGTGCGGCCTGCTCGGCTTCCGCCTCGCCCATCAACTGTGGCCTGGATGGGAACTGTCGCAGGCGGATGCCATCGTCCTTTTCGCTGGCTCGGGAAATGTTCAGCCGTACACCGTTGCCATAGGACAGGGTCAGCTCGCGCAACTGTTCGAATGGCAGGTCGGTCAACCGAGGGTCGAGCAGGGCCAGGTCGTTGACCGGCAGGCCGACCGTTCGGTCGATCAGCCAGGCCCGCTCATCGTCGGCCTGCCTGACCAACTGCCCGCCCTGCGAGGTGCGCTTGCCCAGCAACAGAACCAGCGGCGGCGCGTCGCCGCGCTCCAGGGTGATCCGGCTGGCCTGGCCCTTGCCCTGGTCGGAGAGTCCCATGCGCTCGCGGTTTTCCGGCGAGGCGCTCTTTTCCTCCAGCAGGCGCGCGTCGGCCAGGCTGCGCAACAGCTGCCGGATGGTTTCCCCTGAGGCGGGATAGCCGTCCTTGCTGGCGAGCGTCCAGTCCTTGCCATCGCGCCTGGCGCGGATCGTCGGTTGGCCGGGGGTGGCGATGCACAGCGCGATCACCTGGTGCGGTTTCAGCCCTGGCAGCCAGGCGCGGCTCGCAGGCGGTTGCGCGGGCGGTTGCTGCCGTTCGTGGAGCCAGCCCAAGGTTCCGGCGAACAGCGCCAGGGCGAGAGCGAGTCCCGCTATGCTACCCAGGCGCATGTCAGCCCCTCCTCCGGCGCATGCTGCGCCAGCTCCAATGCAGCAGGAGGAGCAGGGTGAGGAGCGCCGGCAGCAGGACCGTATTGGCCAGTTTCACCTGTTCCGCCAGGCGCTCGACATCGGCATTCAGTTGGAACTGCAATTGACGCAGTTGCTGGCGGATGCGCAATTTGTCATCGATGAAGCGGCGCAGCGTCGCTTCCATTTCCGGAGTCACCTCCTGGCCGCCGTCGTCCATCGATTGCTGT
The DNA here is from genome assembly GCF_001813485.1 of Pseudomonas sp. HMSC067G02. NCBI lineage: Bacteria > Pseudomonadati > Pseudomonadota > Gammaproteobacteria > Pseudomonadales > Pseudomonadaceae > Pseudomonas > Pseudomonas sp. HMSC067G02. Next base: position 96,413 of record NZ_KV812721.1, read on the forward strand.
AGGGCCCGCAGGTTCTTGTCGGTATCGTTGAGGCTCTGCTGCAGCGCGTTGAGCTGTTCCTGGGCGCGCATCCCGGCCTCGCGGCGGAGCGCTTCCACGCGGGTGAACGGGCGCTTCGTATGGCCTCGCGAGCGTAGGTCGATCAGCGCGTCCGAACCGGAGAGGTAGTCGAGGGCATTGCCGACGAACAGGTCGTTGTCCGCCCATACCTGCGGCTCGTTGTGGCCGGGCTGTTCCTGGAGCCAGAGCGGATTGCTCAGCAGGTCCGTATCGGCGACCAACAGCACATGGATGTTCGCGCTGTCGCTCAGGCCTTCGCCTTGCTTCCCGCGGTCCGCAGGGAAGGCACTCGTCGCCGGCCCCTCGACCTTGGCGGCCAGCACGTAGCGTTCCCCGGTCGGGACCAGGGTGGCGTTGAGCTGCTCCGTCGAGGATTGGCGGAAGCGTTCCAGCGACAGCGGCATGCTGTGCGCCGAGCTGTGCAGCAACGGAATGAAGCGCGTCGAGGCTCCGCCGAGAGGTTCGAGCAGGCCGACGCTGGCGAGGTTGAGGCTTTCCAGGCCGGTGGTCAGCACGTTGTCGTGGGGGAACGTGTCGCCGGGGAGGTGTAGCCAGGTCGGATTGCGCTCCGGGCGACGTTCGGCGTTGGGCTTGATCATGGCGAACGAGGCATCCGCCAGCAGGGTATCCGGCCGCAACTGGACGCCCCAGGAGCGCAGCAACGGGGCCAGGTCGGAGCTTTTCCCGCCGTCTGCATCGGCGAGACTCAGAGGGTCGACGAAGGCCAGCAGCTTGCCGCCGCGCAGGACGAACTGGTCGATGGCGTATTGGGTCTGTTCGGACAATTGCTTGGGGTGCACCAGCATCAACACCGAGACTTCGGCGGGGATTTCCGTCGAAGCGAGCCCCAGGGTGCGGATGTCGAACTGTTGGTAGAGCTTGTCCATCATCGCCCACGGCCTGCTGCCCGACTGCCCGTCGGTGGGCGCCTGCCCGGTCATCGGCAGCGAACTCATCAGGCCGACTACCGTGCGCTCCCGTTGCGCGAGCGCCTGGACCAGGCGGCTGAGATCGTATTCCAGAAGCGGCTCTTCTTCCGGCGAGAAGAACGGGATCACCTGGAGGCCGTCGGTTGCATCGGTGGCCGCCAGGCCAAAGTAGATGGCTTCGCCATTCGTGCCGATGGGCAGCGCTTGCAGGCCGAAGCGCGCGGCACGGTCCTCGTCGTCGGAGAATGGCAGGGGGTCGATCACGAACAGTCGGACATTGCCGTGGCTCCGCCGCGCATAGAGGTCCAGCACCTCCTCGATGCGGCGGGCGTAGTTGCGCAGGGTGGGCAGGTCACTGGCGCGGCTTTTCGAAAAGAACAGGTAGAGGTTGAGCGGTTCGTCGAGGCTGTCGAGGACTTCCTGGGTGCCGGCGCTGAAGGTGTAGAGCTTCTGCTGGGTGAGGTCGAACTGCTGGTCGCGCAGCAGCAGGCTGGACAGCAGGTTGAAAGCGAGGAACAGCAGGCCGACCAGCAGCAGGCCGACGCCCGAGTACAGGGTTCGTTTCATGGGTGTTTCCTACGCCGCCTTTTTCAGGTCGATGATGATGGTGGTGGCGACCAGCCAGGCGACGATCAGGCTGAAGAAGTAGGCCAGGTCGCGGACGTCGAGCACGCCCCGGCCGAGCGCCTCGAAACGGACCAGCACGCTCAGCGAGGCAATGCCGTCCAGCAACCATTGCGGAAGCCAGCCGGAGAGCGCCTGTTGCACGTGGGGAGTGCCGGCGCCGACGAACAGCAGGCAGACGAGAACGGTCAGGGCAAAGGCGATGATCTGATTCTTCGCCAGCGCCGACATGCAGGATCCGATGGCCAGGTAGCCGCCGGACAGCAGCCAGCCGGCCAGGTAGCCGGCGATGATCGCGCCGTTGTCGGGCGAGCCGAGGTAGTTCACCGTCAGCGGCATCGGGAAGGTCAGCAGCAACGCCAGCCCGGCGCAGAACCAGGCCGCCAGGAACTTGCCGGTGACCAGGGTGGCGCGGGAGACGGGCAGGGTCATCAGCATCTCGATGGAGCCGGACTTGCGCTCCTCGGCCCACAGGCGCATGGCCAGCGCGGGGATCAGCAGGAGGTAGAGCCAGGGCAGGCTGGAAAAGAACGGCGCCAGGTCGGCCTGGCCGCGCTCGAAGAAGTCGCCCAGGTAGAAGGTGGCCACGCCGGAGAGGACGAGGAAGATCAGGGTGAACACATAGGCGAGCGGCGTGGCGAAATAGCTGCCCAGCTCGCGTCTGAAAATGGTGCCGATGGCGGTCATGCGGGGGTTTCTCGGGTCAGTTGGCGGAACACTTCTTCCAGTTGGCCGTGTTCGGTACGCAACCCGGATACCCGCCAGCCGTTGCCGTGGATCAGGCGGTTGAGCGCGGGAAGGATCTGCGCGCCGGGGCGGGCCAGGATGGTCAGGGTGCCGGCCCGGTCGGGGCGTCCTTCGATACCGGCGACGCCGGGGAGCATGGCGATGGCCAGCGGGTCTACCGGTGCTTCGATGCTGAGGCTGACGGCATGGTGGTAGCGGCTGCGGGTCCTGAGTTCGCCCGGGGTGTTGTCGGCCAGCAGGCGGCCGCCGTTGATCACCAGGGCGCGGCTGCACATGAACGAGACTTCCTCGAGGATGTGCGTGGAAATCACCACGATCTTGCTTTCCGAGAGGTTCTTCACCAGTTGCCGGACCTGGTGCTTCTGGTTCGGGTCGAGGCCGTCGGTGGGCTCGTCGAGCAGGAGCAGCTCGGGATCGTGGAGGATCGCCTGGGCCAGCGCGACGCGACGCTTGAAGCCCTTGGACAGGGTTTCGATGATGCTCCTGCGCTCATCCCGCAGCTCCATGCAGTCCATGGCGCTGTCGATGCGCCGACGTTTTTCCCGTCCGCTGTAGTCGCGGATGGACGCGACGAAGGCGAGAAAGCCCTCGACCGTCATTTCTCCGTAGCTGGGAGCGTTCTCCGGCAGGTAGCCGATCAGCTTCTGCGCCTGGCGCGCCTTGTCCTGCATGTCGAAGCCGAAGATGCGTACGCTGCCGGCGCTCGGCGCGAGGAAGCCGGAAAGCATCTTCAGGGTGGTCGACTTGCCCGCTCCGTTTGGGCCGAGGAGACCGACGATCTCTCCCCGGTCGATGCGGAAGCTCAAGTCGTTTACCACCGTCCGGCCGGAAAAGCGTTTGCTCAGTCTGTCTATGTCGATCATGGTTTCACTGGAAGTTGAGCCGTTTGCTGTTATGCGTAGGGGATCGCATGAGCGCGGTAGATTACCGGGAGTTATTGGCTGGTTTTTCCAGTGGGATCTTTTTGAGATTAGTTACTTATATTGTTGGGAAACTTCCTACGAACTCTCGTTAAAAGATGGAAGTTATCGAGACTTCCAGGGCAGCCCTGTAGCTGGCGCAGCGCCTTGGTTCCGCTGCGGGAACGCGGCTGGCACCTAGGTTGGGGACGCGTCGATTCCCCCTGCGGAGTTTCACGAGGGAAGGCAGTTGCCGTTTCGATAGACGGGAAGCGGAATAGCCCGGCCGCCTGGATCTTCCGGACTTCGAGACCAATGCAAGTTGGAGGAAGACCCGACTTCCGCCAGTAGTGGTTATTCCTCGCCTTTCAGCAGCGGAAGGCGAATCTCGAAAGTGGTGCCCTGGCCAACCTGGCTCTGGCAGCCGATCCTGCCGCCGTGCCGGTCGATCACCGTCTTGACCATGGCCAGCCCCAGGCCCAGGCCGGCGCTGCCCTCGGCGGAAGCGAAGCGCTGGTACTGGCTGAACAGGCGCGGTAGTTCGGCGACCGCGATACCTTTGCCCTGGTCGACGATCCGGCAGCTCAGCCAGTCGCCTTCGAGGCGGATGCTCAGGCTGACGACGGTCCCCGCCGGGCTGTACTTGACCGCATTCTCCAGCAGGTTGAACAGCGCGCGCGTGAGCAGGCCGGGGTCGGCCCAGACCATCGGTTCCTGCTCGTCGTCCCAGTCGCGCCGCAGGTCGATGTCCTTCTGCTGCGCGAGGGGCCAGAGCTGGTCGGCGGCGTCCATCGCCAACATGGTGAACATGCACGCTTCGAAGCGGTAGGCGTCGGATTCGGCCTTGGCCAGTTGCACGAAGGCGTCGGTCAGGCCCAGGGCGCGACGGACCTGCTGCTCTATCTGTCGGTAGACCTGCTGGCCGGCTTCGTCCTCGGCGGGGCGAACGTCGAGCAGGGCGAGGATCGCCGAGTGCGGCGCGCGCAGGTCGTGGGAGAGGAAGCGCAGGAGGGTGGCGCGCTGGCGCTCGGCATCGCGTTCGGCGCTCAGGTCGATCAGGCTCACCAGCCAGCCGATGGCGGTTTCGCTTTCGACCGGCAGCAGGCGCGCCAGGTCGAGGCGCAGGTCGCGTTCCCGATGGTCGCGGAACTCGATGGCTTCCAGGGTTTCCAGCGTTGGGCGGGCGCCGCCGGCGAGGCTCGGATGGCCGAGTTCGGCCAGGCACTGGCGCAGTTCGTCGCCGCGCAGCTCGCCGCCGAACAGGTCGCGTGCCTTGCGGTTGGCCAGCAGGATCTGCCCCTGCGGGTCGCAGATCAGGGTCGCCACCGGCAGGCCTTCCAGGCCGTCGGCCATGAACCGCCGGCTGTCGCGGGTGCGGCTGACCGCCTGCTCCAGGGCGGCGATGCGGTTCTGCAATGGATCGTTGCCGGCGCGCGGGGGGCTGGCCCGCTCGGGCAGCACCTTGGGCTCGCGGTCGAGACGCGCCAGTTCCCAGCCAAAGTAGGCGAGCACCGCGTTCAGCCGGCGCCAGCTCCAGATCAGGTAGGCCAGCAGCAGGCCGACCAGGCTGGCCAGCGGCGACCACCACCAGCCGTTGAGCAGCAGCGCCCAGGAAAGACCCAGGGCCAGGACCGCGCAGGCCAGGGTGAGGAGCAAGGCGTGGCGCGAGCGGAACAGCATCAGGCCGAGCAGCAGCGCTACGCTGGCGGCGGAGAGCAGGGCGGCGAGCCAGGGTTGCAGGTCGACGGCGGTGCGCTGCTGCAACAGCCCGTTGAGGATGTTGGCCTGGATCTCCACCCCCGGCGTGGTGCCGAGGCTGGCCGACCGCGGGGTGACATAGCGGTCGCCGAGGCCCGGCGCGGTGGCGCCGACCAGGACCAGGCGGTCGCGCAGCAGGCTGTCTGGCACCTCGCCGCGCAACACGCTGACGTAGGGCACGCTGGGGAAGCCCGCGTCGGCACCGATGAAGGGAATGCGGATGGCGTGGTCACGCTGCCAGCCGGGCAGGTTGCGCATGTCGTCGAGGCCGGGCATGGGCATGGCGCCGGCATCGGCGAATGCTTGCCAGGCGAGCAGCGGGCGCGGCTGGCCGAGCGGTCCTTCGCGCAGGTAGACGCTGCGCACCGTGCCGTCGCTGTCCGCTTCGACGTTGATATGCCCGATGCCGGCGGCGCAGCCGGCCAGCGGCGCGGTCGGCGGTATCTCCCGTGGCGGTTCGCCGTAGCGCGGCACGCTTTCGCGCAGCAGTGGCAGGAGGACGTTGCCGGCCCGGCACAGCGATCTTGCCAACTGGCGGTCGCTGTCCGGATTGGAGGAGGGTTCGCTGAAGATCACGTCGAGCAGTACGCTGCGTGCGCCGGCGGCGGCCAGGCGATCCAGCAGCTCGGCGTGGATGCTGCGCGGCCAGGGCCAGCGACCGAGGCTTTCCAGGCTACGGTCGTCGATGGCGACGACGAGGATGCGCGGATCGACGGCCAGCGGGGTGAGGTTGCGCAGGCGGTCGTAGAGCAGGTTGTTCAGCGGCAGGCCGCTGCTCAGCGAAAGCAGGGCGGTGAGCGGAAGGAGCAGCAGGCTGACCAGCAGCCATTCGCGCACCAGGCCGCGGAACAGCCGCTGCGCCTGGCTGGGCTCGTCCTGGCGGTCGAGCGCCTTCATCGGCGAGGCCCCGGCGCCCTATCGGGCACTGCCGCCTCGCGGGTAGTAGAGAATGTCGTAGACGCTGGTCTCGCCCTCCAGGCCGTCGTTGTCGAAGGCCGAGAGACGGACGTGGTAGAAGGCCGCCTTGAGTCCGCTGAAACTGACTTCCGGGGTGCTCGAGAAACGCTCCTGCTGGATGCGCAGGAAGTCCGGATCGCTGGCTACCTGCGCACGGTAGCGCTTGGCGCCGTGCAGCGGGGCAAGATAGAGCTTCCAAACCGGCGACTCGCCGTGCTCGCCGCCCTGGCCGCGCAATTGCGGGGCGGGTAGCAGGTCCACCGGCGTCAGCTTGCCCTGCGGCTTGACCTTCAGGCCGCGGCGGGCGTCGACCAGCACGTCCTCGTCCGGCTCGGCCTGCGCCGCCTTGCGGGCCGGGCGCCTGCCGTTGAGCGGCAGGTCGTCGCTGGTCAGCTCGCGGTTCACCGCGACGCGCCCGTCGAGCACTTCGGTCAGCGCCTGGCCGTCTTCGGTGCGGGCGCGGAAGTGGGTACCGCGCACGCCCAGTACGCCCACCGGGGTCAGCACCTGGAAGCGGTCGTGATCGCTCTTTCTCTTCAGGACATAGGACTCGACCTGCCCCGCGCGCAGGGCGATCTGCGGAATGCCGGTGTCCTCGTCGAGGTGCAGGGTGACTTCCGAGCTGGAGGGCAGGACGATGCGGCTGCCGTCGCCGAGCAGCAGGCTGACGAAGGCGGTCGGAGAGGTCTTGACGCCTTCCAGTTCGTCGATGTCCATGCCTTCTTCCAGGGGCGTCTGGTTGCCCTTGGCGTCGAGCTTCCAGGCGTCGCCGGCGAGATAGAGCACGCTGGCGGGGAGCGGCTGGGGCAGGCACGTTTCGCCCTGCTCGATGAACGGCGGCCGTTTCGTCTTGGCCGGCGCGGCCGCGACGGAGCCGGCGAGCAGCGTCAACAGTCCGCCCAGCGCCAGGGCGGCGCAAGCCGGGAAGAGGGATCGGGAAGTAAGGGCGAGGGCTGTCATAGGCTTCACTGGGCGGCGGGTCAGGTATCGCTGGCGGTCCGGTCAGGCTGCAATCTGCCTGATCGGGCGCCGGTTTCGCAATCCTTGCAACGACATCGGGAGCCCGCAGGCTCCCTTGTCGTTTCCTCGGCCGCAGCGCCTGGCGGTTGGGCCAGGCGCTTCGGTTCAGTCGTTCTTGTCGCCGATCAGGCGATAGGCCAGGGCGCCGAGTACCGCACCGAGAATCGGCGCGACCCAGAACAGCCACAGCTGGGAAACCGCCCAGTCGCCGACGTACAGGGCGACCGCGGTGCTGCGCGCCGGGTTCACCGAGGTGTTGGTGACCGGGATGCTGATCAGGTGGATCAGGGTCAGGGTCAGGCCGATGGCGATCGGCGCGAAGCCCTGCGGCGCGCGCTTGGAGGTGGCGCCGAGGATGATCAGCAGGAACATGCCGGTAAGTACCACTTCGCTGACCAGCGCGGCTTGCAACGAGTAGCCGCCCGGCGAGTGTTCGCCGTAGCCATTGGAGGCGAAGCCGGCGGCTAGGTCGAAGCCGGCCTTGCCGCTGGCGATCAGGTACAGCACGCCGCCGGCGGCGAGGCCACCGAGGACCTGGGCGACGACATAGGGCAGCAGTTGGCTGGCCGGGAAGCGCCCGCCGACCCACAGGCCTACCGATACCGCGGGGTTCAGGTGGGCGCCGGAGATCGGGCCGATGGCATAGGCCATGGTCAGCACGCTGAGGCCGAACGCCAGGGCCACGCCGAGGTAGCCGATTCCCAGTTCCGGTACGCCGGCAGCGAGCACTGCGCTGCCGCAGCCGCCCAATACCAGCCAGAAGGTGCCGAAGAACTCTGCTCCGTATTGCTTCATGATGAGGTCCTTTTCAGATCCAGGGTGGGACGCGGATCGAGGCGTCCGGATAGCGGGAGGGGATGATTCGAACAAGGAAGGGGAGATGACACATCCGTGTGTCGAAGCCAGCCCTGGGGGGATTGGCTCGGTTGCCTGGGGCGATCGTCCGTCACCGACCCCTGACTGTGGTTCGAGTGGTCTCGTCCCACGGCCCGCCGGAGCGGGTTTACACATCCCTGTGTCGGAGCAATCCATTTGCTCCTTGGCCTACTCAGCGGTTGGAAATCTACCAAGCGCGATTTGTCTGCTGTGAGATTTGCCATATTTCTTCAGATTCTTCCGCGCTATTTCAGATTCGTCGCGTTCAAAACACCCAGCGCAACTCGTCACGCACGCTGACGGCGCCGGACAGGCCGACGTTCCACATCTCGGCCCTGGCGCGGGCCGGGCCGTCGAGGCCGAGCGGAGTGGCGAAGGACGGGCTGGCGGTGCCCTGGCTGAACGATGGGGCCTGGACCGGACCGGCCGGATGGCTCACCGATTCCAGGCCGAGGACCAGGGCAAGGCAGGAAAACTTGCCGAGGGCCTGCAGGTTGATGTCACGCAAACGTTGGCTAACTGGCCGGAAACCCATGGCTACGACTCCTTGATAGGTCAGGCTGGCGCTGGCTCGCGGGCTCTTCGTCCCGCTTAATGGCTATTTGGAATCAGGCTATCAAGGGCTGGTCGCGACCAGAGAGATTCGTCACAATTCTTCAGATTTGTACGTAATTCGCCGTTCCTGGAGCGAAAAAGGGGCGTTAGCCCGATTGAACAGGACCAGCTTTTATGCGTGTCGCGATACTGGACGACGAGTCGGCCGAACTGGACCGGGTCGAGCAGACCTTGCAGCAGATACCCGCGCAGGGCGAACAGGCCTGGACGGTGCACCGTTTCGCCCGTGGCGAGGACCTGCTCAAGCAGCTCAAGCGGGAAACCTTCGACCTGCTGATCCTCGACTGGCAGTTGCCGGACCTCAGCGGCCTGCAATTGCTGCGCTGGAGCCGTGAGCACCTGGATGCGCCGCCGCCGGCGATCATGCTGACCAGCCGTGACGCCGAACAGGACATCGTGCAGGCGTTGAACAGCGGCGCCGACGACTATGTCAGCAAGCCGTTCCGACCCAACGAACTGAAGGCGCGGGTAGCCGCCGTGCTGCGTCGCCACGGGGGAACGCGTCCCGCGCAGCATGAGGTGCAGACTTTCAACGACCTCAGTTTCGACGATGCCGAGCTGACCGTGACCCGGGCCGGCGCGCCGATCAGCCTGACCGAACGCGAATACCGCCTGGCCCGCTGCCTGTTCGCCAACCTGGGACGGCCGTTGTCGCGGGAATATCTCTACGAGCGCTTCTGGCCCCACGAGGAAGTGTTGTCCTCGCGGCCGCTGGATACCCACATCTATCGCCTGCGCAACAAGCTTGGCCTGACCGCCGAGCGTGGTTGGCAGTTGCTGACCATCTACGGCTACGGATATCGGTTGGAGAGCGTGGCGACGGTCGACTGAGCGGCGCGGGGTGGCGAGACCGACCTTGGCGGTCGGCGAGGGAGAATGAAAAAGCCCCGCGGCTGCGGGGCTTCTTTTCGGCGAGGCGCGCTTACTTCTGGAACGCGGCCACGGCCTTGGTGATCTCGGCGCGGGCGGCGTCGGCGTTGCCCCAGCCTTCGACCTTGACCCACTTGCCTTTCTCGAGATCCTTGTAGTTCTCGAAGAAGTGCTTGATCTGCTCCAGCAGCAGGGCCGGCAGGTCGGTGTATTCCTTCACGTCCTTGTACAGGACGCTCAGCTTGTCGTGCGGCACGGCGATCAGCTTGGCGTCGCCGCCTGCCTCGTCGGTCATGTGCAGGACGCCAACCGGGCGCGCGCGGATCACCGAACCGGGAGCGACCGGATAGGGGGTCACCACCAGCACGTCCAGCGGGTCGCCGTCGTCGGCCAGGGTGTTCGGGATGAAGCCGTAGTTGGCCGGGTAGAACATCGGGGTGGCCATGAAACGGTCGACGAACAGGCAGTCGGTGTCCTTGTCGATCTCGTACTTGATCGGCGCATGGTTGGCCGGAATCTCGATAGCGACGTAGATGTCGTTCGGCAGGTCCTTGCCGGCCGGGATCTTGCTGTAGCTCATGGGTGACTCCAGAGGTTTCTGGCCAAAAAAGAGGCCGCGATTATAGGCATATTCGGTTGTCGATGCCATGTACCGGCATTCAGCCGTTAGTCGTGTCGCCCGCCGCCTCGCGGTAGTCCGGATGCTCGGCCTGCAGGCGGCGCAGGCGTTGCAGTGGGTCCTGGCGGTAGAACAACTGGAGCTGCCGGTATACCGCCGGATAGGCCTCGTGGAGGAGATCCGGAGCGGTGAAGAAATACTCGCTGGTAACGGCGAAGAACTCCGCCGGATCTTCCGCCGCATAGGGATCGATGGCGGTCTGCGCGTCGGGATCGCGGTCGAGCAGGGCGTTCATCTCGTCGTAGGCGGCCTGCATGGCGCTCGCCCAGTCGCCGATGCGCATGCCGGCGTGCAGCGGCGGCAGGCCGTTGGCGTCGCCGTTGAGCATGTCCAGCTTGTGCGCCAGTTCGTGGATCACCAGGTTGTAGGCATCCCAGCCACCCCCGCCGACGACGCCGGGCCAGGCCAGGACCACCGGCCCTTGCAGGGAGGTCTCGCCGCTGCGTTCGTCGTCGAACTCATGGACTACGCCGCTGGCGTCGCGGTGTTTCTGCGGGCTGACGAAATCGTCGGGATACAGCACCAGCTCGTGGAAGCCCTGGTACCAGTTCAGCTCCGGCAGGTGCAACAGCGGCAGTTGCGCCTGCGCCGCCAGCAGCAGGCGGCCGAAGTCGTCGAGATCGACGCCGGCGAGTGCGGTCAGGTGCTTGTCGGCGAGAAACAGCACGGCCCGCTCGCGCAGGCGGCGGTCCTCGTCGGCGTCCAGGCCGTCGAGGATCGGCAGGTGCCGGCGTACCCGCTGCCAGAGCTCTTCGGCCACCGGGTGGCGCGCCAGCAGGCGCCGGCGCCGCCAGGCGCGGAACGACCACATGCTCAGTCGCTCTGGGCCTTGGCCTGTTTGGCGGCGCTCGCCTGCAGGCGATGGCGAATGAAGCCGAGGATCATCGGCAGCAGCGACAGCAGGATGATGCCGATCACCAGCAGCGACAGGTTCTTCTTGATGAACGGCACGTTGCCGAAGAAGTAGCCCAGGGTCACCAGGCCGCCGACCCAGGCCACGGTGCCGACCACGCTGAACATGACGAAGCGCGGATAGTGCATCTTCGCCATGCCGGCGACGAAGGGCGCGAAGGTCCGCACGATGGGCAGGAAGCGCGCCAGGGTCACGGTCTTGCCGCCGTGGCGTTCGTAGAACTCATGGGTGCGGTCGAGGTAGTCGCGGCGGAATACCTTCGAGTCCGGGTTGCTGAACAGCCGCTTGCCGAGGGTCCGGCCGATCACGTAGTTGGTGCTGTCGCCGGTGATCGCCGCGACCATCAGCAGCCCGCCGAGCAGCCATGGGTCCATGCCGCCGGTGGCGCAGATGGCGCCGGCGATGAACAGCAGCGAGTCGCCGGGGAGGAACGGAGTCACCACCAGGCCGGTTTCACAGAAGATCACCAGGAACAGGATGGCGTAGATCCAGACGCCATAGTTGCTGACCAGCATGGCCAGGTAGGTATCCAGGTGGAGAATCAGATCGATTGGGTTGAAGTCCATTGAGCAACCTGCGGAGACAACGCGTTGAGCGGCAGAGGGCCGCCATTATAGGGGGGCGTCCGGATGGGTGGGGGGCTGTTTGTCGCGATCCCGGCAAAACCACTGATTGCAGGATGTTTCGGTAATTTTTCCGAAATTGGTCGGCATAAAGTCTGCAAGAACAGGAGAAATTTCTAGCAGGGAAGGGCGTGCGATGACACTCCAGCCTTTTGCCCAGCCACCGCTCAGTCTCGCCCTGGGCGCCGGGCGCGACTTGCCGGGGCAGGCCGCGCGGGTTCGCGCCGAATGGCTCGCGCCTCGCCCCGGACGGGCTCCGGCGTTTCTCCTGGCGCTGCTCTGGGGACGCGGTTGCGCCAACGTGGTGCAGGCCATCGAAGGCCATCTCGACGCACTGTTCGCCGACTACGCCTGTACCCCCGAGGGTTGGCCGGAAGCGCAGGCGGCGCGGCAGGTCCTGGCTTCGCTGAACATGCAGCTGTATCGCCGGCGCCGCGAAGGCGAGCCGGGCGTGCTCGAGCTGGCGGCGGGGTTGCTGCTGGTCCATGCCGGGGGCGTGCACTTTCTCCAGTGCGGCGCCGTCGGCCTGCTGCGTTATCGCCAGGGCAGCCTGCAGCGCCTGGGAGGGAGCGGCCAGCCGCTGGGTAGCAGCGCGGAGCTGGCGCTGGTCCAGCACAACCTGACCCAGGTGGCCGGCGAGCCCTTGGTGCTGGCGCCCCAGCCGTTGCTCGAAGTGGCCGACCTGCGCGCCCTCGGAGAACGTTGTGCCGGGCTGACCACGGGGCGCCTGGAGGGCGTGCTGCAGCCGTTGCTGCATGCGCCGGGGGCGGTGGCGCTGGTCTTGCCGGGGGCGCTCGAGCGCGCCCCAGCGGCGCCACGGCATACCGGCTGGCCAGCGCTGGGCGCGGCGTGCCCCGGCGACTGCGTGGATGGCTGGACCTTGCAGGCGGCTTGCGCGTTCGGCCCGCCCGGGCGGCTGTTCCGCGCCTGCGACGAGCAAGGACGCGAGGCGTTGCTGCTGCTCGCGGCGGCCGATGCCGACGAAGCGTTCTGGCAGCGCGAATGGGCACTGCGGCGCTGCCGTGCGGAGAGCCTGCCGCGAGTATTGTCGTCGCCCCGGTTGCGTCGTCATGCCTTCCAGTTGTTCGCTCCGCCGCGCTGGCCGATGCGCAGCCTGCTGGATTGGGCGCCAGCGCACCTGCCGCTGGAACCGCAATGCGCGCTGGTCCTCCTGGAGCAACTTATCGATGCGGTTCGCGCCTTGCAGCGGCGCGGCGTACAGGGCTTGTGGCTGGCGCCGCGGCAGATCCTGCTGGACGAGGGCGGGCGCCTGCTGTTCCTCCCCGAGGCAGCGGCGATCCTGCCGGGCGTGGCGCGCCAGGCTCTGCCTGCGGACAGCGTGCCGCTGGCGCCGGAGTTGCGTCGCGGCGAGGCGCTTGATGGCCGGGCCGACCAGTTCGCCCTGGCGGCGTTGTTCTATTGGCTGCTCTGTGGTCGCTGGCCGTCGATCGCCTGCCCGGAGAGCGACGGCGGATGCCGCTACGAGCCGCTGGGCGAGCGTCAGGCGGACCTGCCGGTCGGCTGGGACGGGGTATTGGCGCGGGCCCTGGCGCCGCGTCCGGAGGCGCGCTTCGAAGCGTTGTCGGAATTCTGGCTGGCCTTGCAGAAGCCGCTAGCGCATCCCCAGCGGGTCTTTGCGCCACGCCGGTTGCAACGGGGCGTGCTGGCCCTGGTCCTGCTCCTGGCCGGGGCTGCGCTGCTGGTCGGCCTGGCCGGTTAACGGATCGACGGCCAGCGTGCGGGTCTGCCCGCTGCGTTCGAGGTGCGCTTCGGCGATCAGTTGTTCCAGCCGGCCGCTGCGACGCATCAGGCGCAGGTTGCGGTCGAGGCTGGCGGCAAGGGCGGCGCCGCGGGCGTGTCTTTTCGGCACCAGTACATAGAGCGGCTTGACCTCCAGCGGCGGTTCGATGAACACCAGGCGATCCTTCAGCGCCGGCACGTTGCGCGCCAGCAGGTGGTAGCCGGTGTAGCGATCGACCACGGCCAGGTCGATACGCCCGCGCAGGAGCTTCTCGAGGTTCTGCCAGTCGTTGGTCACCGCGTCCTTGGTCAGGCTGCGGTCGGCGTCGAAATCCTCCCGGTTGACGTAGCCGCGGACCACGCCGATGCGGTACGGACGCAGGCTTTCCAGATGCGCGGGATTGACCGGCAGCAGGCGCTCGCGCTGGCGGAAGAAGCCCAGTTGCGAGTCGAGCAGGGGGATGGTGGCGTGGAACAGTTCGCGCCGCTCGGGCGACAAGTAGGCCGGCATGAGGGCGTCGAAGCGCCCTTCGGCGGCTTCCTTCAGGGCACGTTGCCAGGGCAGGAACACCAGTTCGGCGCGGTGCCCGTCGAGGGCCAGGGCTTCGTCGAGGATGCGGCTGGCGAGGCCCTTGCCCGGCAGGTCGGGGCCGACGTAGGGCGCCCAGTCGAGGGTCGCCACGCGCAGGGTGTCGGCCTGCGCGCCGGCCGTGGCGAGGAGCAGGCCGAGCAGGACGCCGGACCAGTGCCAGGTGCGCGAACCCATGGATGCCTCTGCTCTGAGCGATCGGTTGGGAAGTGCCGTGCCTTTGTCTTCAGCTTAGTTCGTCGCTGATTGGCAGGGTGTAGTTCTTGAACTCCTGGTCTTCGCGGAAGCCGATCGACTCGTAGACTTTCTGCGCTACCTCGTTGTCGACGCTGGTGGAGACACGCATGCGCACCGCATGGGTTTCCCGGGCCATCTGCTTGGCGTGTTGCAGCAGGTGGTCGGCGACCAGTTGCCGGCGCGCCTCCTCGGCGACGTAGATGTCGTTGAGGATCCAGACGCGCTTGAGCGACAGCGAGGAGAAGCTCGGATAGAGCTGGCAGAAACCGAGCAGCCGGTCTTCTTCGTCGGCCAGCGCCAGGTAGATCACCGACTCCTTGCGGCGCAGGCGTTTCTCGAGGAATTTCCGCGAGGACTCGGGGTAGGAGAGCATGCCGTAGAATTCGCGGTACTTGACGAACAGCGGCGCCAGCAGGTCGAGGTGTTCGAGGGTGGCTTGCACGATTCGCATGACGGGCCTCGCATTGCGGGAAGGGGCTGCCGGGACGATGCAGGCTGCATGCCAGCAACGCTTCGATGCTGCCCAATCTCCCTGGAAAGCGCAATCCAAGCGAACGTTTGAATCGGTCGAAGGAGGGGCGTCGCGCGCCGGCCCATCCTTCGGCCGGGAGGCTCAGTCCCTCGCCAGGAGGAAGTTGCCGGTGCGCGGAGCCTCGCCTTCCAGCGCCTGGACCTCCGCCTCGTCCTTCAGGTTGACCCCGGAAAGCTGCCGCCGGCAGGCCTCGCGCATCAGGTAGAGCAGGCGGTGCGCGGCCATGCCGTAGCTGAGGCCTTCCAGGCGGACGTTGGAGATGCAGTTGCGATAGGCGTCGGTGAGGCCGACCCGCGGGGCCCAGGTGAAGTACAGGCCGAGGCTGTCCGGCGAGCTGAGGCCGGGACGCTCGCCGATCAGGATCACGCTCATCTTCGCCCGCAGCAATTCACCGATCTCGTCGGCCACCGCCACCCGTCCCTGTTCCACCAGGACCACCGGCGACAGCGACCAGCCTTCGGCCAGCGCCTGTTCCTCCAGGCGTTCGAGGAAGGGCAGGGTGTGACGCTGCACGGCCAGCGCGGAGAGGCCGTCGGCGACCACGATGGCCAGGTCGATCTGCCCGTCGTAGCCGGCGGCGTGTTCGCGCAGGCGTTGCACCGAGGCCTCGTCGAGGCGCCGGCCGAGGTCCGGGCGTTGCAGGTAGACGTGGCGGTCGGCGGCGGCGCTGTGCAGCAGCAGGCTGTCGCGGCCGCGCTGGCGCAGGCCGTCGCTGATGGCCGCATGGTCGAAGGGCAGGTGCACGGCGTCGCGCGCCTGGGCGTGGGCGTACTGGAAGTCCAGTTGCGGGCGGGTCGGCAGGCTGGTGCCGGTGCGGCCCAGGGCGATCCGCGCGGGGGTCAGCTGGCGCAGCGGCAGCCAGGGGTTCTCGGCGCTGGCGTCGGGCAGGTGCTTGTCGTTCATCGGCATCTCCTCAGGCCAGTTGCGCCAGGGCCTGGCGGAACGCCGGCGGTAGCTCGTCGCCGAAGCGGATGCGCCCGTCGGCCTGGGTGAAGATTCCCATCCGCTGCAACCAGTCCTCGAATTCCGGCGCCGGCTTCAGGCCCAGCGTCTGGCGCGCATAGAGGGCGTCGTGGAAGGAGGTGGTCTGGTAGTTGAGCATCACGTCGTCGGAGCCGGGAATGCCCATGATGAAGTTGATCCCGGCGACGCCCAGCAGGGTCAGGAGCATGTCCATGTCGTCCTGGTCGGCCTCGGCATGGTTGGTGTAGCAGATGTCGCAACCCATCGGCACGCCGAGCAGCTTGCCGCAGAAGTGGTCTTCCAGGCCGGCGCGGATGATCTGCTTGCCGTTGTACAGGTACTCGGGACCGATGAAGCCGACCACGGTGTTCACCAGGAACGGCTTGAAGTGACGAGCCACCGCATAGGCGCGGGTCTCGCAGGTCTGCTGGTCGACGCCGTGATGGGCGTTGGCCGAGAGCGCGCTGCCCTGGCCGGTCTCGAAGTACATCAGGTTGTTACCGAGGGTGCCGCGCTTCTGGCTGAGCCCGGCCTCGTAGCCTTCCTGGAGGATCTTCAGGCTGATGCCGAAGCTGGCATTGGCCGCCTCGGTGCCGGCGATCGACTGGAACACCAGGTCCAGCGGCACGCCGCGGTTGATCGCCTCGATGGAGCTGGTGACGTGGGTCAGCACGCAGGCCTGGGTGGGAATCTCGTAGCGCTGGATGATCGCGTCGAGCATCTCCAGCAGGGCGCAGATCGAGGCCATGCTGTCGGTGGCAGGATTGATCCCGAGCATCGCGTCGCCATTGCCGAACAGCAGGCCGTCGAGGATGCTCGCGGCGATTCCGGCCGGGTCGTCGGTCGGGTGGTTCGGTTGCAGGCGGGTGGAGAGCCGGCCGCGAAGGCCGAGGGTGTTGCGGAAGCGGGTGACCACGCGGATCTTCTGCGCCACCAGGACCAGGTCCTGGACACGCATGATCTTCGATACCGCCGCTGCCATTTCCGGCGTCAGGCCCGGAGCCAGGGCGCGCAGGCTGGCCTCGTCGGCGGCGTCGCCGAGCAGCCAGTCGCGGAAGCCGCCGACGGTGAGATGGGACACCGGGGCGAAGGCGTCGCGCTGGTGGGTGTCGATGATCAGGCGGGTGACCTCGTCGTCCTCGTAGGGAATCAGCGCCTCGTCGAGGAAGTGTTTGAGCGGGATGTCGGCCAGGGCCATCTGCGCGGCGACCCGCTCGCCGTCGTTGCTCGCCGCGACGCCGGCGAGGAAATCGCCGGAGCGCGCGGGGCTGGCCTTGGCCATCACGTCCTTGAGGCTGTCGAAGCGGTAGGTCTCGCCGCCGACGCTATGGGTGAAACGTGCCATGTGTGTCTCCAGTGCCCGGCCTCGCCATGCGGCGGGCCGGGCTTTGTCGTTGTCGCTCTCAGCGCAGGTCCTGTTCCGCCGCCTGGATCGCGGCGAACTCCTCTTCCGGGGTGCCGGACACCAGGTGATGCCGACTGTACAGGGCGAAGTAGCCGATCAGTACAGCGTAGATCGCCACCGCGCCGACCACGACCCGCGGGTCGACCAGGAAGCCGGCGACCACCGCGACGCAGGCCAGCGCCAGGGCTACGCCGGAGGTGAGGATGCCGCCAGGGGTGCGGTAGGGGCGCTGCATGTCCGGGCGGCGGATGCGCAGGGTGATGTGCGCGGCCATCATCAGCACGTAGGAGATGGTCGCGCCGAACACCGCGACCAGGATCAGCAGGTCGCCCTGGCCGGTCAGCGACAGGCCGAAGCCGATCACCCCCGGCACCACCAGGGCCAGTACCGGCGCCTTCTTGCGGTTGGTCAGCGAGAGGCTGCGCGGCAGGTAGCCGGCGCGGGAGAGGGCGAAGATCTGCCGCGAGTAGGCATAGATGATCGAGAAGAAGCTGGCGATCAGCCCGGCCAGGCCGACCAGGTTGACGAACTGGCTCATCCAGGTCGAACCCTTGTAGGCCGACTCCAGCGCTTCCACCAGGGGATTGCCCGAGCCCATCAGCTCCTTGGCTCCGGCGGCCCCGGGACCGACGACCAGAATCAGTGCGGCGAAGGCGAGAAGCACCAACATGGCGCCGATCAGTCCGCGCGGCAGGTCGCGCTTGGGGTTCTTGGTTTCCTCGGCGGCCAGCGGCACGCCTTCGACGGCGAGGAAGAACCAGATCGCGTAGGGGATCGCCGCCCAGACCCCGACATAGCCGAACGGCAGGAAGCTGCTGGCGCCGGTCGCCGCGGTCTGCGGGATGTTGAACAGGTTGGCCGAGTCGAAGTGCGGAACCATCGCGACAATGAACACGCCGAGGGCGATGGCCGCCACCGCGGTGATGACGAACATCAGCTTCAGCGCCTCGCCGGCGCCGAGGATGTGGATGCCGATGAACACGATGTAGAACACCAGGTAGATCAGCCAGCCGCCGACGCCGAACAGCGACTCGCAGTAGGCGCCGATGAAGCAGGCGATGGCCGCCGGGGCGATGGCGTATTCGATGAGGATCGCGGTGCCGGTGAGGAAGCCGCCCCAGGGCCCGAAGGCGCTGCGGGCGAAGCCGTAGCCACCGCCGGCGGTAGGGATCATCGAAGACAGCTCGGCGAGCGAGAAGCACATGCACAGGTACATGGTGGCCATCAGCAGGGTGGCGAGGAACATCCCGCCCCAGCCGCCCTGGGCCAGGCCGAAGTTCCAGCCGGCGTAGTCGCCGGAGATCACGTAGGCGACGCCGAGCCCGACCAGCAGGACCCAGCCGGCGGCGCCTTTCTTCAGTTGACGGTGTTGGAAGTAGTCGGCGTCGACGCTTTCGAAGTCGACCCCGGAAGTTGCGGGCGCATGGCCGGTTTGTTCGAGGGACATGGGTTTTTCACCTCAATCTTGTTGTTATCGACCCCGGTTTTCCCGGTGGTGTGCTGTACGTGGTGAACGCAGGCAATAGCTATGCCAGCCGCTCTGCAATCGGCTTGACGAGGAGGTGGAAGGGGCGCCGCCGTCAGCCTCGGCGGCGTGTTTCACGAGCCGGCGCGACCGCTCCGGGAAAGAGCGGTCGCGGCCGGTCCGGGGTCCTACTAGAAGAAGCCCAGCGGGTTGATGTCGTAGCTCACCAGCAGGTTCTTGGTCTGCTGGTAGT
>NZ_KV812722.1:0-4346 GCF_001813485.1 Pseudomonas sp. HMSC067G02
TCGATCAGCTTCGAGGCGCACCTGCTGGGCTCCAGGATCGAGTACGACGAGGAGCGCGACACGCTGCAGATCAGCAGCCTCCCCACTCAACTCCGCGACCAGCTCAAGCGGCGCAAGGCCCAAATTGGAGAATGACCATGGCCCGAGAAACCGAAGATAAGTTCGTTGTCCGTATGCCCTTGGGCTTGCGCGATCAGCTAAAGCAAAAAGCCGCGGATAACCACCGTTCGGCCAACAGCGAGATCGTCTACCGACTGGAGCGCAGCAACGCGCTCGAAGAAGAACTCGCGCGAGCAAACCGAATGGTCGACGAACTCTTCGCCAAGAACCAGCGCCTGCAGGCTGAGCTGGCGGCGGCGAACACGCCTCAGGTGGCGGAGGCATGAGTATGGCCAAGATCAACCCGCAAGATCTGAAAGACCGGCTACTTGCCCCTGGTTTTACCGCGCCGCCCAAGGTTCTGGAGCAGTTGTCGGACCCAATCAGCGACACGCCCATGGTGCTGACACTCGACCAGGTCCTCCCCTGGCACGATAACCCCCGGACCACTCGAAACCCGAAATACGATGAGTTGAAAGAATCGATCCGGCATCGAGGCCTCGATACGCCGCCACCAGTGACTCGACGCCCTGGGGAAGACAAATACCGCATTCGCAACGGCGGAAACACTCGCCTGGAAATTCTCAACGAGCTCTACAAAGAGACCGGCGACGAGCGTTACTTCCGCTTCAACTGCCTGTTCAGGCCCTGGGACAAGCAGCGCGGCGAAATCATCGCGCTGACTGGTCACCTGGCTGAGAACGATCTGAAGGGTGACCTGAAGTTCATTGAGCGAGCTATTGGAGTTAAAAAGGCGAAAGTCCTCTATGAACAAGAGAGCGGCGGTGAAAGCATTTCCCAGCGTGAGCTGGCACGTCGGCTAAAAGCGGATGGCTACCCAGTATCTCAGTCCCACATAAGCAAAATGCTGGATACCGTTGAGTTCCTGCTTCCAGCCATACCAAGCATGCTGTACTCGGGCCTGGGGGTTGATCGTGTTTCTCGCATTCTCTCACTGCGCAAGGCCTCTCTGAGCTGCTGGAAACGCCTTTACTCCGGCGAGGGTATCGACTTCGAGATGCTATTCCAGGACACGCTGGCAATCTTCGACAGTAGCCCTGACGAATTCATTTTCGAGCGTTTCCAGGACGAACTCATCGACCAGATGAAGCGACCCCTGGGCCTGCGTTATGACCAGATCCTGCTCGAGATCACCAACGGGCAGCAGGAACAACGCCGCAGCACTCTGGTCGACCTGCCCACACCTGCCGGGCCACCTGAAATTCCACCAGTTGGGCAGGAAAACCCTGCTGCGTCGTCTACTGGGCAAGCACAAATACAGAGCCCCGCTACCGGCCTCCAAACGTCCAAGACCAAGAGCCCCCCGGGTACATCTACCCTGCCAGCTCCGCCGCCACCAGTCCAACAACAGCAACTGACCGACGAGGAGCGTGCAGCGGTCTTGGCAGGCCATATCGTGAGCCCGGTATCGACCAAGATCCAGCAGACTCGCCAACGGCTTGCTGGCCTTGAGGGTGAATATCTACCTGTCTTCGATGAAACAGCCCTGCAGGCAATCCCAGTGCAAGTCGGCGGTCTGCACCCGATCACCGACCTCTGGTACATCGAGCGGTCGATCGATACCCCCGAGATCCTGCGACAGCACATCGCTGACCTGGCTGAAGAGATCGCTCTGCACGTCGGCGCCCCTGGCGAAATCGTCAGGATCCAGGGCGGTGTGGGTTACACGTATCGCGAGCCCAATGAAGACCGTGAGATTACTGATTCAGCGCTGCACCTCATGACGCTGCTTCAAGCGCTCAGCGGCCAGGTCCAAGTCGTTCTGAACACTCACGATCAACAGACCTGCCGCGATGCACTGGGTGAATTCCAGTTCTCAGCTGGCTTCGCTCAGTTGCTGCTGGGTCAACCCACCACAAGCGATCAGCCATCCAGCCAGGAAGGCAGGCTCAATGACGAAGCCCTGGTGAAACTGTTCCGGATCATTCGTCTTGCCCGACGCCTGGTTGACCTTGAGCTGCCGCCGGCCGCCTTCGAGCAAGCAGCTACCGACCAGTGATTTCGCACGATTTGGGGAGAGATCGACATGTCGAAGTCGTTGATCAATGAAGCGGTCCTGACGCAGGTGCTCAACCACCTGCGCAACGGCCAGCTCAGGCGTTGTGCCGAGATGGGGCTGCGGCCGGAGATTCTGGCTCAGCTCCAACAGCCTGCCGTTATGAGCATCCTGACCAATACCCCGGTTTCTTGGGTAGACGTCAGAGTGAACATCGACGTCATGGAGAAAATCCTGGCCACAGCCGAGCGCAGCGCGCAGGAAGACCTGCAGATCGAACGCGCACTGAAGCTGGGAGCCACCACAACGATGATCCAGAGCTTTTTCGGTCTGTCGCCGGAGGACACCGCCACCAAGCGCTTGATGCTGGAGATCCACCCGCGCCGCGGTCGCTGGCGGCAGCTCGATGAACAGATCGAGCGCCAGATATGGTTCCGCTGGGAGCACCTGATGCAGGAAAATCAGGTCCGCCTCGAGGACAGCATGGAGTTGCTGGACATCGCGATGATCCTAACTGAGGAAATCAACGCCGGAATCGAACAAGACAGTCCAGAATTCATCAGCCTCGCCATTGTTTGGTCTCTCATCCAGAGCTGGTTGAAAGACGGGCTCTATCCGTCTGGCAAATCGAGCCAGAGCCAGGCGGGCCTGCAAAAGTCCCAATCCACTATTTACCTCGCTAGCGTCAGCTCACACCTGCCCCACTCTGCCCCATCCGCAACAACGCAGGTGAACGCTGAGACAGAACGTCAACAACTACTGAACCTGGTTCAGTCGGAAGGCGACACAGCACCATGAGGCTGTCGCGCTTTCCCATCTCGACACTGCTGGACTCGGCCTCGGGACATCTCGAGGCCCATTTGTATAAGAAGCGGCTTGCTGCCGAAAGCGGCGAACCGCTGGCTCAACAATATTCCGGCATCATTTTCAGCGGCAATCCTCATGAAACCGTTCCACGGCGCCTCCTCCTGGATAAGCGTCTTACTCCGCTGGAGAGGAACTGCTGGCAAGTTTTCCGCTTGCTCATCAACGACGACGGACTGACCGCGTTCCCGACATACGAGCAACTGCGCCCCTATCTCGGTATGCAGCCGGGCAAGATCGCCTCGCGCGAAACCATCGCCAAGGCACTCACGGTTCTTCGTTTGACACGCTGGCTCAGTCTCGGCCGACGCCTGCGCAACGACCTCAACGGACAAGTACAGGGCAACGTCTACATCCTTCACGACGAGCCTGTCTCTCCAGCCGAAGCCTTGGAGTTGGACACCGACTACATGCAGTTGCTGAGCCAGTCCACCGGCCACAGCAACCGAGCCATACGCGAAATCGGCCAGATCACCTGGCGGGAGTTCAGGGATGACCCGGACGTTGGTCGCCGCCTCCCAACCCATCTGGAGAAGCTCGAGGGACGCTTGAACCACCAGCAATGGGCTATCGATAGTCAGCTCGAAGCGGATCCAGCGGCAGAGTTCGGCATCCGAACTCTGCCCGATCTACCTCATTCAACCCCGAGTTCGGATGCCGAACTCAGTGAAATCAGCGGCAAGCAATGCGCTTTACCGCTGAGTTCGGATGCCGAACCCAGACAGAATCCGCCGAGTACGCCCTTGGTTCGGATGCCGAACTCATATAGTACGTATACATACAAACAAGATTCTGTATGTAAAAAGCCAGTACAACCGCGAGCACGCGAGGAAGCCCATCCGAACTGGCAGGATCTCCTGCACGCACTGGAGGCCGAGCAACGGATCCAGGCAGTAAGCGCGCTCAGACGGGTGTCCGAGGATCTTCGGCTACCCATCATCGAGCAGTGGCAGCACCGTTGTGCCGGCGGAACAGTCAGCAATCCGTTCGGCTACCTCATGACGCTCATCCAGCGTGCAGTTCAGGGCAAGTTCAACGCTTCTTGGGCTCCGGAAGAACCGGCTGAACGAGCCATCCCAGCAGCGGAACGCCCCAGTCGTGCTCCGGCCCCACCAAGCCCCACGACGCCTGAACAGCACCAGGTTCAAATGCGGGGTGATACCCGGACAGGGAGCGAGGTCCTCAGCCGGCTCAAGGACCTTATTCGGCCCAGGCACGGATCGAGCGTGCCATCCGAGCGGGGTGATGAGCCATGAGAAGGTCTCGGCCGGGCGTTGTGCGTTTTCACAGCGGCCTAGGTGTTTCGGCCCGAAACACTCAGTCAGGTCCTGACCTCGGCGCCGGCGGCGAACTGGGTGATTCGGCC
>NZ_KV812723.1:0-276 GCF_001813485.1 Pseudomonas sp. HMSC067G02
GTTCCACGGTGGAGGCGTCGAACAGGTCGGTGGCATAGTCGAAGGAGGCCCAGATGCCGTTTTCGTCTTCCTGAATATCCAGCGTCAGGTCGAACTGCGCAGTCTGGCCGTCCCAGGCCAGGCCTTCCAGACGCAGGTCCTCCAACTGAACCTCGGGCGTCACCGAGCGTATCTCGCTCTGATGGTTGAACAGCACCTGGAACAGTGGGTTATGGCTGGCATTGCGCTCCGGCTGCAAGGCTTCCACCAGTTGCTCGAACGGCAGGTCCTGGTGCG
>NZ_KV812724.1:0-314 GCF_001813485.1 Pseudomonas sp. HMSC067G02
GCCCCATCAACCATTAAATCCGTATACCCAGAATATCGACATCCCCTACAAAACCCTCACCAAGGGCGTCGCGATGTTCAAACACAAAGAAGACACCTTGGAACCCGACGACCACGCCTTGCTCAACCCTCTGCGCTGGGCCGAGGTCGTGCGTCTGGGTCAGGAAGGCTGGGAGCTGGTGAGCGTTCAGCCACTCATGCGGGGCGTAACCGAGATCGGCAATCAAAACGCCCAAGGCTGGGCTTGGGGCGTCGCTCTGCCCGTCAGCTACCTACTGTTTTTCGGGTATACGGATTTAATGGTTGATGGGGCAC
>NZ_KV812725.1:0-9313 GCF_001813485.1 Pseudomonas sp. HMSC067G02
GCATTTTATCAACCAGAAATTCCGGATACCCGATATTCTCAATGTGGTATTCGAAGGTCTGCTTCATGACGTGCTCCTAGAGCGGTTCGAGTAGAACCGCACGGTTTCAAGAGCAGGAGGAGGGCCTCAACCGAAAATACTAGGCTTAGCACCAGTGAATTTCTGGTGGTTGGCGGGTTTAGAGACACGTATGGACGTCTGGGTGTATATTTCATATATATTTCTAAGGGAGACGGCTGATGCTTAGAAACATCTCTATTGGAGTTTTGCTAGCCATGGCTGCTATGTTGGGCAGTTATGGGGTGGCTGCCGCTACATTACGATGCGGGTCGGCAATTGTTAGTGAGGGCGACTTGATTGATGATGTGCTTAGAAAGTGCGGCAACCCTGATAGCCGTAAAATTGAAGGGCCCGCAGTGGATGGTAGTGGCTATATAGTGCGGGGGGCTGCTACTGTCGAAAACTGGGTATACGGACCAAGGAATGGATGGTACCAGAAGCTTAGGTTTGTCGATGGAAGACTAGTTCAGATAAAAGGCAGTATGGACTAGGGTATAGCCGTGGATGGTGTGTTTTCATCCACGGTTATAAGTCTCATCCGGCAGATGATATAAGGGTAAGGATATTTGCGATTGGTAGGCCTTGTGCGTCGGAAATAAACACGGTTGTACTGGCGCCTGCACGAGAAACTATCTGTTGTAGGTTGTTCGGATTAGACATGCCGCCGTTGTAATTGGCTTGGAATTGCTTGCTGGAACTTGCTATGTCTAGAAGTTCAAGTAGGGTGCTTTGGTTGGCGGATTGTGCGGAGTTCATGCTGATTGATGTGTTCGATCCTGCCGCTCGGAGCGCCTGCTGGATGTTGTTTGAAGTGAGTTGGGCACCATTAAAGTTGGCGCTGAATTTTTTAGTGTTGCCCGCGATGTTGATGGCCTGTAAAAGGGTGGATATATTCGCCGCCTGAGCGGTGTTGACGCTGATATTGGTACCCGAGGCCGCAGCGCTGATCGCTTGCTGAAGATTGTCTGCTGTTAGTTGTGCACCATTGAAGTCGGCGCTAAACTTTTTCGTGTCTTTGGCAGAGTTGATGAGGGCTAGTAGGGTGCTTATATTAACCGCCTGTGCGGTATTGACGCTAATGGATGTTCGGGTTCCTGCGGCGTCTAAAGCTTGTTGAATGTTGTTTGAAGTAAGTTGAGCGCCATTGAACTCTGCGCTGAATATTTTTGTGTCACCTGCTGCATGAATAGTTTGAAGAAGGGCGGTTATATTTGCCGCTTGTGCGGTATTGACGCTTATGCTGGTGTTTGTTCCTGCCGCATTTACTGCTCTAAGTAGGTTGTCGCTGCTGAGTTGGGCTCCATTGAATTCTGCGCTAAAATTCTTTGAGTTGCCTGCTGTAGATATTGCGGAAAGAAGTGTGTTTATATTAATGGCTTGTGCGGCTATTGTGGATACTCTGGTTAGTGATCCTGCTGAATTTATGACTTGCTGAAGGTTGTTAGCAGTCAGCTCTGCGCCGTTGAAAGTTGTTGAGAGGTTTTTTGTGTTTTCTGCAGTGGTTGTTGCCTTGAGAAGAGTTTCTATATTTAATGCTTGCGCGTTGCTTATGCTGATGCTTGTATTCTTTCCTGCTTTTGATAGGGCCTCTAGCATGTTGCTTGGATTTAGAAGGCGTCCGTCGAAATCAAGGATAAGTTTCATCTCAATGCTCCGCTGTGACCTAACGTTAAAGTCTTGGTGTGAGTACTTCCTAGGCTGAATGAGTTGGCTACAAATCTCTTTGCCTTATGTCAATATCAGGCATTCGCTGTGACCAATATCATTTTTTGAGTCATTTTTTACAGCTAGCTATCTGCTCCTTCAGTTTTCTGTCGTCCACGTACCGCTGCATGATCGACAGCACCAGACTGTTGATGGCGAGGATCTTCATCGCGCGGGTCACTGCGACGTAGATCAGGTTCAACTCATCGTCGCGCTTGCCTGGGTCGGTGTCGGGGGCCAGCGGGTCCGCGTTGAAGTCGTCGTACAGGCAAACGAAATCCCATTCCAGCCCCTTGGCCTTGTGTGCGGTGGTCAGGGTGATTGTTGCGTCCAGCTCATCGTCAAGGGTCAGTGAGCGAAGCTCAAGGATCCGCGCAGGCAGATCAGGGTAGGTCGATATGATCTTGATCGAGCGAAGCATCTCACCGTCCTGGCTGATCTCGGCGATCTCCACGTACTGGGTGTAGTCGCGGTAGTCACGAAGCAGTTTCTTGTTCTGGACGTTTTGGCGTAGGCCTCGGCTGAATGCGTACAGATCCTCCAGGTCGCGCAGCGAGTAACTGTCGATACCGCCTACCCAGTGGAATTTGGGCTCCGGATGATTGCGGACCAGCTGCAGGGCATTCTCGATGACGCCGATAACGGTGCGGTGAATGAAAGTGCGGTGAGGAAGGTCCGGCGGGAGGGACTTTTTCACCAGCGTCTGCGGACCCAGTCCTTGAAGTTTCCGTGTCTCGCCCTTGTAGGAGAGGATGATGTTGGCCACGTGTGCGATCGCGGGGCCGAATCGCCAGCTCTGGGTCAGGTAGTGCTCCTCGGCGCCGGCCATCCAGTCGCTGTTTAGGGCATCTTCTGCGCCCCTGAACCGGTAGAGTTGCTGATGGGGATCGCCGACGATAGCCATTCTGATGCGCTGCCAATGGGCAATGTCCGCGATCACTGGGTTGATGTCCTGCCCCTCGTCCAGGAGCATGCAGTCGAAGCGCTGGCTCAAATCGGGCTTGCTCAGTTGATACAGCTTCAGGTAGCCGTCATGGGGCATCAGCATGCCGGTGTCCTGGAGATCGACCATGCGCCTCCAGACTACTCGCGCCATGTCCAGGCCCTGCTTGAGGAAGCGTTCCTGGGCACTGGTGAGGAACGCCTTGTCGCGGAAGCGCGGGAAGTGCGGTCGGCCGAGCTCTGCGTCGGCGCTAGCCATGTAGTTGTTCAGCGTGGCCAGCACGTCACGTACCAACTCCCAGTCTTGGGTATCGAGTCCGCGGGCGATATCGGTCAGACGCAGGTTCTTCGTCTTCTTGTGGGCGTACTGGATGCCATACACCGCATGAGCCAGGCTGTGGGCGGTCTTGCATACTACGTTGCGGGGGAATTTGCCCTTCGCGGCCTTTTCCACCGAGCTGTTGTAGCAGAGGTAGAGGATTCTCAGGGTAGGGTTCGCCTTGGCAAAGCCCACCAGGGTGGTGGTCTTGCCAGTGCCGGCGAAGGCTCGCACCAGGATCTTCGATGCCTTCGACTGGATGATCGGTGACTGTTCGTGAGTCCACTGCACGGCGGGTCTCCTACAGGTACTTTTTGAAGGTGGATGCTGTGATGCATACCGCTACGCCGAGCAGCGCGGCGCAGGGCAACAGGATGAGCAGGGGATTGATGCTGATGGGGATTGCCAGGTAGAGCGTCCAAGGGACGACCGCTAGCGGAATGATGCTGCCGCGCGCCTTGTGGTAGAGGTAGCTGGACTCCCGGCCGGCGCCGAACTTGCGCAGGTCCCGGCGCACCAGGCCGTCCACCAGGCCGGTGAACGCGGCCATCAGGAACAACGGGATCGTCATGACCAGGATCACCAGGCGCACGACGAATGTCAGCACCGTGTACAGCGCGGCCAGGCCGTAGTTCTGCAGCGTGGAGACACCCTGGGCGGTGAGATAGCGAACGTCCAGCGGGCTCCGTGGCCCGGCCTGCGCGATGGTAGTCATGTTGGTCATCCAGTCGACCATCCCGGTCTTCACGAACAACCAGTCATAAGCCAACTGGGCCAGCCAGGTGGCGGTTCGACCTGGCTCCTGCACGACGACGCTGTGTAGCAGCCCCTGCGACAGCCAACTGAGTTCGTACTCGAACATGGCCTGGGCATGCTTCCAGCCCGCGTCAGGCCAGAAGAAATACAGGCAAACCCACTCCACGATGATTGCGCCGATCAGCGACCCGAACATCACGCCGAGAAATTGGAAGGGCGTACTGATGATGGTGCCGAGAAGGGTCTTCTGGCTCTCTTGTTGCTGCTCTGCACGTTGAGTGACTTCAGCCATCAGGCGGCATCCTCACCGGCGCCGAGGTGACGGAAATCGTCGACCAGGTCCTGGGGCAGACTATCCTGCAGGGCGGAGTATCCCGGCGCCTCCCACCACTCGCTGTTGGCGGCCTGGCCCTTGCGCATACCGGCAGCCAGCTCCTGCAGGCTTTTCGGCATCACCTCGTCGGGATCGACCGCTGGCAGCGGCATTCGGATCTTCCAGAGATTGCCGCCCTCGAGTAGCGCGAACGCTTGTCCTTTGGGCAGACCAACGATGTGGGCCGGCTCGAGCATTGGCACGCTGGTCATCTGCACCTGGTCGTGCGAGCTGGAAGTGAAGGCTGCCTTCTTGTTGTTGATCGCGTCGTTGGCGCCGCTCGCCGGCGTGCTGGTGTAGATCTGGACCTTGGGGAGCTGATTGGTAAGGAGTTCGGCCGTGGCGGTCTCGCGCACCCGCAGCATGAACAGGTTGTTGAAGTTGCCGATGATCTGACCGGCCTTCGCGCGGGAGCCGATCTTGGCCTCGATGTCGCTCATGGTCTGGGTATAGGCCGTCACCTGCACGCCGGCGCCGCCCGCTTTGTTGACCATGGGGATGAACTCGTCGCCAATCAGCTCGTTGAACTCGTCGGCATGCAGGTTGATGCGGACCTTGCCGCCAGCGAGCGAGCCGGGCAGGCCGTCATCGACACCATGCTTGTAGATGTGACCCGCTACCGAGACCAGGTCGCTGAACATGGAGTTGCCCACCGCGGCGGCGACCTCGGTATCCGATAGTGCGTCGAGGCCGACGTAGACCACGGCGCGTTTGCGGATGACCTGCATCCAGTCGAAGATCGGCCGCGGATCGTTGAGGTCCGCGTAGTTGGGCGAAAGAAGCTCCGAGATCCGCCCGGTAGTGAGTTTCTCCAGCAGCGGCAGCAGCGAGGCCACGATCTTGTCGAAGTAGGTCTTGTCGTAGCGCACGGCGCTCTTCAGGCCTTCCATGACCGGGTCGGCGATGCGTTTCTGTGTCAGGTACTGGTCGATGGCTACGACCCGCAGGGGCCGTCCTTTCATGTTGAACGGGATGTTCTTGTCGTTGAGCTTGCCCTCGATCTGGATGATGGTGTCCCAGGCCCTGGGATCGTGCTCGCTGATGTATTTCTGCGCATATTCGACGAACAACGCATCGATGTTCACGACGTGCCGGAGGATCTGCTGGTAGTCAGGCCGGATACCCAGCGCGTGCAGCGCGCGGGCGATGATGTTGACGAACCGCCAGGCGAACTCGCGGAACGCCGCGCTGTTGCCCTCGCCGGAGAGCTGGCCGGCGACGCGGGTGGCGACCTCAGAGATCCGACCGAACCGGCCGACGGCGTTGTAGCGTGCCGACAGGTCAGGATGACCGAGGTGGAACACGTAGAACTCGTCCAGGCGGCCGGCACGTTCGCATTCCACGTACATACGCTTCAGCAGATCAGCGTCGCCTTTCGGGTCGAAGACTATCACCACCTCGTAGTCCGGCTGCTCCTCTGCGCGCCGGCGCCGATAGCCGTGGTGAACCGTCTGGGTCCGCCGGCCCATCTTCACTCGCTGGCGTCGGCCCCGGTAGTGGGTGCGGCGAATATCCTGGGTGATGAACAGTTCCGCGAGTCGCGTCTTACCCACCCGCGTGGTGCCAAGCACCAGGGTGTGGCCGACGCGCTCGCCCAGTTGCAATCCCACGTCCTCCTCTCGCGGTTCGATGCCGTGGAGCCGAGGCAGACCGCCCACGGGTGGCAACGGCCGAGCGGGGTTCCAGGCCACGTCCCAGGCAGTGGCTTTGGCGACCAGCTTCAGGGGGAAGGGGGCAAACTCGAGCTGCTTCTCCAACCGGCGCGCGCGCTGGTAGAGCGGCGAGGGCTCGACGTAGGAGGCGAACTGGGGCAGGTAGGTATCTGCCAGGCGCTGCGTATGCTTCTGCGTCCAGCGAAATCCTTTACCGATGAACAGGTGTTCGTTGCTGACCGGCATCTCGGCGCTGGTCATCGTGTACTTCGGCAGTCGGCGAATGTTCCGCCGGTAGCGGAGCACCACGCCGGCCTGCTTCAGCCGCACGATACCCAGCCAGGCGAAGCACAGCGCGGCCACGATGCCGAACAGCGGAGTGAGGGCGAACGTCCACGGCGCGACGATGCAGAGCGCGGCCGCGGTGAAGCACACGGTGGTGGTGTAGAGCTCCACGGCAGGCCGCAAGAGCGCTTCCAGCGGGTACTGGCCAGCCATGGGTTACACCTTCAGGCTTGCCGGCGCCTGCAGGCGGCCCGATCGGCGGCCCTTGGCATGAAGTTCGAGCACCTGTTTCCTGGCTTGCTCTACCTCATCATCAGGCAGCATCTGCTCCAGCAGCTCGCAGAGGGTCGACTCGTCCTCTAAGGCCTTGGACGCCACCTCACCGCCGTAGCGTGAGATCAGGTCGAGCAACCCCTGGTACATGAGTTGGCGTGCCTGAGCGTCGCTCGGCTGCTTGATGACTAGGGTGATCAGGTGAGTAGTCATGAGGACTCCTACTGCTGGATGGCGGTGGATGTGATGAGGGCGGGGTAGTGCCGCAGCCCTAGCCGGTCGACCAGGTCGTCCGCCGGCGCCGGCAATATCTGAAGTCCTTTCCCCCAGGCCCGGATTTCCGTCAGGCGCGCTTCGCTGGCCACGTTCACTGCCAGGCCCACGGCTTGGAGGCCTCGGAGCTCGTCGACTCGTTCTTTCAGCCAGGTTCGAGACAGCGTGTCGTCGCCGACCAGGAACAGCGGTTGCAGGCCTGGAGCGTTGATGGCGCGCCCCTGGACCTGTCCTGGCGAAAGGCGGGCGGAGCGAACTGGAAACGCACCTGAGCCACGGATGCCCAGGTCGCCAGGTCCTGGTGCGGCAGCGGATGGCTGCGGATCCAGGCCCTGGTAGTAGGGGAGCGCCGAGGCGCCGCCGAGGTCTTCGACAACGATCAGCCCGGCGGCCCAGGCTTGAGTCGCGAGCACTGTGCAAAATGCCAGCGTGGCAAGGATCTTCTTCATGGATTGGTCACCAGTAGGTTGACGCCGAGGACTTGGCTAAGGTGGCGGGATACCGTCCTACGGTATTTGGCGGCAGGCGCGCCGCCGGCGGGGCGGTGGTAGCGGCCGGCAACTTGGATCCAGTCCACCGGTCTTCCCGGGGCGGATGCATACAGGGCGTCCCGCTGCTCGATCAGGATGTCGGAGGTGGCGTCCAGGTTCTTGTACGGATCTAGGGACTCGCAGGGGCTGGAGAAACGATGTCCGTTCCAGCCTATGTTGACCTGGCCGAGGCCGGAATCGACGCTCTTGGCCCCGTAGAGGTTGATTGCCGCGAGTAGCGCTGTGCAGGCGGTGGTGCGGGTTGCGTAGTAGTAGGATTTCCCGGCGAGGTTCAATGTCCAGGGCCAGGGAACGTATTCGCCGCGCAGCAGGACCTTGCTCTCGGTCAGCGCGACCGAGTAGAGCACCTCGGCCGGAACCCCTTTGGCCAGGGCGATCTGCTTGTACGCCGGCGGTGGATCCACGGCGGCCTGAGCGATGTTGACTAGGGCCAGCAGGGTGGCCAGTTGGAGGGCTCGAACTACAGACGTTGCCATCGGCCGTTCACCTCCTGTACCAGGGCGGGAAGGGCCCCGCCCAGTCCCAGGGCCATCCAGCGGCCCTCGTCATGATTGAGCGTGATCTGCTTGCTGCGAACCTTCTTCGGGTCGATGCCGGCGAGGATTGCCCAGTGCCGCACTCGCTCTGCGTCGTTCTGGCTACCGACGAAGTAGAGGTCGAACTCCTTTTCTGCATGTTGCAGGTCTCGGACCCGCTGGATGCAGGCGGTGCAGTTGTCCTGGACGAACAGGGCCAGGCGCCCGCTGCTCTGCAACGCTGGGCTCATGTTCGGCGCGCTCGACGGGTTGGCCGCGCTGTTTTCGGTGAGGCGGATCACCCCCTCGCCTGGATAGGCGCGGGCGAAGGCTTCGTCATATGCGCGCTGGTAGGCGAGTTCCTTCTCGACCCGGCGCCGTTCGGCCTGGACCTGTAGATCGGCATACCGCCGCCGTTCCTCTGCCGATCGCGCCTCGATGCCCAGCGCGGTCAGCGGGTCAATGCCAGGCGAGTACACGCCCCGGGGGCCTTGCATGAGCGTCTGGTAGCGGGTCCATTCCTGTTGGTTCAGTCCCCACTCCTGGGCCAGGTCGCTCTGAGATATCTGTTGTTTCAGCGTGCCGAGTTGGCTACCGGACAGCTGGCTGCTGGTCTCTCGGCTTGCCGCAGCCTCTTGGCCGACTGCGGGATAGCTCAGCAGCAGCACCAGGCCGGACAGGAGCGATACGGTTCTGATCATGGGCGGGGTCCTATGGTTGGATGCGAACGCTGCGCGAGGCGCCGGCGACGTCGAAGTGCGCGGTACCATCGTCAAGGTCGGTCAGTCGCCAGTTCGTGCCGGCGACGGCATCTCCCTGGCGAATGAGGTAGATCTGGCTGAGCTGGGTGGATCCCGGAGGTGCAACCGACAGAAACCGTTCGCCCCCGCGATACTCCACGCCAAGGATCGAGAAGGGAGGAGGCTCCATCGGTTTGGGTTTCGGCTTGGGCTTGGCGGGTATGGGGCGTTTTGGCGCTGGCACGATCAGCGGCGGCGCCTTGGCCTGCTTTTCTTGAAGCGTGCGGACAGAACCGTCCAGTGTCTCCACGGTTGCCTTGAGCACCAGGAGATCGCCGGCCGAGGCGGTGGTCTGAGCCAGGTTCTCGACGGCATCCTTGGCGAACGCCTGCGCGGCGTCAATGCGGTTGGACAACGCCTGCTGGCCTGAGCGGAAGTCCTCGTTGCTGACCAGGTGCTGTCCATCCACGGTGTCGAGGCGCTCGTCGACTCGATTCAAGCGAGCCAGGATCGCCTTTAGCGAGGTCTTTTCCGCGGCACTGTCCACGCCTGATCGGAGCTGAATGAGTTGGTACTGCTGGTAGCCCAGCAGGCCGGCCATTGCCGCCAGGCAGAGGCCAAGAATCATTGATGCAGGGGATGGGCGTTTCATGAGGGTCCTCGCACGAAGCTGGGGACAACCTCTCAAATGGACAACGTTGATGCAGTAGGAAATACTCGGTAGGAGGGGGAGGGATTTTCTTTCGGATTGCTGACCTGCCCCAGTTTTAGTACCTCTGCCTAGTTAGTAGGCTCTGGGGTTGAGATCAATTTTTCCTGCTTCAGTTGCTGCTGGTGAGTTCGCCAACTTGCAGCAAATTCTGCCGGGGT
>NZ_KV812725.1:9413-10871 GCF_001813485.1 Pseudomonas sp. HMSC067G02
TTGCAGCAAATTCTGCCGGGGTGAGATTGCCAATGGTGCTGTGCGGTCGGTGCTCGTTGTAATCCCACCGGCAGGCCGTGATCTGGACTCTCGCTTCGGCCTGCGAGTAGAACCAGTGCTCATTGAGGCATTCGTCCCAGAACTTGCCGTTAAATGACTCGATGAAGGCATTCTGCGTGGGCTTGCCAGGCTGAATCAGCTTCAGCTTGATGTCGCGCTGATACGCACACTGATCAAGCGCCTTGCCGGTGAATACGGGGCCTTGGTCCGTGCGGGTCGCCTGTGGGTAGCCGCGAACTGCATGCTCTGGACGCTTTTCAACCCCGTAGCCCGCATCCGTACAAACTACGTTCCGTCGCCGTGCAGCAATTTGTCGGCCGGAGTAACGTCCACAACGTTGCCCGCCGTACCCACTACGCTGTGCACCACCAGACGCGTCATCCACACCGATATGCGCCTTCATGCCGAAGTAGTACTGGTTACCCTTCTTGGTCTGGTGCATTTCTGGATCGAGCTTGCCATCCTTGTTCTTGGCTGAACTCGGCGTATGGATCAGCGTGGCATCGACAATGGCGCCCTCCCGCAGCGACAAGCCACGATCCCCCAGATAGCCATTGATCATCGCCAGAACTCCAGCCGTCAACTCGTGCTGCTCCAGCAGCCGGCGGAAGTTGAGGATGGTGGTTTCGTTCGGAATGCGCTCCAGGCTCAAGCCGGTGAACTGGCGCAAGATGGTTGTCTCATACAGGGCTTCCTCCATCGTCGGATCGCTGTAGCTGAACCAGTTCTGTATCAGGTGCACGTGCAGCATCGCCATCAACGGGTAAGCTGGGCGACCGCCTTCACCCTTCGGGTAGTGCGGCTGGATCAGGGCAACCAAACCCTTCTACAGCACCTCCTGATCTATCTCGATCGGGAACAGTTCCTTGCGGGTCTGCTTGCACTTGCCGGCGCACTCGGCGTCGGAGAAGGTCATCTGCTTCATTGGAATACGCGGGCAATGGGATCGGCGTATTTCACCAGATTCTGAGCGTACTGGAAGGCCTTCGTGAGAGGATTACTGCAAACTTTGATATTTCTGACAGAGGGATTCTACGAGAAAGTTAATATTTAACATGGTTTATATGTTTTTGATCTCTATTCTGGCTTTGTATTGATTTATATTGTTGTGATATCGCTGTGTAGATGTCTGGGGTGATACTTTTCTTGCGTGAGTGCTTGGTAAACGAGCAATTATTTAGTTTTATTGCACTTTGTTTTTCCTGTTTTTCGAGGTTGCTCTGTTTGATTTTTTAATCGGAATTCAGAATTCCATTTTTAATATTAATCTTAGGCCTCGTGCCGGCTATAGTTACCAGCGAGACTTCCAATTCTATAGGTGGAAAATGTCAACAGGAGTACGTTTGACCACTGCCGCCGGGGCTCCGGTGGTCGATAACCAGAACGTGCAGACCGCCG
>NZ_KV812726.1:0-52124 GCF_001813485.1 Pseudomonas sp. HMSC067G02
GGGCGAATAACCGCATCGCGGTTATCCGCCGGTTCGGCGGGGCAGCGGCCCTTGCCCGGATTTTGGGCAGCGTGCACCAGCAGGCGACAAATCGGCATCAATCGCTGGCGGAAAAGCCCGCTCCGTCATTTTTCCGCAATCGACTTCCCACAAACCCCTGGGATGCCGCCAAGCCCTTGATCCACGGGCTTCCAGAGGCATTCATCACCAGCTCGCCCACAGACTTATCCACAACCCTTCAGGAAAGCGAGCGCGCCGCCAGCGTCTCATGAGAATTGGCACAGCCCCTGCATTGGAGCAGATAACGAAGATTTCGGGGGCCTCGGTACAGGCAGGCTGGGGAATCCCCTCTTTTACACCCGGCGGCAGACGCAGCATCCGCGCGCAACCGCCACACCCGTTTCGGGGACCTCGGTACAGGCAGGCTGAGAACTCCCCTCTTTTATGCCCGGCGGCAGCGCAGCGATCCGCGCCTCCGCCCTCCCGTTTGGGGACCTCGGTACAGGCAGGCTGAGAATTCCCCCTTTTATTCCCGGCCGTCGCGCTCCTGCAGTTCGACGACCAGGCGCCAGCCCTCGCCGTCCTCCGACCACTGCCAGCGCCCCTGCAAGGGGCGGGTCGAGACCAGGCTCAACAGCAGCGCCTTTCCCTCCTCGCGGACGCGCCAGCGCAACGGCTGGCCCAGCCATCGCCCGTCTCCCTGCTGCGCCGCGCCCCGGGCGACGATGCGCAACGTCAGGGCACCCTCCACCCGTGCCGCCGTAACCGCAGCCTGGCGATCGAAGCGCAGGACCAGGCCCTGCTCGCTCTCCCCGACCGCCAGCAGTTGCGGCGCAGACGTCGGCAGCGAAGCGGGACCGAACAACCTGCCGAGCATCAGCCCGAACAACAACCCGGCAAGCACCAGCGCACCCCAGACTTTCCAGCGCTGGCGCCGCAGATCGTCGATGGCGGAGGTAGAATGCCGCCCGTTATCTGCTCCGGAGCCCTGCATGTTCCACGTCATCCTGTTTCAACCGGAGATTCCTCCGAATACCGGCAACATTATCAGGCTCTGCGCCAACGCCGGATGCAGTCTGCACCTGATCGAGCCGCTCGGTTTCGAACTGGACGACAAGCGCTTGCGCCGTGCCGGCCTCGACTACCACGAATACGCCAGCGTACGCCGCTACCCGGATCTGCAGAGCTGCCTCGAGGCCCTCGGCCAGCCACGCCTGTTCGCCTTCACCACCAAGGGGTCGCGGGCCTTCCACGAAGTGGCCTACCAGCGCGGCGATGCCTTCCTCTTCGGCCCGGAAAGCCGCGGACTGCCGGAGGACGTGCGCAACGCCCTGCCAACCGATCGGCGCCTGCGCCTGCCGATGCGCGAAGGCTGCCGTAGCCTGAACCTGTCCAACACGGTGGCGGTGACCGTCTACGAAGCCTGGCGCCAGCTCGGCTTCGCCATGGACTGAGCCGGCCGGCAGGCATGAAAAAGCCCGCGCAAGGCGGGCTTTTTCGCAAGCGCTGGGCTTACTGGACCGACGGCGTCGGGATTTCGCCGGAGGCCTGCATGCGGGCGATTTCCTGGGCGTAGAGAGCGTCGAAGTTCACCGGCGACAGCATCAGCGCCGGGAACGAACCGCGTACCACCAGGTTGTCCAGGGCTTCGCGAGCGTACGGGAAGAGGATGTTCGGGCAGAACGCGCCGAGGGTATGGCTCATGCTCGACGGATCGAGGTTCTTGATCAGGAAGATGCCGGCCTGCTGCACTTCGGCGATGAAGGCAGTGGTGTCCTCGCCGTTCTTCACGGTCACCGATACGGTCAGGACCACTTCGTAGAAGTCGCCGTCCAGCTGCTTCTGGCGGGTGTTCAGGTCCAGGCTGATGGACGGGTTCCATTCCTGGCGGAAGATTTCCGGGGACTTCGGCGACTCGAACGACAGGTCGCGCAGGTAGATGCGCTGCAGGGAGAACTGGGGTTGCTGCTCGTCGGCAGCGCCGTTGGTAGCTTGCTCGGTCATTTTCGGGCCTTCCCTTGGGTCAATTCATGAATGGTTTCAGGCAGACAGCAGCGCGTCCAGCTTGCCGGCGCGCTCCAGTGCATGAAGGTCGTCGCAGCCGCCGACATGGGTCTCGCCGATCCAGATCTGCGGCACGGTGGTCGATCCCGCCTTGCGTGCCAGCTCGGCGCGCAGTTCGGGCTTGCCGTCGCAGGCGATCTCCTGGAAGTCCACGCCCTTGCGTTGCAGCAGCTGCTTGGCGCGGATGCAGTACGGACACCAGGCAGTGGTGTAGATCACGACGGGCGGCATGTCACTTCACCAGCGGCAGGTTGTCGCCGCGCCAGCTGCCGATCCCGCCGGACAGCTTGGCGGCGTTGAAGCCGGCCTTCTTCAGGACGCCGCCCCAGGTACCGGAATGCTGGCCCATGGCGTCGACCAGGATGATGGTCTTGCCCTTGTACTTTTCCAGCTCGGTCATGCGGCTGTTCAGCTTGTCGGCCGGGATGTTCAGCGCGTCGACGATGTGCCCGCTGGCGAACTCCTTGGCCGGACGGATATCCAGGACCACCGCCTGGTCGGCATTGACCAGCGCGGTCAGCTCGCGGGTCGACAGGCTCTTGCCGCCCTTGCGCAGCTCGTGCAGCAACAGCAGGACCAGCAGGACCAGCAGCGCCGCGACCAGCAGGTAGTGGTTGGTGGCGAACTCGATCAGACGGGAAACGAATTGCATGGTGACGGATATCCAGGGCGTAAAAATGCCGGCCAGTATACAGACCGCGCCGGCCAGGGGGGAACCCGCCGGGCGGCGCCCCGCTCGGCTCCAGGAAATGGCGTCGCGGGAAACTTCACGGTTAGAATGCCGGTCCTTTTCTGTGAAGCTGGCCAGTTCCGGCCCGGGCACGGCTCGGGCAGGACAGAGGGAGCGAGGATAGCGGCATTCGGTTGCGGATCGGCGTCATCGGTTTAATCAATCAGCCTCTTCCTACGTCTTGAACGACAATGTTCCCACTAAATTTGGTCAGTTTCTGAACCCCGCGGAAATAGAGCCGGACATATGACTGCCACGCCCAAACCCCTGGTCCTGATCATCCTGGACGGCTTCGGCCACAGCGAAAGCCCTGACTACAACGCCATCTACGCCGCGAAGAAGCCGGTCTGGGATCGCCTCCTGGCGACCCAGCCGCACGGCCTGATCTCCGGCTCCGGCATGGACGTCGGCCTGCCCGACGGCCAGATGGGCAACTCCGAGGTCGGCCACATGAACCTCGGCGCAGGCCGCGTGGTGTACCAGGACTTCACCCGCGTCACCAAGGCCATCCGCGACGGCGAATTCTTCGAAAACCCGGTGATCGCCGGGGCGGTCGACAAGGCCGTCGCCGCCGACAAGGCGGTGCACATCCTCGGCCTGCTCTCTCCGGGCGGCGTACACAGCCATGAAGACCACCTGGTGGCGATGGCGCAGATGGCCGCCAGGCGCGGCGCCGGCAAGATCTACCTGCATGCCTTCCTGGATGGCCGCGATACCCCGCCGAAAAGCGCGCAACCGTCGCTGGAGCGTCTCGACGCCACCTTCGCCGGGCTCGGCAAGGGCCGCATCGCCTCGATCATCGGCCGCTATTTCGCGATGGACCGCGACAACCGCTGGGACCGCGTCCAGGCCGCCTATGAACTGATCGTCGACGGCAAGGCCGAGTTCACCGCCGACTCCTCGGTGGCAGCCCTCGAGGCCGCCTACGCCCGCGGCGAGAGCGACGAATTCGTCAAGGCCACCGCGGTGGTCCCGGCCGGCGCCGAAGCGGTGCGGGTCGAGGATGGCGACGCGGTGATCTTCATGAACTTCCGCGCCGACCGCGCCCGCGAGCTGAGCCGCGCCTTCGTCGAGCCGGCATTCAATGAGTTCCCCCGCGAACGAGCCCCGCAACTGGCAGGTTTCGTCATGCTGACCCAGTACGCGGCGAGCATCCCGGCGCCCTGTGCCTTCCCGCCGGAGCCGCTGACCAACGTCCTCGGCGAATACCTGGCCAAGCATGGCAAGACCCAGCTGCGCATCGCCGAGACCGAGAAGTACGCCCACGTGACCTTCTTCTTCTCCGGCGGCCGCGAGGAACCCTACGAAGGCGAGGAGCGCATCCTGATCCCCTCGCCGAAGGTCGCCACCTACGACCTGCAGCCCGAGATGAGCGCGCCGGAAGTCACCGACCGTATCGTCGAGGCCATCGAGCAACAACGCTACGATGTGATCGTGGTCAACTACGCCAACGGCGACATGGTCGGCCACACCGGCGTGTTCGAGGCCGCGGTCAAGGCCGTGGAGTGCCTGGACACCTGCATGGGGCGCATCGTCGAGGCGCTGGACAAGGTCGGCGGCGAAGCCCTGATCACCGCCGACCACGGCAATGTCGAGCAGATGGAAGACGAGTCCACCGGCCAGGCGCACACCGCGCACACCTGCGAACCGGTGCCCTTCGTCTACGTCGGCAAGCGCAAGCTGAGCATCCGCGAAGGCGGCGTGCTGGCCGACGTGGCGCCGACCATGCTGACCCTCATGGGGCTGGAGCAGCCGGCGGAAATGACCGGTCGCAGCATCGTCATCCTCGGCTGATCCGCGAACGACGAACTCCCGCGCAGGGCGGATAACCGCGTCGCGGTTATCCGCCGCTTCTGCAGGCCATCGGCGGAGAACGCCTGCGACGTTATCCGCCGTAGCGGGCCGGGCGCCGCGCCCCGTTTCCACGACGTCACCTTCCCCGCTTTAACGCTGCCGATCGGCCGCCAGGCCTGGCCACGCGACCTCGAGACGTGTGCCGCGGTTTTCATTTTCCGCGTCTTCCCCCTACCTCCCGCTACGTCGCCGAGGCCCGTGCTAGCCTTGCCCGCGCTGTCTTTTCCATCTGCCCTACAAGGATTTCCGCCGATGTGGTTCCTCCTCGCCACCTCGCTCCTCGCCCTGTCCTTCCAGCGCCTGCTGGCTCTCGCCTTGCTGCTCGCGACCTGCTGCCTCGCCTTCTACGACGGAGTTCTCGCTCCGCCTGCGGTCGCCGCCCTGGCTGTACTGGGCGTCCTCGCCCTGTTGCGCCGGCGCCTGGCGGCACGCCGCGCCTGGGCCCTGGGCCTGGAGCTGCTGCTGGTCGCCGGCGCGGTGGGCCTGTTCCTGCACCTGCTACCCGGCTTCGCCAACCCCAGGGTCCTGGACAAGGCGGTGGTCGGCCCGCAGAGCCTGCCGTTCACCATGTACTTCAACTTCGACAAGGCACTGGTGCCGTTCCTGCTACTGGCCTGCCTGCCGAGCCTGTTCCGCGACGAAGCCCGCGCTCCCGGCCGCCCCTGGCACTGGCTGCTGCTCGTGGCGGCGGTGCCGGCGCTGCTTCTGCTGGCTGTCGGCGTCGGCCTGCTGCGGCCGGAACTCCACGCGCCGGCCTGGCTCTGGCAGTTCGTCCTGGCCAACCTGTTCTTCGTTTCCCTTGCCGAGGAAGCGCTGTTCCGCGGCTACCTGCAGCAACGCCTGGGCCAATGGCTGGGCCCCTGGCCCGCCCTGGCGCTGGCCTCGGCGCTGTTCGGCCTGGCGCACTTCGCCGGCGGCCCGCTGCTGATGCTGTTCGCCGGCCTCGCCGGGCTGATCTACGGGTTGGCCTGGCTGTGGAGCGGCCGCCTGTGGGTGGCGACGCTGTTCCACTTCGGGCTGAACCTGACGCATCTGCTGCTGTTCACCTACCCGCTCTACAGACCCGCCTGATGTCCGTGGCCTTCGTCGTCGACGACATCCGCCGCTGCCATCCGGCTGAAATACGTGGAAGCGCCCCACAGCGCGCGGTGCGGGGCGTTTTTTTTAACGGCGGCCACGGGCATACTAGGCCGGTCCAATTCCCAGGTGCCCGCCACCCCATGCTCCGCCTCCTTCCTCTCCTGCTATCCCTCGCCTGTCTCGCTCCGGCCTTCGCCGACGAGCGCGCCGACACCCAACGCCAGCTGGAACAGACGCAGAAGGACATCGGCGAGCTGAAGAAGCTGCTGGACGGCATCCAGCAGGAAAAGAGCGGCGTGCAGAAGCAGCTGAAGTCCACCGAGACCGAAATGGGCGACCTGGAAAAACAGATCAAGGCCCTGCAGGACGAGCTGGACAAGAGCGAAGCCGAGCTGAAACGGCTGGATGGGGAGAAAAAAAAACTCCAGGACGCGCGCATTGAGCAGCAGCGCCTCCTCGCCATCCAGGCCCGCGCGGCCTACCAGAGTGGACGCGAGGAGTACCTGAAGCTGCTGCTGAACCAGGAACACCCGGAAAAATTCAGCCGCACCCTCACCTACTACGACTACATCAACAAAGCCCGTCTCGAACAGCTCGCCAGCTTCAACGAAACCCTCCGCCAGTTGGCCAACGTCGAGCAGGACATCTCTGCGCAGAAAGCCGAACAACTGAGCAAGCAAGGCGAGCTGGACAGCCGCCGCGAGGCGCTGGCAGCGACCCGCAAGGAGCGCCAGCAAGCCCTGGCCAAGCTGAACAGCGACTACCGCGAACGCGACCAGAAGCTCAAGTCCCGCCAACAGGACCAGGCCGAGCTGGCCAAGGTACTGCGGACCATCGAGGAAACCCTGGCCCGCCAGGCCCGCGAAGCCGCCGCCGCGGCGGAGCGCGAGCGCCAGCGCGCGCTGGCCGCCGAACGCGAGCGTGCGCGCCAGCAGCAGGCCGCCCCCGGACGAGTCACCAGCCCGCCGCGCGAACCTGCGCCGGGCCCGCTGGTCTCAAGCACTGGCGCGGTCTACGGCGGCGCGTTCGGCTCGGCCCGCGGCAAGCTGCCGTGGCCGGTGAATGGCCGCGTCGTGGCGCGCTTCGGCAGCCAGCGCGGCGACGATCCGCGGGCGAAATGGGACGGCGTACTGATTTCGGCGAGCGCCGGCAGCACCGTCCGCGCGGTGCACGGCGGACGCGTGGTATTCGCCGACTGGTTGCGCGGAGCCGGCCTGTTGGTCATCCTCGACCACGGTGGCGGCTACCTCAGCCTTTATGGCCATAATCAAAGCCTGCTGAAAGACGCCGGCGACACCGTGAAGGCCGGAGACCCGATCGCCACCGTTGGAACCAGCGGCGGCCAGAGTAGCCCGGCCGTGTACTTCGCCATTCGCCATCAGGGCCGCCCGGCGGACCCTACTACCTGGTGCCGCGCACAGGGATAGGCGCCGAACTCGTGATTAGGAGCTGAACATGCTGCATTGCTTCCGTCCCACCACCCTGGCGCTGGCCCTGCTGCTCGGCGCGGGCGCGGCCCAGGCTGCCGACGCCCCGGCCGACGCCGCGCCACTGGCCAACGGTAGCAGTGCCCCGCTGCCCCTCGACGAGCTGCGTACCTTCGCCGAGGTTCTCGACCGGGTGAAGGCCGCCTACGTCGAGCCAGTGGACGACAAGACCCTGCTGGAGAACGCCATCAAGGGCATGCTCAGCAACCTCGACCCGCACTCCGCCTACCTCGGCCCGGAGGACTTCGCCGAGCTGCAGGAAAGCACCAGCGGCGAGTTCGGCGGTCTGGGCATCGAGGTCGGCAGCGAAGACGGCTTCATCAAGGTGGTCTCGCCGATCGACGACACCCCCGCGGCCCGCGCCGGCATCCAGCCCGGCGACCTGATCGTGCAGATCGACGGCAAGCCGACCAAGGGCCAGTCGATGACCGAAGCGGTCGACAGCATGCGCGGCAAGGCCGGCTCCCCGATCACCCTGACCATCGTCCGCGATGGCGGCAGACCGTTCGACGTCGAACTCAAGCGCGCCATCATCAAGGTCAAGAGCGTCAAGAGCCAGGTCCTAGAACCCGGCTACGCCTACCTGCGCATCACCCAGTTCCAGGTCAACACCGGCGAGGAAGTGGTCAAGGCGCTGAACCAGCTGCGCAAGGACAACAAGGGCCGTCTCAAGGGCCTGGTCCTGGACCTGCGCAACAACCCCGGCGGCGTGCTGCAGTCCGCCGTCGAGGTAGCCGACGCCTTCCTCACCAAGGGCCTGATCGTCTACACCAAGGGCCGCATCGCCAACTCCGAGCTGCGCTTCAGCGCCGACCCGGCCGATCCCAGCGACAAGGTTCCGCTGGTGGTGCTGATCAACGGTGGCAGCGCCTCGGCGGCGGAAATCGTCGCCGGTGCCCTGCAGGACCAGAAGCGCGCGATCCTGATGGGCACCGACAGCTTCGGCAAGGGCTCGGTGCAGACCGTGCTGCCGCTGAACAACGACCGCGCCCTGAAGCTCACCACCGCGCTCTACTACACCCCCAACGGGCGCTCCATCCAGGCCCAGGGCATCGTTCCGGACATCGAGGTCGGACGCGCCAAGGTGACCCAGGAGCGGAGCAGCTTCGAGGGCTTCAAGGAAGCCGACCTGCAGGGCCACCTGGCCAACGGCAACGGCGGCGCCGACCGCCCCACCGGCAAGCGTGCCGCGCCGAGCGAGCGCCCGCAGGATTCCGACTACCAGCTCAGCCAGGCCCTTAGTCTGCTGAAAGGCCTGAGCGTCACCCGCGGCAACTGATGTCGGCGTTCCGCGTTGTCCTGCTGGGCCTGTGCCTGCTGTTCAACCAGGCCCAGGCCCGCCAGGACCCCGTCCCCTACCAGCGCCCGCCGCTGCTGACCGTGGTCATCGACGACCTCGGGCAGAACCTGGCACGCGACCGCCGGGTCCTCGACCTGCCCCCCGGCGTAACCCTGGCGATCATCCCGGAAACCCCGCATGCCGCCGAACTGGCCCGCGAGGCGCACCAGCGCGGGCGCACGGTGATCCTGCACATGCCGATGGACCCAGCCGGCGGTCCCTACGCCTGGCGGCCGGAGCTGACCCAGGAAGAGCGTGCGCGGCGGCTGGACGCGGCGCTGGCCAAGGTGCCGTTCGTGCAGGGCCTGAACAACCACGAGGGCAGCCGCATGACCGCGGTGCGCCCGGCGATGGCCTGGCTCGCCGAGGAACTCCAGCGTCGCGGCCTGTACCTGGTCGACAGCCGCACCAGCGCCGCCACCGTGGCCGCCAGCGAGGCGCAGCGGATCGGCCTGGCGAGCGTCTCGCGCGATGTGTTCCTCGACAACGAAGCCACACCGGAAGCGGTCTCCGCACAACTGCAGGCCGGCGTCGCCCTGGCCCGCAAGCAGGGTTCGGCGTTGCTCATCGGCCACCCGCACAAGGCCACCCTCGACGTGCTGGCGCGGGAGCTGCCGAAGCTGCGCGCCCAGGGCATCGAGCTGGTACCGCCGCAGATGCTCATCGGCGAGCGCGGCAACCGCAACGTCAACCCACGCCAGGCTCCGCACTGAACCCGGGTTTACCGGCGTCGCGGCAGCGGTTAAGGTGACGCCCTCGTCATTCCTGCACGGACGCACCGATGGCCCGCCCTTCCCCTCCCATGCCCCTGCTCGCCGCCGCCCTGCTGGTCGCTGGCGCGATTCCCCTCGGTTTCATCTGGATCCTCACCAGCGCCAAGTTCGAGATAGGCGGCGCCAGCCCCGGCGAGAGCACCGTCGGCAAGGTCGAGAACATCGACCAGCGCGCCATGGAGCAATTCTGCACCGGCGTGCGGGCGACGCCCGCCGGTACCTGGCTGGTAGGCCGGCGCGAGGTCGGCCGCGATGAGCAGGCACTGCCCGAGGGCGTCATCGACCTGGACCTGGTGGCGGCCGCCCAGCCCAGGGAAGAAGAATCCGAACCCCACCTCTTCAACTTCCTCAACGGCATGCTGCTATCCGGCGGCGATCCGGAAACCACCTATGTCTCGCGCCTGGGCGCGGACGGCGTATTCCACGAAGTGGCGCGGCTCGGCGAGACCGCCTGCCTGGAAGTCACGCCGGACGGTTCCAGCGTCTTCCTGCTCACCGGCCTGCGGCGCCCGGGCAAGGACAACGGTCAGCGCGAGCAGACAGTGGTGCTGCGCAGCGACGACCAG
Source organism: Pseudomonas sp. HMSC067G02 (assembly GCF_001813485.1). NCBI lineage: Bacteria > Pseudomonadati > Pseudomonadota > Gammaproteobacteria > Pseudomonadales > Pseudomonadaceae > Pseudomonas > Pseudomonas sp. HMSC067G02. Next base: position 9,894 of record NZ_KV812726.1, read on the forward strand.
GGCAAGAGCTGGCGGCGGCTCGAGGAAGGCTTCATGGCCGAGGCGAATCGACTGGGCTGGGCTCTCGCACCGCGCTTCCACGGCAAGGACGAAGTCTGGGTCTGGGGTGATTTCGAATACGGCGGTGCCGATGGCGGCCGGGAACCCGGCCAGCCGAGCGGGCTGTTCTATTCGCCCGACCGCGGCGCCAGCGTCGAGTCGATCGCCACCTCCGCGCCGCTGCTGGTCGACCTCGCCTACGCCCGCGAGTTGGCGCCGAACGGCGTCAACTGGGGCGACTACAACGGCAAGCACGGGCAGATCAAGGCACACGTCGCCCAACTGGACGCGGAGCGCGCCGCGATCTGGGTAAGCCAGACCTTCCGCTATGGCCCGCCCGAAGGGCGCTACCTGACCAGCTCGGTATTGGTCACCACCCAGGCCGAACTGCGCCGCGAGGGCGGACGCTGGCAGATGGGCGCGATCCGGCGCACCGACGGCGTGGCCGTCGAGCGCCTGGAACAGAACACGGACGGTCGGGTGATCGCAGTGCTCGACCACCCGGACGAATCGCGCTCGCTGATCGCCGAGCTCGATCGCGACGCGCTCGAATGGAAGATCACCGGCAAGCTGCCCAGCCCGTTCTGGCCCCTGCCGTCCAGTTCCGGGCTGCGCGAGTTCTACATGGGCAGGAATGTGCTGCTGGCCAACACCATGAGCCACTACGAAGTGCCGCTGTGGCTGTATCCCGACGAGGAGCCGGCGAGCGTCTCCGCCAACGCGGTGTACTACTCGGACGACTGGGGATCATCCTGGCGCCGCCTGGACATCGCCGGCTACCTCGGCGTGCTCGGTTTCGACGAGGCGCACGACCGGGTGTTCTGGGCCCGCGGCAACTGGTACGACAGCCGCGACCTCGGCGTCCAGGCCTACGACCTGGACTGAGCCCCCTCGCCGCACCGGCGGAGGGGCGCCCGCCAGTCAGAGGTAGTTGGCGACGGCTTCGTCGACGAAGCCTTCCTGGCGCATCTGCTCCAGGGCCTTTTGCAGGCGCTCCACCACCTCGTCCGGAGTGTCCTTGTTCAACGCCAGGTAGAGCTTGGCCTCGTTGAAACGCAGCACCGTCTGCAGGCCGGACACGCCTTCCTGCTTGGCCAGGTAGCGACCGACCGGATCGGTGGTGGCCCACAGGTCGATCTGCCCGCCGGTAAGCTTCTTCACGTTTTCCTGGTCGCGCAGGGCATTGATCACCGGGATGCCCTGGGCTTCCAGGTGCTGGCTGACCGCGTCGTTCTTGTAGGCGCCGAGCTTGTAGCGGGCGGCGTCCTTGAGATTCTTCACGGCGATCTTGCTGCCGGCCGGCGCCAGCAACACCCAACTGGTGTCGGCCAGCGGGCCGACCCACTTGAACTGCGGCACCCGCTCGGGGGTGTAGGTCATGGAGAACAGCCCGTAGCCGGGCTTGTCCAGGGTCAACCGGTACAGGCGGTCCCAGGGGAAGCGCAGGCTCAGGGAATAGCCGATGCCGGCGCGCCTGAACATCTCCCGGACGATGTCGGCACTGATGCCGTCGATGCCGTCGTCGCGGGCGAAGTTCTTGTCATCCACCGCCATGTTGAAGGGCGGGAAGTTCTCGGTCAGCAGCACCACCTTGTAGTCGGCGGGCAATTCGGCACGGGCCGCGGAGGCCCCCAGCAACACCCCCAGGATCAGGGTCTGGATCAGGACTTTCAGCATGGTCACACCGCTCGCTTGGTTATCGTTATTGGCTAGCGGCATCCCTGCGTCAGGACGAAATACCTGGCTCGTCGGCCTTCCATGGCATTGCCGGCGGGGCCGGCAAAGGCGTTTCCCCGCCCGGCCCCCTGTCGGCCGGACGGAGCGAATCAGAGATAGCTGTTGAGGATGTCCTCGACGAAGCCTTCCTTGCGCATGCCGTCCAGGGCTGCCTGGAGCTTCTGCACCACTTCGTCGGGAGTCTCGCGGTTGAGCGCCAGGTACAGTTGGTCGCTGTTGAAGCGCAGCACCGTCTTCAGGCCGGTCACGCCTTCCTGCTTGGCCAGGTAGCGCCCGGCGGGATCGCCGCTGGCCCAGAGGTCGATCTGGCCCTTGACCAGCTTCTGCGCGTTTTCCTGGTCGCGTAGCGCCAGGTCGGCCTCGAAACCGTTCTTGCCGAGGAACTCGGCGATGGCATCGCCCTTGTAGGCGCCGATCCGGTATTTCTTCGCCTCGTCCAGGCTGCCCAGGGTGATCGGGCTGTCGCCTTTGGCCAGCAGCACCCAGTCGTCCGGGCCGATCGGACCGACCCACTTGAACTTGTCCTCGCGCTCGGCCAGGCGGGCGGTGACGAACACCCCGTAGCCGGGCTTCTCCAGCGCCAGCTTGTAGATGCGGTCCCAGGGGAAACGCAGGGTCAGGCTGTACTTGATGCCGGCGCGCTTGAACATCTCGCGGACGATATCCACGGCGATGCCGTCGATGTTGTCTTCCTGGGCGAAGTTCTTGCCGTTGATCGCCATGTTGTACGGCGGGAAGTTCTCCGTGAGCAGGACCATGCTGTAGTCGGGATCGGTTTCGGCGCGCGCGCCGCCGACCAACAGCAGGGTTGCGAGCAGCGCGAAGAGCAGGCTTCTTTGCATTGTTGTCATCCTGTCAGGGGCCTGGAGCGAGGCAGAATAACCAGCGCCGCGCCGCCAGGCCAGCCTTTTGCCAGCATCGCCGGCGAGGCGTCAGTAGCGCTCGCGGATCTGCTTCAACAAGCCTTCGCTGCGCAGCGCGTCGACCGCCGTTTGCAACTTCTGCACCAGCTCGTCCGGGGTGTCCTTGTTCAGCGCCAGGAACAGCTCGGCGGTATGGAAACGCTGGACCACCTTCACCTCCTTGAGGCCCTCGCGCTGGGCGACGTAGCGCCCGCTCGGATCGGCGGTGACCCAGAGATCGATCTGCCCGCTGGCCAGCTTGTCGACGTTCTCGTTGTCGCGCAGCGCCAATTGCACCTGCAGGCCGCGGTCGACCAGGTGCTGGCTGATGGCGTCGTTCTTGTAGCCGCCGATGCGATAGCGCGCGGCGTCTTCCAGGCTGTTCAGGTGGATGCTGCTGTCGCCGCGGGCCATCAGTACCCAGTCGTTGACCGCCAGCGGGCCGACCCACTTGAACTTGTCCTCGCGCTCCGGCGTACGGGCGGTGGAAAACAAGCCATAGCCGGGCTCGCTCAGCGCCTGCTGGTAGACCCGGTCCCAGGGGAAACGCAGGATCAGCTGGCACTCGATCTGCGCGCGCTCGCAGGCGGCGCGCACGGTATCGGTGCTGATGCCGCTGATGCCATCGTTCTTGGCGTAGTTGCCGCCGTTCACCGCCATGTTGAACGGCACCAGGTTCTCGGTCAGCAGGACCAGGGTTTCGGCGCGCGCCAGGGCGCTAGCGCATAGCAGGGCCAGGCTGCCGACGCAGCCGAGAGCCAGACGGAAGATGGACATGGAGGACTCCCTGTCGGTCGCAATGTTTGTCGTTATGGCAGGGCATCGGCGCTCTAGCGGCACCTGATGCGGGGGGCGTGACTGTACCTGAAAGAAAGCCGCGCGAGTGTCGACTCGCGCTCAGGAATGGCTAGCCGATCACCGGCCCTGTGCGCTGCGGCGCAACGTGCCTCAGCGCACCACGATACCGCGGCTGGCCAGGTAGGCCTTGGCTTCCGGCACGGTGTACTCGCCGAAGTGGAAGATGCTCGCCGCGAGCACCGCGTCGGCCTTGCCCTCGAGGATGCCGGCGGCCAGGTGCTCCAGGTTGCCGACGCCGCCGGAAGCGATCACCGGTACGTTCACCGCCTCGCTGATGGCGCGGGTCACGCCCAGGTCGTAACCGCTCTTCACGCCGTCCTGGTCCATGCTGGTCAGGAGAATCTCGCCAGCGCCCAGGTCTTCCATCTTCTTCGCCCAGAGCACGGCATCCAGCCCGGTGGGCTTGCGCCCGCCATGGGTGAAGATTTCCCAGCGCGGCGCCTCGCCCGGGGCGGAAACCTTCTTCGCGTCGATGGCGACCACGATGCACTGCGAGCCGAAGCGGTCGGCGGCCTCACCGACGAACTCGGGGTTGAACACCGCGGCGGTGTTGATCGAGACCTTGTCCGCGCCGGCATTCAACAGGTTGCGGATGTCCTGCACGCTGCGTACGCCGCCGCCCACGGTCAGCGGAATGAACACCTGGCTGGCCATGCGCTCGACGGTATGCAGGGTGGTGTCGCGCCCGTCGACGCTGGCGGTGATGTCGAGGAAGGTGATCTCGTCGGCACCCTGCTCGTCGTAGCGGCGGGCGATCTCGACCGGATCGCCGGCGTCGCGGATGTTCTCGAACTTGACGCCCTTGACCACTCGGCCATTGTCCACGTCGAGGCAGGGGATGATGCGTTTTGCCAGTGCCATGCGGTTCGCCTCAGGCCTTGAAGTTGTCGCACAGCGCCTGGGCTTCGGCCACGTCCAGGGTGCCTTCGTAGATCGCCCGGCCGGTGATGGCGCCGATGATCCCCGGGGTGCGGGCGTCCAGCAGCTTCTGGATGTCGCCGAGATTGTGGATGCCGCCGGAGGCGATCACCGGGATCCGCGTGGCATTGGCCAGCGCGGCGGTAGCCTCGACGTTGCAGCCCTGCATCATGCCGTCCTTGGAAATATCCGTGTAGACGATGGCGGACACCCCGTCGGCCTCGAAGCGACGAGCCAGGTCGATCACCTGGACTTCGCTGACCTCGGCCCAGCCGTCGGTGGCGACGAAACCGTCCTTGGCATCCAGGCCGACGATGACCTTGCCCGGGAAGGCGCGGCAGGCCTCGCCGACGAACTCAGGCTGCTTGACCGCCTTGGTGCCGATGATGACGTAGCTGACGCCGGCGCGAACGTAATGCTCGATGGTTTCCAGCGAGCGGATGCCGCCACCGATCTGGATCGGCAGGTCCGGGTAGCGACGGGCGATGGCGGTGACCACCTCGCCGTTGACCGGCTTGCCTTCGAAAGCGCCGTTCAGGTCCACCAGGTGCAAGCGGCGGCAACCGCCATCGACCCATTTGGCGGCCATCGCCACCGGATCGTCGGAGAAGACCGTGGCGTCTTCCATCAGGCCCTGGCGCAGACGCACGCAGGCGCCGTCTTTCAAGTCGATCGCGGGAATGATCAGCATCGGTGAACCCTGTTCAAGTCTGTATTCGGTGGGCAGGCGCGCGGAAACTCAACTCTTTTCCAGCGCCCAGACATCGCTCTCGATGCTTTCGAACCGTTCCTTCAGGTACGACTGCACGTCGAGGATGGCCTTGTTGTAGAAGTACGGGGCGAACTCGCGGGCGAAGAAATCGAGCAGTTCCTCGGCTTCGAAGGAGCCCAGCTCCAGTTCGAAGCGGTCCTCCATGAAGCGCTTGATCGCCAGAGCCGCGTCCTGGGTCTGCGCGGCGTCCAGCTGGAGGATCGGCGTCTTGCTCTTCGCCCTGGCCATGGCCTACCAGCGCCCGTCCCAGGCCACGAAGTTCTGCAGCAGTTGCAGGCCGTGGGTATGGCTCTTTTCCGGGTGGAACTGCACGGCGAAACGCGAGCCTTCGGCCAGCGCGGCGGCGAAATCGACGCCGTAGTGCCCGTGCCCCACCACCTGGCGCGGATTGCCGGCCTCGATGTAGTAGCTGTGCACGAAGTAGAAGCGCGCCTGGTCGGGAATCTCGTGCCACAGCGGGTGCTCCACCGCCTGGCTCACCTGGTTCCAGCCCATGTGCGGCACCTTCAGGTGCTCGCCGGCTTCGTGCAGGTCCTTGCCGAAGAAGCGCACCTGGCCGGGGAACAGACCGATGCAGTCGACCCCGTCGTTCTCCTCGCTGCACTCCAGCAATGCCTGCATGCCGACGCAGATGCCGAGGAACGGGCGGTCCTGGCTGACCTCGCGGACCAGGGCGTCGAAGCCCAGGCGGCGGATCTCGGCCATGCAGTCGCGGATCGCGCCGACCCCGGGGAACACCACCCGGTCGGCCTCGCGGATCACTGCCGCGTCGCTGCTCACCAGCACCCGGCCGGCACCGACGTGCTCGAGGGCCTTGGCCACCGAGTGCAGGTTGCCCATGCCGTAGTCGATCACGGCTACCGTCTGCATCACAGGCACCCTTTGGTCGACGGCATCTGCCCGGCCATCCGCTCGTCCAGCTCGATGGCCATGCGCAGCGCGCGGCCGAAGGCCTTGAACACGGTCTCGATCTGGTGGTGGGTGTTGTGCCCGCGCAGGTTGTCGATGTGCAGGGTCACCTGGGCGTGGTTGACGAAGCCCTGGAAGAATTCCATGAACAGGTCGACGTCGAAGCCGCCGACGCTGGCACGGGTAAAGGGAACGTGCATCTGCAGGCCGGGCCGCCCGGAGAAGTCGATGACCACCCGCGACAGCGCCTCATCGAGGGGCACGTAGGCGTGGCCGTAGCGGCGGATGCCCTTCTTGTCGCCGATGGCCTTGGCGAAGGCCTGGCCGAGGGTGATGCCGATGTCCTCGACGGTGTGGTGATCGTCGATATGCAGGTCGCCCTTGCACTCGATGTCCAGGTCGATCAGGCCGTGGCGGGCGATCTGGTCCATCATGTGGTCGAGGAAGGGAACCCCGGTATCGAACCGGGCCTTGCCGGTCCCATCCAGGTCGATGGAGACCTTGATCTGGGTCTCCAGGGTGTCGCGCGCGACGGATGCCTTGCGTTCGGCCATCACCAGCTCCACAGCTAACACTGCACGTAATTATAAGAGGGCCAGCATTATAGGCAGGCCCGGGCTGGCGCTGCCAGCCGCGACCGTCGGCGCGAATCGCCCCACGGGCGGCGGGCCAGGCCTTACACTGCGCTCCTTCCATCCCGCCGCGGAGAGCCGCATGCCCGTGATCGTCGAAACCCTCGCCCAACCCAGCGCCCAGGATCGCCTGGACCTGGCGAAGATCTACGCCGACGCACCGGACTGGCTGTTCGCCCCGCATGCCGACGGCGCGGCGCTGGTCGCGGCCGGGCTGGCCGCCGGCGAGCTGATCGCCGGGCGCTTCAACGACCGCCTGCTGGGTGCCGCCCTGCTGCGGCGCGGCGGCGACGCCTGGCAGCTGTCGCACCTTTGCGTGCGCGGCATCACCCGCGGCCGCGGGGTCGGCCGACGCCTCCTCGACGAGGCCCGGCGCCTGGCTGCCGAAGCCGGCAAGCCGCTGCGCCTGGTCGCCCCGGACGGGCACCTGGAATCCCTCGCCCTCGCCGCGCGCCACGGGCTGCCGCTGGACAGCCTCTGATATGCTCGGCGGCGGTCCCAGCCAAGGAGCTTCGCCATGTCCTTTTCCACCGCCGAACGCACCGCCCTGCTCGCCCTCAAGGGAGTCGGCCCGACCGTGCTGCAACGCCTGGAACAGATGGGCCTGGACAGTTTCGTCCGGCTGCGCGACAGCGATGCCGCAAGTATCCTCGCCCAAGGCGCGGCCCTGACCGGCTCCAGTTGCTGGAAGAACAGCCCGCAGGCGCGGGCAGCGATCGTCGCCGTGCTGCAGCGCGCAGCCAGCGACGCATGAACGACGTCGACGTACTGGTAGTCGGCGCCGGCGCCCTCGGCCTGGCCTGCGCCGCGCGCCTGGCCGAAGCCGGCCACGGCGTACTGGTGGCGGAGCGCGAACGGCTGGTCGGTAGCCACACCTCCAGTCGCAATTCCGAAGTGATCCACGCCGGCCTCTACTACCCGCCCGGCTCGCTCAAGGCCGATCTCTGCCTGGAAGGCCGCGAACGCCTGTACTCCTGGTGCGCCCGCCACGGCGTCGGCCACCGGCGCATCGGCAAGCTGCTGGTGGCGATGGAGGAAAACGAGCGCGAGAAGCTCCAGGCCCTGGCGGCCAACGCCCGCGCCTGCGGGGTCGACGACCTGACGCCGCTGGACGGCGCCACGCTGCGCGCGCTGGAGCCCCAGGTCCGCGGGGTCGCCGCCCTGCTCTCGCCGAGCACGGGAATCATCGACAGCCACGCCTACCTGCAATCGCTGCAGGCCGTCGCCGAGCGCCACGGCGCACAACTGGCGCTGGACACCCGGGTCGACCGCCTGGAGCGCCACGCCGGCGGCTGGCGCGCCGAAGGACAGAGCGTCGGCGAAGCGTTCCGGTTGCGCGCGGGCTGGGTGGTCAATGCCGGCGGCCTGTTCGCCCAGGCGCTGGCGCAACGCACCGAAGGCCTCGATCCGCGCCTGGTGCCGGCGCTGCACCTGTGCCAGGGGCGCTATTTCTCCTACAGCGGCCGCTCGCCGTTCCGCCACCTGGTCTACCCGATGCCCGAGGCGCGCACCGCCGGGCTCGGCATCCACGCCACCCTCGACCTCGGCGGCCAGTTGCGCTTCGGTCCCGACGTGAATTACGTGGACAACCTCGACTACCGCGTCGACGAATCCCTCGGCCCCGCCTTCGCCCAGGCCATCTCGCGCTACTTCCCCGGCATCGACCCTCGGCGCCTGGCCGCCGGCTACGCCGGCATCCGGCCCAAGCTCGGCGGGCCGGGGGAACCCGCCGCCGACTTCATCATCCAAACCCCTGCCGAACACGGCCTGCCCGGCCTGGTCAACCTGTTCGGCATCGAGTCGCCCGGCCTCACCGCCAGCCTGGCGCTCGCCGAACGGGTCGCCCGAGCACTCTGAGACGAGGTTTCGCCGCGCGCAGGGTCGGCCTGGCAAAACGGCGTTGTTATACTCGCCCGCACATTCACCGCTGCCAGCACAAAGGATTCGTCCATGAAAGCATTCGGCAAGGTCCTGGGGCTGTTCTTCCTGGGACTCTTACTGCTCGTCGTGGCCCTGGGCTTCGCCCTGACCCACCTGTTCGATCCCAATGACTACAAGGACGAAATTCGCCAGATCGCCCGCGACAAGGCCAACCTGGAGCTGGACCTGAAGGGCGACATCGGCTGGAGCCTGTTCCCCTGGCTGGGCCTGGAGCTGCACGACACCAGCATCGCCAGTACCGCCACGCCGACCAAGCCGTTCGCCGACCTGCAGATGCTCGGCCTGTCGGTGCGGGTCCTGCCGCTGCTGCGCAAGGACGTGCAGATGAGCGCGATCCGCGTCGAAGGCCTGAGCCTGGACCTGGTCCGCGACAAGCAGGGCAAGGGCAACTGGGAAAACATCGGCAAGCCGGCCCAGCCCCAGGCCCCGTCCGCTCCTTCCGCCACCCCGCCGGCAGCGGACGGCAAGGGCGCCCAGGCGCAGGCACCCGAGCAGGCGCCGCAGAACGACAGCCCGCGCACCCCGATCAAGCTCGACATCGACAGCCTCAATGTCAACAACGCCCGCGTCACCTACACCGACGAAGCCAGCGGCAAGCAGTACAACGTCGAGGGCATCGAGCTGAGCACCGGCGCCATTCGCGAAGGCAGCAGCATTCCGCTGAAACTCAACGCCTACCTCGGCACCAACCAGCCGGTGGTGCGGGTCAAGACCGAGCTGACCGGCAACCTGCGCTTCGACACCGCGCTCAGACGCTACCAACTGGAAGACGCCAGGCTCTCCGGCGAGGCCTCGGGCGAGCCGCTGCAAGGCAAGACCGCCACCTTCTCCGCCCAGGGCCAGTTGCTGCTCGACCAGTCGGCGCAGATCGCCGAGTGGAACGGCCTGAAGCTGAGCGTCAACCAGTTGCGCGCCCTCGGCGAACTGAAGGCCCGCGAGCTGGGCAAGGACGCCAAGTTCAGCGGCGGCCTGTCGATCGCGCCGATGAACCTGCGCGAGTTCCTCGCCGGCATCGGTGTGACCCTGCCGGCCATGGCCGACGCCAACACCCTCGGCAAGTTCGAGCTGAACACCCGCCTGGCCGGCAGCCGCAACAGCCTGAATCTCGAAGACCTCAAGCTGGGCCTGGACGACACCGCCTTCAGCGGCCGCTTCGGCATCGCCGATTTCGCCAGGCAATCGCTGCGCGCCCAGCTCAAGGGCGACAAGCTCGACCTCGACCGCTACCTGCCGGCCAAGGCCAAGCAGGCCCAGGATGCCACCAGCGCCACGCGCAAGGCGGAAGTCGACGCCACCGTGGCCAGTGCCGCCCAGGGCAACACGCCGCTACCGGAAAAACCGACCAGGCAGGCCTGGAGCGACGCGCCGTTGCTGCCCATGGCGACCCTGCGCAAGCTCGACCTGGACGTGGCGCTGAGCTTCGGTCGGCTGACCGTCGAGAAGCTGCCAATCGACGACGCCAGCCTGAAGCTGCGTGGCCAGGGCGGCGTGATCAGCCTCGACGACATGCGCGGCGGGCTGTACAACGGCCGCTTCAACGCCAAGGCCAACCTCGACGTACGCCAGGACAGCGCCGTGTTGACCGCCACCAAGCACATCGCCAACGTGCCGGTGGAGCGCCTGCTCGAAGCCCAGGGCAAGAAACCGCCGGTGAAGGGGCTGCTCGACCTCGACGCCGACATCCGCACCAGCGGCAACAGCGAGAAGTCCTGGATCGACCATCTCAACGGCAGCGCACGCTTCAGCCTGATCAACGGCGTGCTGCTCGACGCCAACCTGGAGCAACAGCTCTGCCAGGGCATCGCTACCCTCAACCGCAAGGCCCTTGCCGGTACCCACGGCGGCAAGGACACGCCTTTCCGCGAGCTCAAGGGCAGCCTGAACTTCACCAACGGCGTGGCCAGCAACCCTGACCTGAAGGTCGCCATCCCCGGCCTGGCGGTCAGCGGCCACGGCGATATCGACCTGCGCGTGCTGGGCATGGACTATCGCATCGGCGTGGAGATCCAGGGCGACAAGAGCGACATGCCGGACCCGGCCTGCCAGGTCAACCAGCGCTACGCCGGCATCGAATGGCCTCTGCTCTGCCGCGGCCCGCTGGAACTCGGCGCCAAGGCCTGCCGCCTGGACAAGGAAGGCCTGGGCAAGGTCGCCGCGAAACTGGCCGGCAATCGCCTCAACGAAAAACTCGAAGAGAAGCTCGGCGACAAGGTCAGTCCGGAGCTGAAAGACGCACTCAAAGGGCTGTTCAACCGCAAATGACACCTGAAGGCTTCAACGGCGCGGTCCTCGACTGGTACGACCGTCACGGTCGCAAGGACCTGCCCTGGCAGCAGGGCATCACCCCCTACCGGGTGTGGGTCTCGGAAATCATGCTGCAACAGACCCAGGTCAGCACCGTGCTCGGTTACTTCGACCGTTTCATGGCAGCGTTGCCCGACGTCGAGGCACTGGCCGCGGCGGCCGAGGACGAAGTCCTGCACCTGTGGACCGGGCTCGGCTACTACAGCCGTGCGCGCAACCTGCACAAGACCGCGCAGATCGTGGTCGAGCGGCATGCCGGGGAGTTCCCCCGCGACGTCGAGCAACTCGCCGAACTGCCCGGCATCGGCCGCTCCACCGCTGGAGCCATCGCCAGCCTGTCGATGGGCCTGCGCGCACCGATCCTCGACGGCAACGTCAAGCGCGTACTGGCGCGCTACCTGGCGCAGGACGGCTATCCCGGCGAACCGAAGGTGGCCAGGGCGCTGTGGGAAGCCGCCGAGCGCTTCACCCCGCACGCACGGGTCAACCACTACACCCAGGCGATGATGGACCTCGGCGCCACCCTCTGCACGCGCAGCAAGCCCAGTTGCCTGCTTTGCCCGCTGGTCTCCGGCTGCCGCGCGCACCTGCTCGGCCGCGAAGCCGATTATCCGCAGCCCAAGCCGCGCAAGGCGTTGCCGCAGAAGCGCACGCTGATGCCGATCCTGGCCAACCGCGACGGCGCCATACTGCTCTACCGGCGGCCTTCCAGCGGACTCTGGGGCGGGCTCTGGAGCCTCCCCGAACTGGACGACCTCGACGGCCTCGAACCGCTCGCCGCGCGCCATTCCCTGGCCCTCGGCGAGCGCCGCGAACTGAGCGGTCTGACCCATACCTTCAGTCATTTCCAGCTCGCCATCGAGCCCTGGCTGGTGGCGGTGGAAGGCGCTCCGCGCGCCGTGGCCGAGGGCGACTGGCTCTGGTATAACCTCGCCACCCCGCCGCGCCTGGGCCTCGCCGCTCCAGTGAAGAAGCTGCTCAAGCGCGCAGAACAGGAACTCGGACGCGGCACGGCCGCGTGAATGCCGGGCCCACGGGCCCGGCGGCAACTGCAGGAGAACGACCATGAGCCGCACCGTGATGTGCCGCAAGTACCACGAAGAGCTGCCCGGCCTCGACCGCCCGCCGTATCCGGGCGCGAAGGGCGAGGACATCTACAACAACGTGTCGCGCAAGGCCTGGGACGAGTGGCAGAAGCACCAGACCATGCTGATCAACGAGCGTCGCCTGAACATGATGAACGCCGAGGACCGCAAGTTCCTCCAGCAGGAGATGGACAAGTTCCTCTCCGGCGAGGACTACGCCAAGGCCGACGGCTACGTGCCGCCATCCGCCTGACCCCCACCCCGCCCGACGGAGGCCGCCATGACCCCATCCCTCTCTGGCCTGCCTCCGATCCGCACCGCGCTGATCGGCTACGGCTTCGCCGGCAAGACCTTCCACGCCCCGCTGATCCGCGCGGTACCGGCGTTGTGCCTGGAGCACGTGGTCTCCCGCGACCCTGGGCGGGTGCACGCCGACCTGCCCGAAGCCCGGGTCAGCGCCGATCCGGATGAGGCCATCGAGGCCGCCGACATCGACCTGGTGGTCATCGCCTCGCCCAATGCCACCCACGCCAGCCTCGCCGAACGGGCCTTGCGCGCCGGCAAGCACGTGGTGGTGGACAAGCCGTTCACCGTCACCCTGGCCGAAGCCCGGCGCCTCGCCGACCTCGCCCGCGAACGGCCTGGCCAGGTCCTCTCGGTGTTCCAGAACCGGCGTTTCGACAGCGACTTCCTCGCCGTGGAGGCCGCCCTGCAGGCCGGCAGCATCGGCCCGGTGCGCTGCTTCGAGTCGGCCATCGAGCGCTTCCGTCCGCAGGTCCGCGACCGCTGGCGCGAACACGACCTGCCCGGCTCCGGGCTGTGGTTCGACCTCGGCCCGCACCTGCTCGACCAGGCACTGTGCCTGTTCGGCATACCGCAGCGTATGCACGGACACCTGCGCCGGCTGCGCGAGGGCGCGCTGACCGACGACTGGTTCGAGGTCCTGCTCGACTATCCGCACTGCCAGGTGGCGCTGCGCGCCAGCATGCTCGCCGCCAATCCGGCGCCACGCTTCAATGTGCACGGCGACCACGGCAGCCTGCTAAAGGCCGGCGCCGACATCCAGGAAGCGCAACTGCTCCAGGGACTGCACCCCGGTTCCGCCGGCTGGGGCCGCGATCCCGACCTGTTGCAGCATATCGACGGCCAGGGCCTGCGCCAGTCGCTGGTCACCCCGGCTGGCGACCAGAGCCGCTACTACCAGGCGCTGGCCGCCGCCATCCGCGGTCAGTCGCGCAACCCGGTGTCGGCGCAACAGGCCTGCGCGCTGATGGCCCTGCTGGAGTTGGCACGACGCTCCGCCGAGGAAGGCCGGAGCCTGCCGGTGGAGCTGCGCGACGAGGAACGCCAGGCCTGGAACTGAGGCACGGCAGTCCGGCGGAAACCGCGAGGGGATCGTAAGGCGTTAAAAAACAAAAAAAATTTCTTCGCCGGTGTTGACACTGCCGCGCTAAACCCGTTTAATTGCGCCCCGTTGCCCAGGTAGCTCAGTTGGTAGAGCAGGGGATTGAAAATCCCCGTGTCGGCGGTTCGATTCCGTCCCTGGGCACCATGAATACGACGAAAAGGCTCACCTCCGGGTGGGCCTTTTTGCTTTCCGCCGTTCGCCTAGACGTGCTGCCCGCCGTTGACGTGGATTTCCGCGCCATTCACGTAGGATGCGCCGCTGGTGCAGAGGAAGTAGATCAGCGAAGCGATCTCCTCCGGCCGGCCGAGGCGGTGCAGCGGGATGCTGCGCTCGACGATCTCCTCGGTGCCCGGCGACAGGATCGAGGTGTCGATCTCCCCCGGCGCGATGGCGTTCACCCGCACCCCATGCGGGCCGAAGTCGTGGGCCATCTCGCGGGTCAGCGCGGACAACGCCGCCTTGGAAGTGGCGTAGGCCACCCCGGCGAACGGATGCACCTTCGAGCCAGCGATGGAGGTCACGTTTATCACCGTTCCCTGCGCCGCCTTCAGCTCGGCGAACAGGCCGCGCGCCAGCAGCGCGGTGGAGAACAGGTTGACGTTGAACACCCGCAGCCAGGTGGCGTAGTCGGTTTCCAGCACACCGAGGCGCTCGCCGCCTTCGCCCTTGGGCGAGATGCCGGCATTGTCCACCAGCGCGTGGAGCCGGCCGTCGCCAAGCTTCTCGCGGATCAGTTCCAGGCTGGCCTCGACGCCGGGAATGTCCTCCAGGTCCAGGTGGATGTGGTTTTCCTCGCCGTCCGCCCAGGGACATTCGCTGGCCCAGCTCTGCCGCGACGCGGTGAACACCCGCCAACCCGCGGCATTGAAGTACTTCACCGTGGCATGCCCGATACCGCGGCTCGCCCCGGTCAGCAACAGGGTCTTTCTCTCCGCCATACGCCCTCCGTGAAGGCCTGCTGGAATGAACGCGACTCGCACAGCCTACAAGGAATGACGAATCGCCGCGGCGGATCTTTCGCCCATCCCGGCGAACGGCCGAGCGTGAGCCAGGCAGTGCCGATAGACTAGGCGGACCCTGTCAGGACCCCGATCGATGCTGAAGAAAAGCTTCAACTCCCTGCTCGCCACCTGGCTCGCCGGCCTGCTGGTGATGCTGCCGCTGGTACTCACCGTAGCCTTGCTGGCCTGGGTGGTCAGCTTGCTGAACCGCTTCGTCGGTCCATCCAGCCTGATCGGTCGCGGCTTCGCCGCCATCGGCCAGCCGCTCGCCGGCGATTCGCCACTGGCCTACCTGCTCGGTACCGCGCTACTGCTGGTAGCCATCTACCTGCTTGGCCTCGGCGTACAGCTAGGCCTGAAGCGGCCGCTGGCCAACCTGTTCGACCTGACCCTGCGGCGCACCCCGCTGATCGGCAACCTGTACAACCTGGCCGACCGTTTCGTCGGCCTGCTGGACAAGAAGCAGGACGCCGACATCGCCGCGATGAGTCCGGTGTGGTGTTTCTTCGGCGGCGACGGCGCCGCCGTGCTGGCGCTGATGCCCAACCCCGAAGCGGTGGAACTGGACGGCCGCGCGCACTACGCGATCCTGGTGCCGACCGCGCCGATCCCGGTGGGCGGCGGCCTGCTCTACGTTCCGGTGGAATGGGTGAAACCGGCACAGATCGGCATGGACACCTTCACCAGCATCTATGTGTCGATGGGCATCACCCCACCGCCGCCGCTGGCCGCCGCCAAGGTGCTGGCGGAGCCGCGCGCGGAGCAGCCGCCGGCGGCTCCATAGGCGGTCCCGCGTGCCCGGGAACGGGGCGCGCACCGACCTCCAGGCTCTGCTTCAGGTCAGGGTTCGCCAGGAGTTTTCTTCGAAAGCCGACAGTTTTGTTCCTACGCGACAGCGCACTGCAGCGATGCGACAAGATGCCGCCAACCCCGCTCCAGAGGCACGCAGCCTGCTTGGCTCCGGTTGAAGCGCTGTGCTAGCTTGCCTTCGCCAGGAAGGCCCTTCCAATCCGAATAACAAGAGGAAAATCCATGGCCGAGGCCACCCCCGCACTGGAAATCCGTAACCTGCACAAGCGCTACGGCGACCTCGAAGTGCTCAAGGGCATCTCCCTCACCGCCCGCGACGGCGACGTGATCTCCATCCTCGGATCGTCCGGCTCGGGCAAATCCACCTTCCTGCGCTGCATCAACCTGCTGGAGAACCCGCACCAGGGCCAGATCCTGGTCTCCGGCGAAGAGCTGCGCCTGAAGAAGAGCAAGAACGGCGACCTGGTCGCCGCCGACAGCCAGCAGATCAACCGGCTGCGCAGCGAACTCGGTTTCGTCTTCCAGAATTTCAACCTGTGGCCGCACATGAGCATCCTCGACAACGTGATCGAGGCGCCGCGTCGCGTACTGGGCAAGAGCAAGGCCGAAGCGATCGAGATCGCCGAGGGCCTGCTGGCCAAGGTCGGCATCGCCGACAAGCGCCACAGCTATCCCGCGCAACTTTCCGGCGGCCAGCAGCAGCGCGCGGCCATCGCCCGGACCCTGGCCATGCAACCCAAGGTGATCCTGTTCGACGAGCCCACCTCGGCGCTCGACCCGGAAATGGTACAGGAAGTGCTTAACGTGATCCGTGCGCTCGCCGAAGAGGGCCGGACCATGCTGCTGGTCACCCACGAAATGAGCTTCGCCCGCCAGGTTTCCAGCGAGGTGGTATTCCTCCACCAGGGCCTGGTAGAAGAGCAGGGAACGCCGCAACAGGTTTTCGAAAACCCCCAGTCGGCGCGCTGCAAACAGTTCATGTCCAGCCACCGCTAACGGAGCAACACCGCATGAAGAACTATAAGAAGATCCTGCTGGCCGCCGCTGCAACCCTGGCCTTCGCCCTCGACGCCAGCGCCGCCGACAAGCTGCGCATCGGCACCGAAGGCGCCTACCCGCCCTTCAACGGCATCGATGCCAGCGGCCAGGCGGTCGGCTTCGACCTCGACATCGGCAAGGCGCTGTGCGCCAAGATGAAGACCGAGTGCGAGGTGGTGACCTCCGACTGGGACGGCATCATCCCGGCGTTGAACGCCAAGAAGTTCGACTTCATCGTCGCGTCCATGTCGATCACCGACGAGCGCAAGCAGGCGGTCGACTTCACCGATCCCTACTACACCAACAAGCTGCAGTTCGTCGCGCCGAAGAGCGTCGACTTCAAGACCGACAAGGACTCCCTGAAGGGCAAGGTGATCGGCGCCCAGCGCGCCACCATCGCCGGCACCTGGCTGGAAGACAACATGGCCGACGTGGTCACCATCAAGCTCTACGACACCCAGGAGAACGCCTACCTCGACCTCTCCTCGGGGCGCCTGGACGGCGTGCTGGCCGACAAGTTCGTGCAGTACGACTGGCTGAAGAGCGACGCCGGCAAGGAGTTCGAGTTCAAGGGCGAACCGGTGTTCGACAACGACAAGATCGGTATCGCCGTGCGCAAGGGCGACCCGCTGCGCGAGAAGCTCAACGCCGCGCTGAAGGAAATCGTCGCCGACGGTACCTACAAGAAGATCAACGACAAGTACTTCCCCTTCAGCATCTATTGATGCCAAGCCAGGCCACCGCCGGGCGCGTCCCGGCGGTGGCCGCCTTCAGGCCTGACTTCTCATGATTCTCGACCTGCATGGGTTCGGCGAGCAACTGCTCGCCGGTACCTGGATGACCCTCAAGCTGTCGCTGGCGGCGGTCTGCGTGGGGCTGTTGCTCGGCCTCCTCGGCGCCATCGCGAAGACTTCGAAGTACGCGGCCCTGCGTTTCCTCGGCGGCACCTACACCACCATCGTCCGTGGCGTGCCGGAAACGCTCTGGGTACTGATGATCTATTTCGGCACGGTGAGCGGCCTGAACGCCCTCGGCGACCTTTTCGGCAAGCCGGACCTGGCGCTCTCGCCGTTCGCCGCCGGCACCCTGGCCCTCGGCCTGTGCTTCGGCGCCTACGCCACCGAGGTGTTCCGCGGCGCGCTGTTGTCCATTCCGCGCGGCCATCGCGAGGCCGGCCAGGCGCTCGGCCTGTCGCCCGGACGGATATTCTGGCGCATCGTCCTGCCGCAGATCTGGCGGGTCGCCCTGCCCGGCCTCGGCAACCTGTACCTGATCCTGCTGAAGGACACCGCGCTGGTGTCGCTGATCACCCTCGACGAGATCATGCGCAAGGCGCAGGTCGCCTCCAACGCGACCAAGGAACCCTTCACCTTCTACATGACCGCGGCCGCCATCTACCTGAGCCTCACGGTCGTCATCATGGTCGCCCTGCACTTCCTCGAACGTCGCGCCGGCCGTGGTTTCGTGAGGAACGAGCTATGAGCGAGTGGGAGCTGATCCTCAAGTGGATGCCGAAGATGCTCCAGGGCGCGGCGCTGACCCTGGAGCTGCTGGCGATCGCGGTGGTCGCCGGGCTCGCCCTGGCCCTGCCGCTGGGCATCGCCCGCGCCTCGCGGCACTGGTACGTGCGCGCGGTGCCGTACGCCTACATCTTCTTCTTCCGCGGCACGCCGCTGCTGCTGCAACTGTTCATCGTCTACTACGGCCTGGCGCAGTTCGAGGAAGTGCGCAAGAGCGCCTTCTGGCCCTACCTGCGCGATCCGTACTGGTGCGCGCTGCTGACCATGACCCTGCACACTGCCGCCTATATCGCCGAGATCCTCCGCGGCGCGATCCACTCGGTGCCGGTCGGCGAGGTGGAGGCCGCCCGCGCCCTCGGCATGTCGCGGCGCCAGGCGCTCTGGCACATCATCCTGCCGCGCGCGGTGCGCATCGGCCTGCCGGCCTACAGCAACGAAGTGATCCTGATGCTCAAGGCCAGCGCGGTGGTCTACACCGTGACCCTGTTCGACATCATGGGCATGGCCCGGACCATCATCGCCCGCACCTACGAATCGATGCTGTTCTTCTGCCTGGCCGGCGCGCTGTACCTGGTGATCACCATCGTGCTGACGCGGATCTTCCGCCTGATCGAACGCTGGTTGCGGGTCGACGCCACCCAGGGCCGCTGAGCGGGTGCTTTCCGATGCCTGCGGGGCGGCTATAATCGCCGCCCCGTTTTCCCGCTGCCGCTCGCATCGTGTCCGAAACCTTCCCGTTCCTCACTGGCGACGCCCTGTCGCAGCGCTTCCTCGCGCTGGACGCGTTCCTCCTCGAACACCAGCGGCTCTGGCGACCCCGCCCGTTCAGCGAACCGACCCTGGCGTGGGAAGCCGAACACGCCGAGCTGGCGTCCTGGCTGCGCGGGCGCAGCCTCGAACAGGCCGACGCGGAGCACAACCAGCCCACCCGCCTGGCCGCGCCCGCGCCTTATCCGCAGCTCGCCGCCCAGGCCGCGGCGCTGGGCGCGGTCGGCGAACTGCGATTGGCGGAACGCCCGCAGGCACCGAACCGCTTCAATGTCGACGTACCGGGACGCAAGTGGCAGCAGATCGGCCTGTTCGCCGGGCGCCTGCAGTTCGCCAGGCCGGTCGTCCACTGGCTCGACTGGTGCTCCGGCAAGGGCCATCTGGGCCGCCTGCTGGCCCATGCGGGGCAACCGCTGACCTGCCTCGAACACGATCCCGCGCTGGTCGCCGACGGACAGCGCCTGAGCGACCGCCTGGGGCTCTCCGCCCACCACCTCCGCCAGGATGTGCTGGCCGTGGACTGCGCCGAGCGCCTGCTTCCCGGGCATACGCCAGTGGCCCTGCACGCTTGCGGCGAACTACACCTGCGCCTGCTGCGCCTGGCCAGCCAGGCCGGCTGTCGCCAACTGGCGGTGGCGCCATGCTGCTACAACCGCATTCCGGGGCCTTTCTACCAGCCACTCTCGCAAACAGCAGGCCGATCGCTGCTCGCGCTATCGCTTGACGACCTGCGCCTGCCCCTGAGCGAGACAGTCACCGCCAGCCAACGGGTCCGTCGCCAGCGCGACCAGTCGATGGCCCGGCGCCTGGGTTTCGACCTGCTGCAGCGCGAGCTACGCGGAATCGACCAGTACCTCAGCGTGCCTTCCCTTCCGGTGGCCTGGCTGGAACGTCCATACGCCGACTACTGTCGCGAACTCGCCGCCCTCAAGGGACTTCCCGAACCGGCCGCGCGCGACTGGCAGGCGCTGGAAGCGGCCGGCTGGAAGCGCCTGGCGATGGTTCGCAACCTGGAACTGGTGCGCGCCCTGTTCCGCCGCCCGCTGGAACTCTGGCTGCTGCTGGACCGCTGCCTGTATCTGGTCGAACAGGGCTATAGCGTCCGCCTGGGCGAGTTCTGTCCGACCTCCCTGTCTCCGCGAAACCTGCTGATCCTTGCGGAGCGCAGCTGATACGGGTGTTCCGGATGGTTGCCCACACAACCTGTGGATAAGTCTGGTGACAAGTTCTGGGAAACATCTGCCGAGGGGCCCGTATCCAGGGGCGGTCAATGCTGTTCAAAAAATGAACAGAAAAAATAAAATCCATATAAAACAATATCTTGATAACAACCGAGATAACCGCAGCGACTCTTAGAGCGTTTCCTTCCTATCCCTTGCCCACTTGTGCATAAGCCTGGCTTTCCGGTTAATCCGAAAGTGGACTTCAGCACCGGCAATAGTTGCAGAACGGCATCGCATGACGTTCGAAGGAACGGATTGTTCTTTTATTGCAACGGTTGAGCTCTTGTTAATCGCTGCCTAGGCAGTATTATTTTGAAACACTTTCCCTGCCTAGACAGCGATCCCCTCCACCATGGGTCACTACAGCGCCTCCGACTTTCCCTTCAAGGGCTCCATTGGCCAGCTCATCGGCGTCAGTGCCGCGACCAAGGACCGCATCCTCGAGAAGCACCTCGCCGCGCTGGACATCACCGCCGCCCAGTTCAAGGTGCTGATCTTCGTCGGTCTCAACCGCGCCAACAGTCCGGTCGAACTGTGTCGCGAGCTGTCGGTGGACAGCGGCTCGATGACGCGCATGCTGGCGCGCCTGGAGAAAAAAGGGCTGCTGCTGCGCGGCCGCTGTCCCGAAGACCGCCGTTGCCTGCGCCTGGATCTCAGCGAAGCGGGACGGAAGGTCCAGGAGCAGCTTCCGCTGATCGCCTCGGCGGCGATGAACGAGCTGGTCGCCTGCCTGAGCACGGAAGAATTGCAGACGCTGACCCATCTGCTGACCAAGGTTCTGCTACACGCCGGCTGCCCTAGGGCCAGCCTGCAGGAGTCCTGATCCATGCCGTTCCCTCTTCTCCATCCCTGGCCGCAGCGATTGGCGCTGGCCTCGGCGATAGTGCTGGCCGCCGGCTGCGTCACTTCCGAAGGCCTGGAACCGAACGCCCGACTGCAACCGGCAGGCGCCCTCCAGGCGGGCAGGAGCCTGGACGGCGTAGCCCTTTCGCCAGCGGCCTGGCCGCGCCAGGACTGGTGGACCGGGCTCGGCGACCGGCAGCTCGACCAACTGATCGGCGAAGCCCTGCAAGGCACCCCCGACCTGCAGATCGCCGAGGCGCGTGCGCGCCAGGCGGCGGCAACGGCCCAGGCGCAAGATGCCGCGCGCCAGCCGACGCTGGACGCCAAGGCCAGCTACTCCGGCATCCGCGCGCCGACCAGCGTGGCCCCGGCACCGCTCGGCGGCCGCTATTCGGCGATCAAGTACCTGTCGCTCGGCTTCAACTACGACTTCGACCTCTGGGGCGGCGAGCGCGCCGCCTGGGAAGCCGCCCTCGGCCAGGCCAATGCCGCCCGGATCGACAGCCAGGCCGCGCGCATCGGCCTCTCGGCGAGCATCGCCCGCGCCTACAGCGACCTCGCCCACGCCTTTACCGTGCGCGATCTCGCCGAGGAAGAACTGAAACGCTCGCAGCGCATGACCGAGCTGAGCCAGAAGCGCATGAGCGCCGGACTCGACAGCAAGGTCCAGCTGCAACAGACGCAGACCCAGCTGGCCACCGCCCGCCAGCAGCTCAGCGCCGCCGAGCAGGACATCGCCAGCGCCCGCATCGCCCTCGCCGTGCTGCTGGGCAAGGGGCCCGATCGCGGTCTCGAACTGCAGCGCCCGCAACCGCTGAACCCGGCCAGCCTGAGCTTGCCCTCGGTGCTCCCGGCGGAGCTGCTCGGCCGCCGCGCCGACATCGTTGCCGCGCGCTGGCGGGTCGAGGCGGCGCGCCGCAACATCGACTCGGCAAAGACCGAGTTCTATCCCAACCTCAATCTCGGCGCGATGGCCGGCCTCGCCGCCCTGCACACCAGCGACGTGTTGCAGGCGCCGAGCCGCTTCTTCCAGGTGGCGCCGGCGATCTCCCTGCCGATCTTCGACGGTGGCCGCCGCCGCGCCAACCTGGCCGAACGCGACGCCGACTACGACCTGGCCGTCGGCCAGTACAACAAGACGCTGGTCCAGGCCCTCGGCGAGGTCAGCGATAACCTCGGCAAGTTGCGCTCCCTGGAGCAGCAGGTGATCGACCAGCGCCAGGCCCGCGATATCGCCAGGTCCAACTTCGACCTGGCCATGCGTCGCTACGGCGAAGGCGTCGGCAGCTACCTCGACGCCCTCAGCGTGCAACAGCAACTGCTGGTCGCCGAACGCCAGCTGGCCAGCCTGGAGAGCCAGCAGATCGATCTTTCCGTCCAGCTGGTCCAGGCCCTGGGCGGCGGTTTCCAACCCGATTCCCGCTCCGCTGCGCTCGCTACCGCGAAAGCGCCGGCAGAATGAACGAGGCACCCACCATGACTACCGCCAACAGCGAAACCCCCGCCGGCAACCCGAAGCGCAAGCGCTGGTTGCTGATCCTGCTCGCCGTGATCGTTCTCGCCACCCTGGCCAGCGTGGCCTGGGAGTTCTTCTACGGCCGCTGGCACGAGGACACCGACGACGCCTACATCAACGGCAACGTGGTACAGATCACCCCGCAGATCGTCGGCACCGTGGTCAGCATCGGCGCCGACGACGGCGACCTGGTGCGCAAGGGCCAGGAACTGGTCAGGTTCGATCCCAGCGACGCCGACATCGCCCTCCAACGCGCCGAGGCCAACCTGGCCCACACCGTGCGCCAGGTGCGCGGGCTGTTCAGCAACGTCGACGGCTATCGCGCCGAGGTCGCCACCCGCAAGGTCGCGCTGGCCAAGGCCGAGGCCGACTACAAGCGGCGCAAGAACCTCGCCGACGACGGCGCCATTTCCCAGGAGGAACTGGCCCACGCCCGCGACGCCCTGGACAGCGCGAAAGCCTCGCTGACCAGCTCGGAACAGCAGTTGAACACCAATCGCGCGCTGGTCGACGACACCCAGATCACCTCCCATCCGGACGTCAAGGCCGCCGCCGCGCAACTGCGCCAGGCCTATCTGGACGACGCCCGCTCGACCATCGTCGCGCCGGTCACCGGCTACGTCGCCAAGCGCAGCGTACAGGTCGGCCAGCGCGTGCAACCGGGCAATGCGCTGATGGCCGTGGTCCCGCTGGACCAGATCTGGATCGACGCCAACTTCAAGGAAACCCAGCTCAAGCACATGCGTATCGGCCAGCCGGTGGAGATCCGCTCCGACCTCTACGGCAGCGACGTGCGCTACAGCGGCACCGTCGACAGCCTCGGCGTGGGCACGGGCAGCGCGTTCTCCCTGCTGCCGGCGCAGAACGCCACCGGCAACTGGATCAAGATCGTCCAGCGGGTGCCGGTGCGCATCCATATCGATCCGCAAGAATTGCAGAAGCATCCGCTGCGCATCGGCCTGTCGATGGACGTCAAGGTCGACCTGCACGACCAGAGCGGCCCGGCCCTGGCCCAGCAGCCACCGCGCGAAGCGCTGTTCTCCACCGATGTCTACCAGCAGCAACTGGCCTCGGCCGACAAGCTGATCGAACGCCTGATCGAAGCCAACCTCGCCGAAGACCACGGCAAGACCGCCCAGCGTTGAGCCCGCCAGCATGAGCGAAAGCAGCAGCTTCTCCCCGCCCAGCCTGGTGATGGCGACCATCGGCCTGTCCCTGGCGACTTTCATGCAGGTGCTCGACACCACCATCGCCAACGTCGCCCTGCCGACCATCTCCGGTAACCTCGGGGTGAGTTCGGAACAGGGCACCTGGGTGATCACCTCGTTCGCCGTGAGCAACGCCATCGCCCTGCCGCTGACCGGCTGGCTGGCCCGGCGGGTCGGCGAGGTGCGCCTGTTCATCGCCGCCGCGCTGCTGTTCGTACTCGCCTCGTTCCTCTGCGGCATCGCCCAGTCGATGCCTTCTCTGGTCGGCTTCCGCGCCTTGCAGGGCTTCGTCGCCGGGCCGCTGTATCCGATCACCCAGACCCTGCTGATCTCCATCTACCCACCGGCGAAGCGCGGCATGGCCCTGGCCCTGCTGGCGATGGTCACGGTGGTGGCGCCGATCGCCGGGCCGATCCTCGGCGGCTGGATCACCGACGACTACAGCTGGCCGTGGATCTTCTTCATCAACGTGCCGGTCGGCCTGTTCGCCGCCTTCGTCGTCTACCAGCAACTGAAGGCACGCCCGGTGACGATCAAGAAGGCGCCGATGGACTACGTCGGCCTGATCGCCCTGGTGATCGGCGTCGGCGCCCTGCAGATCGTCCTCGACAAGGGCAACGACCTGGACTGGTTCGAGTCGAACTTCATCGTCGGCGGCGCGCTGATCGCGGCGATCGCCCTGGCCTTCTTCATCATCTGGGAATTCACCGACCGCCATCCGATCGTCAACCTGCGCCTGTTCGCCCACCGCAACTTCGCCGCCGGCACCTTGGCGCTGGTGCTGGGCTATGCCGCGTTCTTCGGCATCAACCTGCTGCTCCCGCAATGGCTACAGACCCAGATGGGCTACACCGCCACCTGGGCCGGGCTGGCCGCCGCGCCAATCGGCATCCTCCCGGTGTTCCTCTCGCCGCTGGTCGGCCGCTACGCCAACCATTTCGACCTGCGCATGCTCGCCGGCCTGTCGTTCCTGGCGATGGCCATCACCTGCTTCATGCGCGCCAACTTCACCACTGAGGTCGACTACCAGCACATCGCCATCGTGCAGTTGATCATGGGGCTCGGCGTGGCGTTCTTCTTCATGCCGATCCTGAGCATCCTGCTCTCCGACCTGCCCCCCGACCAGATCGCCGACGGCTCCGGCCTGGCCACCTTCCTGCGCACCCTCGGCGGCAGCTTCGCCGCCTCGCTGACCACCTGGATCTGGAACCGCCGCGCCACCCAACACCACGCCTACCTCAGCGAAAACATCAGCCTCTACGACCCGGCCACCCACGAAACCCTCGCCCAGCTCGGCGGCAACACCCAGGCGAACGCGGCGCTGCTCGACCGGATGGTGCAGAGCCAGGCCTACATGATGTCCACCATCGACTACTTCACCATGCTCGGCTGGCTGTTCCTCGCCCTGCTGGTGATCATCTGGCTGGCCCGCCCGCCGTTCGGCGCCAAGCCCGGCGCGGCCGCCTCCGGGCACTGAGGACGAACGGCATTCGGGCAGGAAAATCAGTGGTTTACTCCTGGCGGCGGCTGGCTATAATGTCGCCCTCTTCGCCGGTATAGCTCAGCTGGTAGAGCAACTGACTTGTAATCAGTAGGTCCCGGGTTCGACTCCTGGTGCCGGCACCATTCAAGGTTCCATAGAAAGCTTTCAAAATCTCTGGAACCCCCGAAAAACCCGCCTTCTGGCGGGTTTTTTCGTTTTGGCGTTCCGTCGGATTCCGAGGGTAGCCAGCGCTAATAAGGGTAGTTTTAAGGATAGAGGTCCGTTTCGATATCGGAGACTACCCTTATGGCCCGCACCACTGCCCCGCTTACTGACACCGCCTGTCGCACGGCAAAGCCCAGAGAGCGCGAGTACAAGCTCTTCGACGGCGACGGTCTTTACCTGCTTGTGCAACCCAACGGCCGCAAGGGCTGGCGGCTCAGGTACGTGAAACCCGATGGCCGCGAAGGCCTGACCGCTCTCGGCAGCTATCCGGTGGTCGGGCTGGGCGATGCACGCCGCAAGCGCTTCGAGATCAAACAACAGCTTGCCAACGGCATAGACCCGATCCAGTCCAAGCAACAAGCCAAGACCCAGGCCGTGATCAACGGCCGCACCTTTGAAAGCGTTGCGCTCGACTGGCACGCGAGCATGGTGCCCAAGTGGGCGTCCGGCCACGCCAAGACAGTGCTCAGCCGTTTGAAAACTCACGTGTTCCCTTTGATCGGTGCCAGAGCAATCGTTGAGTTGGACACCCACGACCTCATGCAGCCATTGGAAGCCGTGACGAAGCGCGGCACCATCGACGTGGCGCTCAGGATCAAGAACTACCTGCAGAGCATCATGCGTGAAGCCAAACGGCTGCGGCTGATCACAGCGAACCCGGCTCACGATCTCGATGGCTCGATCAAGACACCACGGGTAACTCACAGACCCGCACTACCCTTATCGCGGCTGCCAGAGCTACTGGCATGCATTCAGGATTACAGAGGTCGCCCGCTCACGCGCCTCACGGTGATGCTGTCTTTGCATGTATTCGTACGCTCCAGTGAACTGCGCTTCGCCCGTTGGAACGAGTTCGACCTCAAGCGCGGAATCTGGGAGATTCCCGATACCCGCCCGGCGCTGGACGGTGTGCCCTTTTCCACAAGGGGTACAAAGATGGCCGGGGATATCCACGTTGTACCCTTATCGCCCCAGGCAGTGGCCTTGCTTGAGCAGATCCACGCGATCACCGGCAAGTTCGACCTAGTGTTCGCGGGAGATGCCAAACCGTGGAAACCGATGTCCGAGAACACGGTGAATGCAGCGCTCAGGACGATGGGCTACGACACCAAGGTGGATATCTGCGGCCACGGGTTCCGAGCCATGGCGTGCAGTGCGCTGGTCGAGTCCGGGCTGTGGTCGGAGACGGCTATCGAGCGGCAGATGAGCCACAAGGAACGCAACAACGTGCGCGCCGCCTATACCCACAAGGCCGAGTTCCTCGAAGAGCGCCGGATGATCATGACCTGGTGGAGCCGGTTTCTGGAAGCGAACCGCGAGGACCATGTGACGCCGCATGAGTTTGCCAAGCAGACGGGCGAGAACGTCACGCGCCTTCGCAGTGCCAAGAGGACCGAGTAAAGCGCCGTACCACCACCTCAACTCGCTGTGAAGTTACCCACAGCACCGCATGAAGCTCCTCCGCGCGGGTCCTTTCAAACGGGGCTGCAAAGCCGCCCCGTTTGAAAGGACCATATCTAAGAAAATAACTGCTGGCACAGCGTACGTCTGTGGAAAACCACTGATGTCCACCGGGGGATACTTTTATCCACAGGTGCCAAATCCCTGAAATTGCTCTACTTGACGAATATTGTCCACAGGCGTAGACCGGAAGTTGCAAGCGCTGTCGATGACAGCACCCCAGGTGACCCGAACCTTAAAGGTCACGCCGCTCTGGCGGTGGTTCTCCCCAAGGGCGATTCGCATCCGGCAGCTCGCCCGGTCACTACCCATGTGATGGATGCTCTTACACATATAGCGCTTGTGCGCCAGATACACCGTACCTCGCTGCCCTGCAGCAACCTATCCGCTTGGCCGAATACTGCGCCAACCTGTGCCCGTCTCTTTTCCTGAAAAGAGACGGGCACTTCTACCACTGCTGCAGCCCTGATCGCACAAGGCTTTGCGGCATTCCCCCTCGTGACAATCGGCGTGACAAACGCCGATGTCACCAGCAACAGCGTTGTAGATGATGGTGCCGCAGACCAAGGAATGGACTGCACCTGACTGACAGTCAGGCACGCCCCGGTCATCGCAGTGCTGCTTGCACATGGCTCAGGATCTCGCGGCACTGGTCTCGTCAGCCAATGCAGCCTCCACCCGCCCACCGGTAACGGTGCTCAGGAGGCTAGATCATGAGATGCCCTTGCTCCCGGACTTAAGGAGCCGCCAGTCCCGCGTAGAGGACACTCCCCACAGGTCGCAGGGGCCTTGATCCCTGATAACACTCAGCATTCTTGGCGGGATGACGTGGGGCGAGGATCGGAGAACGGCAGATGAGGTGATTGAGATGGCATTGGCAGGTAGACGCGATGGTCGTAATTTTGGTTATGGAAGGCAACTGAGCTACGCAGGACCGCAAGCGCTGAAAGACATGTTCGGCGGCGGCCACTACGGCACGGTTAAGGCGCACAGTGATCGGTGGCGGGCATTTGTGAAATGGTGCCGCTCCGAGCATGGCCCCGGTATCAATGATGCGCGGCAGATTGATCGAAAGGTGTTGGCCGACTATGCGGCGCATCTGCGCGACATGGTTAGGCGCGGTGACCTTGCTGTCAGCACCGCACAAAACCGGCTATCCAGCGTTAACCGGACAATAGCAGCGCTTCGCGGTGATCAATACGTGAAGTTGCCAAGCCCGAGCAAGGCAATGGGTATACAGCGCAGCGGGTTTCGTCAATTGGCCCCACAAGGCCAGGACCGCGAACAGGTTAAGCAAATCGTTGATGCGCTTTGCCGCCATGATCTGCAGCGGGCCGCCGCGATCGTTCTGTTGGCGCGAGCCACCGGCATGCGCTTGCGTGAGGCCATCTTGGCTGACCTGCCACGGCTGAGCCGTGAGGCTAACGAACTAGGCAGGATCAACATTCAGGATGGCACCAAAGGCGGTCGCTCCGGAGCCTCGGCGCCGCGATGGATTACAGTGGGCGATCATGTTCGCAAGGCGCTTGAGTTTGCACGGCAGGTATCGCCTATGGGTGGCCGCAATCTGATTGCGCGACACGAAAGCTACCTGACATTTCTGCAAGAAATCATCCACCCTGCGCGGGTCATCCTTCATGCACACAATCTCAAGGGCTTCCATGAGCTACGAGCGGCGTACGCATGTGAGCGCTACGAACAGATCACCCAACACCCCGCGCCAATCAACGGCGGCCAATGTTGTCAGGTAGATAGGAACCTTGATCGTGAGGCCCGGGGGCAAATCAGCTATGAGTTGGGGCACGGTCGGATCGATGTGGTCGCGGCCTACATTGGAGGACGCATATGAGTAAGTCATTCGACATGGAGTTGTTCTTGGCTGGCGTGCTGACAGGATCGCGTACCACGCAGCACCGCCATTTACGGCAGGCGAGAATTATCCAAGCTGAAATTTCTGAGCGCTGGCAACGACCGACGCCTTGGGCTTGGCAGAAAAAGCATGTGGATTGGTTTCTTGAGCATCGCTTAAATCGACGCAGCGAGGCGACGCGGTATTA
This sequence comes from Pseudomonas sp. HMSC067G02, assembly GCF_001813485.1. NCBI lineage: Bacteria > Pseudomonadati > Pseudomonadota > Gammaproteobacteria > Pseudomonadales > Pseudomonadaceae > Pseudomonas > Pseudomonas sp. HMSC067G02. The sequence goes on from NZ_KV812726.1 coordinate 38,552, forward strand.
CTATCTTCTGACCGTGCGGCTTCTCGCTCGCCGTTTACAAAAAATATGGAGGTTCGACCTCTGAGTGAGGTTCTGTTCTTGACTGTCGTGACTGACAGCAACCAACTCATAGCGGAACTTGTTGCACGCGATGGCTATAGGCTACCCTAAAGCCAGGGTAATAGTGCGCATATAGCTGTCTTCTACGGCATGCCGTCCAGCCAGTAATGAATTCAAGGATCGAAATGAGTACCGCGAAGATTTCTAAGCCAATCCTAGGTGACAAGGCATACCAAGTACGTGCCCGCGCCGCTCTTCCTATACTTGTTCGTCAAGCGAGGGCCGGCGTCCCAATTTTTTACTCCGATCTTGCTGAGGAGCTGGGAATGCCTAACCCTCGCAACCTTAATTACGTTCTTGGTAGTATTGGTCAATCGCTAGAATGGCTCTCGAAGATATGGAAGGTGAAAGTCCCACCTCTCCAGTGTCTTGTAATCAACAAAAATACAGGCCTCCCAGGAGAAGGTATTGGTTGGTTTCTCGTGAAAAAAGAGGATTTTTCAGCACTTCCACTCCGCCAGAAGCGCGTCATTGTTGAGGCAGAGCTTGCGCACGTTTTTTCCTTTTCTCGATGGAACGAGGTTCTAAAAGCGTTATCACTTGAGCCGGTGGCGTGCGATTTTTCACCTATCTTGAAAGAGGCCAGTCGGGTCTACGGATCTGGAGAGAGCGAGGATCACAAGGCGCTCAAAGAGTACGTAGCACGCAATCCGCATGTCATCGGGCTCGGCTCTAACATCTCAGTGGGCGTGACAGAATACAGGTTACCATCCGGTGACACAGTTGATGTCTCGTTTAGTAGCAAAGCAGTTTGGATAGCTGCGGAGATCAAATCTGCCATCTCAGCAGAGTCTGATATTGTAAGGGGGCTATTCCAATGCGTTAAATATAGAGCTGTTATGGATGCAGTGCTGCTTGCTGAAGTGCACCCTCAAGTCGCGAGAGCCATCCTTGTATTGGGAGCCAAATTCCCTAAATCACTTATACCACTGAGAAATCTTCTCGCCATTGAAGTTATTGACGGCATCGTACCACCAGCAAACAATCAAGAATGCAATCCTATCCACTTGACCAATACTAAAAAGTAGAACTACTTGGTGTTGTTTAGGCTGCACGTGAACTGAAAGCTATTATGGTGACGCGCCGTACAGTTCGTTCTCAACTCGGAGCTGTTCTTCATAACGGGCAGATATAGGCCAGAAGCAGCCCTTCGAAAGCGTCCAAGGAAGAAGCACGGATTAGTAGATATACGCCACGATTTAATTTTGGGGCCACCCCCAATAGTTGCAAATGCAAAACTTAAACACCAACATAAATTAACCTTCAGCTTAAAGATCAAAAAACTAGAGGCGCCTTAATGAAGCAGTTGAGCAACAGTTTGATAATCTTCGACCTCCTTAAAGAAAAGTTCGAAAGGGACTTGTTCTTAATTGAGTTTTCCGTATCTCTGACAAGAAAGTACAGTAGACGATGCAAGGATCTTGATCAATTCAATGAAGATCTTAAACAGTCACTATTCTTAAAGCAAGTCATTGACGTATGCGCGTTTCTAGATGAGTTTAAAGCATTCAGATCATTAGCTAAAGAAAACGAAAGGGTCAAGAGTGTGTGCAGGGCGACCAAACCAGCACTAGAAAGAATTGAAGAACTAAAAGGATTAAGAGATTATAGAAATGCACTTGCTGCTCATAATTTTAGAGTAGACAGCAACAAAGAGGAAGTTATTTTGTTGAGCAATTACACTAAGAGCCCAGACCACCCAAATTCTATTGCAGAGCTATTTTTTCTTAGCTCGCTATGCATCACAATTATAGAAGCGGTGCGCACAGAGTTCAACATCGAGTCACAACAAGCATTAAACTCATACAGACTAAGCCTAGAAGATGATAGCGACACCCCGTTAAGAGGGATCAAAACAATCCGAGAAGTTTATGATGAAATTGAAAAGTATCGAATTAAACTGAATTTACAACCAAAGTTTATAGAGCATGAGTTCACGGAAATTAATATGGCGCTACGCAAGCTGAACTGGAGTGTAATCCCAAAAAATTTCCAACTTTCAAAAGACTATACCAATAAAGCCTGGAGTATAATTCTTGGCATATACTTTGGAATGAGAGGCTACCAAGACATCAAGTACTATCAAGGCAAAAAAGGGAATTACACAAGCCATTGGCTAGAGCTTTATGGTTACGCTGTAGCTATAACCGATGAATTAGGATGTTTTAAACCAACCGGCATGCGGAGAGTCTATAATACAATAGATAATTGGGAGCCCTCTACAGAAGAAAGCAGTTCCCAGCAGATGCAATTTGTCTATGGCGAACTAATGAAAGTAATTACGCCGTAAGGCCGCTCCAGTGTCGAAGCCGGTTGCCTTGGCTCATAAACTAGCGTATGTCGCTTCGGACGCCATACGCAATACGAAGCGTGGACAGGAGCCTTGAGCGCATTACTGACGTTGAAGCTGCTCACCTTCGGCTAGATAGATGCTGGACGTTCGACCGATTTCACCCCGGAGCCGATAAATTAAGGCATTTTGTCATGGCCTCGTCTCAGCCAGACCCGCCCTGACATCGCAGCTAAATGGCCCGAGCCAGATGGTTGCCCGGCATCCTGGGATGAAATCACTTTGCAAGATCCACCTTCAGATGCTAAAACGCCATCAGTCATACGTTTTCCAGCCGAAACCTCGAAAGCGGACGGCGTCGAATGGCAAGGATGCAATTTCGGACGGTTCCTAAGGTAGCCAATGTCATTCTCCTTGCATGGTATTTAGGCTCAGCTGGACTCTACCGTTATGGTCACCTTGGATTTTATTGCTGCACTACAAGCTAGAGACATTTCGTTTACAAATTTCAGAAATGCACTTAAAAACCATAACCTTCCAGCATCCACCGGCTGGGACCCAACGGTAGAAAAGCTAAAGCCAGGACTTACTGGGCAAGATAAAGAGAAGTATGCTGTAGCCATTGAGAGCATTCACAATGAGCTAACTAGCTTTGGTGATAAATGCCTGAAGGTGTTTGAAGTTGACTCTGTCTATCTCAAAGCTCTAATTGAGAGCATGACTAAAGACTTCGTCTGCGACTCTGACTTGTCTGATCACTACCCCTACCCTATGCCTAGAGACGAACTTCAAGAGTATAACGGGGGTGCTACCTGCGTTGCATACATGCAGATCGGCAATCAGCACGACTTCATTCTTTGCTCTAAGATACGCGTCACCGAAAGGGAGGAAATGCCGGGCACCGCGCTGGGTGATGAAGCGGTCCAAGACTTTGGTGCGTTTGATGAGCTTATTGGAATTAGGAGACGGCCTGTTCAACTTTTCGACGTCATCTCCATTGATCCTGTAGCTGGCTATATCGACATTCGGCTAGACGGGCTAAAAAAAATCAGTGCCGAAGATCTCAAACTCAGGGTCACAGCCATTGAGCGAATCATAAATGAATTCGCAAAAAAAACCTTGGGAGTCGATAGAATCTTAGCCAACCCTGTAAATTTCTATCCTGCCATTGAGCGGCTCTACGAGGCTCCAGACGGTACTATTGGCGAGTTGGGGCACGTCACTGATGCCGCAGGCATATATAAAGAAAAAATGCGACGAAAGGATCTGGACGTAAGAAAAGATCCATACCATCATGGCGGGACAGAAGCCGTTAAGAACCTCAATCCCTTCTCCATTTCCAAACGTTGGATTTCGGAACAAGGTTATGGATACCCTGAAGTTGCAATCCCAGCACACTTCTCCGTTGCAAGCAGCGAAGACCCCGTAATTGATATGATTTACATTTTGGGCTGCACTTGCATTGAGGACTATAATTTCGTGATGATGAAAGTCCTTTAAGATCATGACCAGAGATGAGATAGTCGCCCTTATAGAAGAAAGCGCACCATCAGAGCCACTGATGAGCGCAAGTCTTCTTATGGTTGACTATCTCCTTTCTGAAAAAGTCATCAACCACCTTACATTTACTAGAATAAGTAAAATAATAAGCGCCCCTGACATTTCATTGGCGATATTAACAGTCCAATACCTCACCGGGTATCCTCTTCGAATACTCGAAGCAAAATTCGAATTCATAGATGGTGATGAATCGTATCCAGTCACGCCGGAAGAGTTAAGTGAAGCTAGACGCACTGGCATATTTTACCACCCAGAAAGCGGCCAAAGTTTCGAAGGCTTCGAGACAAAAATCTATCCCTATTTTACTATTGGCCAAGCCTTCTCACAGGAGGCGAAATAGTGAGCAAGACATCAATTGGCGACTACAGCCTCAACGACCTGAAAGTTTTGGCACCACACATTCCCGGGATAGGAAACTTTATAAATCGGCTATTAGCCGATAGCTACGAAGACTTTGTCGAGGCGTTGCGCATTGATATTGATGAAATCGTCTCAAAACTTCAAGAAAATCCCGAACTATTGTCCGAAGACGGGGAAGATCGACTCACGTCTGAAATAAAACGAAGCCTCACACACATGGGTTACAAGGCTACGCATGACGAAAAAATTGGCGGACATTCCGATTTGGCGGTCAGAGGTCAAAAAAACCATTTGTGGATCGGCGAAGCAAAAATACATAGTTCGTATGACTATCTCTATCAGGGTTTTCAGCAGCTAACAACACGCTACTCAACTGGAGATGTTAACCAAGACCAAGGAGGGATGCTGATATACATTAGGAACCGCGATGCGAATGCGGTTGTTACAAACTGGCGACAGCATTTACGGGAAAAATCTCTAGACAGCTTTGAAGAAAGCGACTGTAAACATCGCCCTAACTTTGCCTTTATTACAAAGCACAACCACTCTAGATCAGGGACCCCGTTCACGGTTCGACATATTGGAGTTATCCTTAGTTTCGATCCTCAAGACCGTCGCTGAGTGCTCTAGCTTCTTCATCGTACTTAGCGCCAGGGCGCTTATAACTTAGTGCCGCCATCGACCTTTTCCGAACACCCCAGAGTCTCTAGGAAGGCTCACATGCAGAAGCCAGCTAAATGCCTAAGGATAGTTTTAGGGATAGAAAATAAATAGCCCTATAATCAAGTTCATATATTTCAATTATTTATAATATTTTTCGACTCTTGGTGCCACCATGAATCCCGAAAAGCCCCGCCTCGCGCGGGGCTTTTTGTTTTATCCTGCTTCCTTTCTACCCAGTGATGGCACTTCGAATAGAATGCCGGGTCAGATGCACCTACCAGATCTGGGGTTGGCAGGATCGCCATTTTTCCCGTACTAATCGTCGTCTTCACGATCGATTGGTACACCTTGGCGGGACGTGTCGAAGCAGCCCTACGGACAACCACTGCTTGAACAAGGTATGACTCATGACGATTCTCGTGACCGGCAGCGCCGGCTTCATCGGCGCCAATTTCGTGCTCGACTGGCTGGCCCTGCATGACGAGCCGGTGGTCAGCCTCGACAAGCTCACCTACGCCGGCAACCGGCAGAACCTCGCCAGCCTCGACGGCGACGCCCGGCACACCTTCGTCGCCGGCGATATCGGCGATAGCCAGCTGGTAGCCCGCCTGCTCGCCGAGCACCAGCCGCGGGCGATCCTCAACTTCGCCGCGGAATCTCATGTGGACCGCTCGATCCACGGCCCCGAGGACTTCATCCAGACCAACATCGTCGGCACCTTCCGCCTGCTGGAAGAAGTGCGCGCCTACTGGGGCGCGCTGGAGCCGGAAGCGAAGGCGGCATTCCGCTTCCTCCACGTCTCCACCGACGAAGTCTATGGCTCGCTGGCACCGAGCGATCCGGCCTTCACCGAGAACAACCGCTACGAGCCGAACAGTCCCTACTCGGCGTCCAAGGCGGCCTCCGACCACCTGGTGCGGGCCTATCACCACACCTACGGGCTGCCGGTGCTGACCACCAACTGCTCGAACAACTACGGCCCGTACCACTTCCCGGAAAAGCTCATCCCACTGGTGATCCACAACGCCCTGGCCGGCAAGCCGCTGCCGATCTACGGCGACGGCCAGCAGATCCGCGACTGGCTCTACGTCAAGGACCATTGCAGCGCCATCCGCCGGGTCCTCGAAGCCGGGCAACTGGGCGAGACCTACAATGTCGGCGGCTGGAACGAAAAGGCCAACCTCGACGTGGTCGAGACCCTCTGCGCCATCCTCGACCAGGAGCAGCCGCGCGCCGACGGCCGCAGCTATCGCGAGCAGATCACCTTCGTCAAGGATCGTCCGGGCCATGACCGCCGCTACGCCATCGATGCCACGCGCCTGGAGCGCGAGCTGGGCTGGAAACCGGCGGAAACCTTCGAGACCGGCATCCGCAAGACCGTGCGCTGGTACCTGGACAACCAGGACTGGGTGGCCAACGTAACCAGCGGTGCCTACCGCGAGTGGGTGGGTAAGCAGTACGCATGAACCGGATCCTTCTCCTCGGCGCCAACGGCCAGGTCGGCTGGGAGCTGCAGCGCGCCCTGGCGCCGCTGGGCGAACTGCTGGTCTGCGACCGCCGGCGCGCCGATCTCGCCGACCCCGAAGGCCTGGCGCGACTGGTTCGCGCCGAGCGGCCGCAGTTCATCATCAACGCCGGTGCCTACACCGCGGTGGACAAGGCCGAGAGCGATGCCGACAACGCCCGCCTGATCAATGCCCGCGCCGTCGCGGTACTGGCCGAGGAGGCCGCGGCCTGCGGCGCCTGGCTGGTGCATTACTCCACCGACTACGTGTTCGACGGCGCGGGCAGCGCGCCTTTCGCCGAGGACGCGCCGACCGGCCCGCTGAGCGTCTACGGACAGACCAAGCTGGAAGGCGAGCAGGCCATCCGCGCCAGCGGCTGCCGCCACCTGATCTTCCGCACCAGTTGGGTCTACGCCACGCGCGGCGGGAACTTCGCCAAGACCATGCTGCGCCTGGCCGGGCAACGCAACGAACTCAAGGTCGTGGCCGACCAGTTCGGCGCGCCGACCAGCGCCGAGCTGATCGCCGACGTCACCGCCCAGGCCCTGCAGCGCCTGCGCTGGGACGCCGAGCTGGCAGCACGGGCCAGCGGCACCTACCACCTGGTCGCCAGCGGTGAGACGTCCTGGCACCTCTATGCGCGCTTCGTCATCGAACAGGCGCTGGAGCGGGGCTGGGAGTTGCAGGCGACGCCGCAGCGGGTCCTGCCGATCACCACCGAGGATTACCCGGTGCCGGCGAAGCGTCCGGCCAATTCGCGCCTCGATAACCACAAGCTGCAACAGGTCTTCGGCCTGGTACTGCCCGACTGGCGCTACCATGCCGGACGCATGATCCAGGAACTAAGCGAGCAGGGACCACTATGAAACGCAAGGGCATCATCCTCGCCGGAGGCTCGGGCACCCGCCTACACCCGGCAACGCTGGCCATCTCCAAGCAGCTGCTGCCGGTGTACGACAAGCCGATGATCTACTACCCGCTCAGTACCCTGATGCTGGCGGGCATCCGCGAGATACTGATCATCTCGACCCCACAGGACACCCCACGCTTCCAGCAGTTGCTGGGCGACGGTTCGAACTGGGGCCTGGACCTGCAATATGCCGTGCAACCGTCGCCGGACGGCCTGGCCCAGGCCTTCCTGATCGGCGAGTCGTTCATCGACAACGACCTCAGCGCGCTGGTCCTGGGCGACAACCTCTATTACGGCCACGACTTCCACGAGTTGCTCGGCAGCGCTTCGCAGCGCCAGACCGGCGCCAGTGTCTTCGCCTACCACGTGCTGGACCCGGAGCGCTACGGCGTGGTCGAGTTCGACCAGGGCGGCAAGGCCATCAGCCTGGAAGAGAAGCCACTGAAGCCGAAGTCGAACTACGCGGTCACCGGCCTGTATTTCTACGACCAGCAGGTGGTGGACATCGCCAGGGACCTGAAGCCTTCGCCGCGCGGCGAGCTGGAGATCACCGACGTCAACCGCGCCTACCTGGAGCGCGGCCAGCTCAGCGTGGAGATCATGGGCCGCGGCTACGCCTGGCTGGATACCGGCACCCACGATTCGCTGCTCGAGGCCGGCCAGTTCATCGCCACCCTGGAGAACCGCCAGGGTCTCAAGGTGGCCTGCCCGGAAGAGATCGCCTACCGGCAGAAGTGGATCGACGCCGCGCAACTGGAAAAACTCGCCGCGCCGCTGGCCAAGAACGGCTACGGCCAATACCTCAAGCGCCTGCTGACTGGAACCGTGTACTGATGAAAGCGACCCGCCTGGCAATCCCCGACGTCATCCTCTTCGAACCCCGGGTGTTCGGCGACGATCGCGGATTCTTCTTCGAAAGCTACAACCAGCGCGCCTTCGAGGAGGCCTGCGGTCATCCGGTCAGCTTCGTCCAGGACAACCATTCGCGTTCCGCCCGTGGCGTCCTCCGCGGCCTGCACTACCAGATCCGGCAAGCCCAGGGAAAACTGGTGCGCGCCACCCTCGGCGAGGTATTCGACGTGGCCGTCGACCTGCGTCGCGGCTCGCCGACCTTCGGCCACTGGGTAGGCGAACGCCTGAGCGCGGAGAACAAGCGCCAGATGTGGATTCCGGCCGGCTTCGCGCACGGCTTCGTGGTGCTCAGCGAATACGCCGAGTTCCTCTACAAGACCACCGACTTCTGGGCGCCGGAACACGAACGCTGCATCGTCTGGAACGATCCCGAGCTGAAGATCGACTGGCCGCTGCAGGATGCCCCCCTGCTTTCGGAGAAGGACCGCCAGGGCAAGTCATTCGCCGACGCCGACTGCTTCCCCTGAACGGCAGGGAGCGACCGGACTCGGCGCAAGGCGTGATAATTTAGGGCATCCCGTCCGGGATGCCCCGGATACTCGCAGCCACGACAGGTTCGTTCGTCTTGAAAGCCTATTTCCATCGCTGGCGCTCGCTGGTCATCCTCGCCCTGCTTCTCGCGCCGCTGCTCTGGCCCCTGCAATATTTCGCCGAGCGCTACTACAGCGAGCAGTTGGCCGAGCAGAACCGCCAGACGCTCGACCTCTACGTCGCCAACCTGCTCGGCACGCTGCGCCGCTACGAAGAACTGCCGCAGATCCTCGGCGGCCTGCCGGTGCTGCGCCAGGCCCTGCAACAACCTGGCGACCCGCTGCTGCAGAAGATCGCCAACGAGGCGCTGGCCGACATCCGCCGACGCACCGGCGCCGACGTGATCTACCTGCTGCAACCGGACGGCACTACCCAGGTCGCCTCCAACTGGGCCCAGGCGGACAGTTTCGTCCACCGCAACTTCGCCTTCCGCCCCTATTATCGCGAGGCCATGCAGGGCCGCCTGGCGCGCTTCTTCGGCCTGGGCACCACCTCGATCAAGCGCGGCTACTACTTCGCCAGTGCGGTGAAGGAAGGCTCGCGGATCATCGGCGTGCTGGTGGTGAAGGTCGATCTCGAACACATCGAACGGCTCTGGGGCAATTCCCCGGAGCAACTGCTGGTGATAGACAACTACGGCGTGGTGATCCTCTCCTCGCGCGAGGATTGGCGCTTCCATGCCAGTCGGCCGCTGAGCGCGGCGGAGCGCGACGAGATCCACGCCAACATCCCCTACCCGGTGCAGGACCCGAAGCCCCTGCGCCTGCAGCAGAGCGCCTGGCTCAGCCAGAGCCGGACGCTGCCGGAAACCGGCTGGACGGTGAGCATCTACGCCCCCCGCACCCTCATCGAACGGCCGGTGCGCAGCGTCCTGCTGATCGGCGGCGCGACCCTGCTCGCCCTGCTCCTGCTGCTTACCCTGCTGACCCTCAGCCGCCGTCACTACCTGGACCGCATCGCTCTCGAGGCCGAGGCCAAGCGCCAGTTGGAAGAGCGCGTACTGGAACGCACCCGCGAGCTGGAGAACGCCAACGCGCAGTTGCAGCAGGAAGTCCACGAACGCGAGCAGGCCCAGCGCGAGCTGATGCGCGCCCAGGACGAAGTGGTCCAGGCCGGCAAGCTCACGGCCCTCGGCACCATGTCGGCGAGCATCAGCCACGAACTCAACCAGCCGCTGGCGGCGATCCGCAGCTACGCCGACAACGCCCGGGTGCTGCTCGACCACCAGCGCACCGAAGACGCCCGCGGCAATCTCGAGCAGATCAGCGACCTCACCACCCGCATGGCCTCGATCATCGCCCACCTCAAGGCCTATGCCCGCGGTGCGCGCCGGGCGCCGGAGAACGTGCAGTTGCAGCCGGCGATCGAGGACGCCCTGTCGATGCTCGCCAGTCGGCGGCGGGCGATGAACGTCGAACTGCTGCGCGACGTGCCGGACGCCCCGCTGTGGGTCCAGGCCGGCGAGACCCGCTTGCGGCAGATCCTCGGCAACCTGCTCACCAATGCCCTCGACGCGCTCGCCGAGAAAGCTCCGCCACGGCGCCTATGGGTGATCGCCAGCCAGGACCAGCACGGCGTGATCCTGACCCTGCGCGACAACGGCCCGGGGTTTTCCGAGGACGCCCTGGCCCACGCCCACGAACCCTTCTTCACCACCAAGACCACCGCCAAAGGGCTCGGCCTCGGCCTGGCCATCTGCGATAACCTATTGCGCGCCCTCGGCGGCCGCCTGGAAATGGGCAACCATCTCGAAGGCGGCGCCGTGGTGCGCCTGCACTTGCTGCCGGGAGTTCCCGGCGTCGCCGCCATGCCCCAGGAGGAAACCCGCGCATGAGTCCCTTCGCGCCATTCGATGCCCAGACCCAGGTCCTGCTGATCGACGACGATCCGCACCTGCGCCAGGCCCTGCGCCAGACGCTCGACCTCGCCGGGCTCAAGGTCGCGACCCTGGACGACGCGCGCCAGCTGGATACCGCGCAGTGCAAGGACTGGCCCGGGGTGGTGGTCAGCGACATCCGCATGCCCGGCATCGATGGCATGGAACTGCTCCGCCAATTGCACGAACAGGACGCCGACCTGCCGGTGATCCTGATCACCGGCCACGGCGACGTGCCGCTGGCGGTCCAGGCCATGCGCGGCGGCGCCTATGACTTCCTGGAAAAGCCCTTCCCCAGCGACGCCCTGCTCGACAGCGTGCGCCGCGCCCTGGAGGTGCGCCGGCTGGTCCTGGAGAACCGCACCCTGCGCCTGGCCCTGGCCGAACGCCACGAACTGCATGGGCGCCTGATCGGACGCTCGGCCGGCATGCAGCGCCTGCGCGAGCAGGTCGGCTCGCTGGCGGCGATCCAGGCCGACGTGCTGGTCCTTGGCGAAACCGGCGCCGGCAAGGAGGTGGTCGCGCGGGCCCTGCATGACCTGTCGAGCCGGCGCGACGGACCGTTCGTCGCGATCAACGCCGGCGCTCTCGCCGAATCGGTGGTGGAGAGCGAACTGTTCGGCCACGAGGCCGGCGCCTTCACCGGCGCGCAGAAGCGCCGCATCGGCAAGTTCGAGTACGCCAATGGCGGCACCCTGTTCCTCGACGAGATCGAGAGCATGAGCCTGGACGTGCAGGTCAAGCTGTTGCGCCTGCTGCAGGAACGGGTAGTCGAGCGGCTCGGCTCCAACCAGCTGATCCCGCTGGATATCCGCATCATCGCGGCAACCAAGGAAGACCTGCGCCAGGCCGCCGACCAGGGCCGCTTCCGCGCCGACCTCTATTACCGCCTCAACGTCGCCAGCTTGCGCATCCCACCGCTGCGCGAGCGCGGCGAGGACATCCCGCTGCTGTTCCGCCATTTCGCCGAAGCCGGCGCCATGCGCCATGGCCTGACGCCACGCGAACTGGACGCCGGCCAGTCGGCGCGGCTGCTGGCCTACGACTGGCCGGGCAACGTGCGCGAATTGCAGAACGCCGCCGAGCGCTTCGCCCTGGGCCTCGGCCTGAGCCTGGACGATGGAGTCCTGCCCGACGCCGCCGACGAGCCGCACAACCTCAGCGCCAAGGTCGAGGCCTTCGAACGCTCACTGATCGCCGCCGAGCTGGAACGCCCGCACAATTCGCTGCGCAGCGTCGCCGAGGCCCTCGGTATCCCGCGCAAGACCCTGCACGACAAGCTGCGCAAGCACGGCCTGCCGTTCAACACGCCTGGCGAGAATCCGCCAGATGATGGCGAATGAATGGCGGAATACCGCCAGCCGTTCGCCATTCGCGCCCGCAGCATCTCCCCTGCACGCCCTTGCCCGACTGGCACAGGGCTTGCTCACGGCTTCCCGAGCGTTCCAACAAGCAGAAGACCAGGCGCTTTTCCGATTCACGCAGCATCTGCCGCTGCGCTGCCTAGACTTCCCTTGTTCGGCCACGCCGAGAGGACATCTGTCCTCTTCATAAAAGACAGACAAGAACAAAGAGGAAGTCTCATGCTCAAGCACACCGCGAAGGCGCTCGTCTGCGCACTTTCCCTGACCGTCGCCGGAATCGTCCAGGCGGCCGACCCGATCGTCATCAAGTTCTCCCACGTCGTCGCCGAGCACACGCCCAAGGGCCAGGGCGCGCTGCTGTTCAAGAAACTGGTGGAGGAACGCCTGCCGGGCAAGGTCAAGGTGGAGGTCTACCCGAACTCGTCGCTGTTCGGCGACGGCAAGGAGATGGAAGCCCTGCTGCTGGGCGACGTGCAGATCATCGCGCCGTCGCTGGCCAAGTTCGAGCAGTACACCAAGAAATTGCAGATCTTCGACCTGCCGTTCCTGTTCGACAACATCCAGGCAGTCGACCGCTTCCAGCAGAGCCCGCAGGGCAAGGAGCTGCTGACCTCGATGCAGGACAAGGGCATCACTGGCCTCGGCTACTGGCACAACGGGATGAAGCAGTTGTCCGCCAACAAGCCCCTGCGCGAGCCGAAGGACGCCCGCGGCCTGAAGTTCCGCGTGCAGGCCTCCAAGGTGCTCGAGGAACAGTTCAAGGCGGTGCGCGCCAACCCGCGCAAGATGAGCTTCGCCGAGGTCTATCAGGGCCTGCAGACCGGCGTGGTCAACGGTACCGAGAACCCCTGGTCGAACATCTACTCGCAGAAGATGCACGAAGTGCAGAAGTACATCACCGAGTCCGACCACGGCGTGCTGGACTACATGGTGATCACCAACACCAAGTTCTGGAACGGCCTGCCGGAAGACGTGCGCGGCGTGCTGGCCAAGACCATGGACGAGGTCACCGTGGAGGTGAACAAGCAGGCCGAGGCGCTCAACCAGGGCGACAAGCAGCGCATCGTCGAGGCCAAGACCAGCGAGATCATCGAACTCACTCCCGAACAGCGGGCCGAATGGCGCAAGGCCATGCAGCCGGTGTGGAAGAAGTTCGAAGGCGAGATCGGCGCCGACCTGATCAAGGCCGCCGAAGCCGCCAACCAGGCCCAATAAGAAGAGGGAAAGCCCATGCACGCGCTCGCGCGCGTCTGGGCGCGCCTGGAGGAAGGCCTGATCGCCTTCCTCCTCGCCGCCATGACGCTGGTTACCTTCGTTTATGTAGTCCTCAATAACCTCTATACGCTGCTCTACGATCTCGCCGATCTCTGGGAGGGCGGCAACGAGACGCTGCTCGCCATCGGCGATGGGGTCCTCACCCTGGCCCAGGAGATGACCTGGAGCAACGCCCTGACCAAGGCCCTGTTCGCCTGGCTGATCTTCCTCGGCATCGCCTACGGCGTA
>NZ_KV812726.1:52224-53075 GCF_001813485.1 Pseudomonas sp. HMSC067G02
TCCTCGGCATCGCCTACGGCGTACGCACCGCCGGGCACCTCGGCGTGGACGTGCTGGTGAAGCTGGCCTCGCGACCGGTACAGCGCGTGCTCGGCGTGATCGCCTGCCTGGCCTGCCTCGGCTACGCCGGCCTGCTCTGCGTGGCCAGCTACGACTGGGTGAAGACCCTGTTCATCGCCGGCATCGGCGCCGAGGACCTCGACCACTTCGGCATCCGCCAATGGCACATCGGCCTGATCGTGCCGGTCGGCTTCGCCCTGGTGTTCATCCGTTTCGCCGAGATCCTCGTGCGCATCCTGCGCAACCGCCAGACCGGACTGGGACTGGCCGACGAGGCTGCCGACGCGCTGAAGCTGACCGAGCACGAGGAGCCCAAGGCATGACCATTCTGTTCCTCTTCCTGCTGCTCTTCCTGCTGATGTTCATCGGCGTGCCGATCGCCGTCTCCCTGGGTCTCTCCGGCGCACTGACGATCCTCCTGTTCAGCCCGGACTCGGTACGCTCGCTGGCGATCAAGCTGTTCGAGACCTCCGAGCACTACACCCTGCTGGCGATCCCGTTCTTCCTGCTCTCCGGCGCGTTCATGACCACCGGTGGCGTGGCGCGGCGCCTGATCGACTTCGCCAACGCCTGCGTCGGACACATCCGTGGCGGCCTGGCGATCGCCGCGGTGCTCGCCTGCATGCTCTTCGCCGCGCTATCCGGCTCGTCTCCGGCAACGGTGGCGGCAGTGGGTTCGATCGCCATCGCCGGCATGGTCCGCTCGGGTTATCCACAGGCGTTCGGCGCCGGGATCGTCTGCAACGCCGGCACCCTCGGCATCCTCATCCCGCCATCGATCGTGATGGTGG
>NZ_KV812726.1:53175-100199 GCF_001813485.1 Pseudomonas sp. HMSC067G02
CGCCGCCACCGAGACCTCGGTGGGCAAGCTGTTCATCGCCGGCGTGGTTCCGGGGCTGCTGCTGGGACTGATCCTGATGGTGGTGATCTACATCGTCGCCCGGGTCAAGAAGCTGCCCGCCATGCCAAGGGTCAGTCTGCGCGAATGGCTGGCCAGCGCGCGCAAGGCGCTGTGGGGGCTGCTGCTGATGGTGATCATCCTCGGCGGCATCTATTCCGGCGCCTTCACCCCCACCGAGGCCGCCGCCGTCGCCGCGGTGTACTCGGCCTTCGTCGCACTGTTCGTCTACCGCGACATGCGCCTGAGCGAATGCCCGAAGGTGCTGCTGGAGTCCGGCAAGCTGACCATCATGCTGATGTTCATCATCGCCAACGCCATGCTCTTCGCCCACGTGCTGACCACCGAGCAGATACCGCAGAGCATCGCCAGTTGGGTCACGGAACTGGGACTTTCGCCATGGATGTTCCTGCTGGTGGTGAACATCGTGCTGCTGATCGCCGGCAACTTCATGGAGCCTTCGGCGATCATCCTGATCCTGGCGCCGATCTTCTTCCCCATCGCCATGGAGCTGGGCATCGATCCGATCCACCTCGGCATCATCATGGTGGTGAACATGGAGATCGGCCTGATCACGCCGCCGGTCGGGCTCAACCTGTTCGTCACCTCGGCGGTCACCGGCATGCCGCTGGGCGCGACCATCCGCGCAGCGCTGCCGTGGCTGATGATCCTGCTGGTGTTCCTGATCATCGTGACCTACATCCCGGCGGTATCCCTGGCATTGCCGAACTGGCTGGGGATGAGCTGACGGAACGGTAACGACGGCGGAAAACCCCGCCCTGCGCTCGGGCCTTCGGCAAAAATCCGCTCATGCCGCAGGCCCGTGCCCCGCAGTTGACGGGCCGGGCCACCTGTCGATGGCTGGCACGCCGCTTGCTCAATCGCTCGCAGTGCCCCTGGCACCGGCTTTCGGTTCGCCCAGCGAACCGCGCCCTTCGGCCACGAACCGGATGGCGGCCCCTTCCCCTGTGCCGACGTGCGCCAGCACGCGCGGCGGGTGGGCGGCGATCCCGTCCCCCCAGCGGTCTTCACACCCTGAAGCCCAAATGAAGAGCCCGGCGAACGCCGGGCTTCTTCATTTCTTTCCTTGTGCTTTTTCGTTCTTTGATAAGAGCGGAAAATTATTTTTACTTATAAATAAAAAATACTCCTCTCGAAATACTGCAACACTTCCCTGGAAAGTCGCGGCGGTTTTTCGACGGACCGTCAACAAGCCGGCGACCACCCACCTGAAAGTCAGAATACCGTCTCGCGAAATTCATTGATCGGCATCAACGATCCGGCTTGATCCGCGGGTTATAGCCCGATTTCGAGCAATTTCAAGCTTTCCCCGTAGCGGATGGCAAGTCTTCCCCTAACACATGAAAAAACCGCCCTATTCCGGGCAGGTCTTAGATTCCTCTTCTATCTTTGGCACTCGCGACTTACAGGAATGCGTCATCTAATTACTTTGAGTAGGAAGCTATTGACGTGGATCAGCATTCAACAATAGCCGCTGCCGCCTAATGTCTTCACTCTCAATTCCTATAGGGAGATTCCGAAAATGTCCCAAGAATCCAGCCAAAAACTCCGACTAGGAGCGCTAACGGCTCTGGTTGTCGGCTCGATGATCGGAGGGGGCATCTTCTCCCTCCCGCAAAACATGGCAGCCAGCGCCGATGTCGGCGCCGTCCTGATCGGATGGGCGATCACCGCCGTCGGCATGCTCACCCTCGCTTTCGTCTTCCAGACCCTCGCCAACCGCAAGCCCGAACTCGACGGCGGCGTGTACGCCTACGCCAAGGCCGGCTTCGGCGACTACATGGGTTTCTCCTCGGCCTGGGGCTACTGGATCAGCGCCTGGCTGGGCAACGTCGGCTACTTCGTCCTGTTGTTCAGCACCCTCGGCTACTTCTTCCCGATCTTCGGCAAGGGCGACACCGTCGCGGCGATCGTCTGCGCCTCGGTCCTGCTCTGGGCCCTGCACTTCCTGGTGCTGCGCGGGATCAAGGAGGCGGCGTTCATCAACACCGTCACCACCGTGGCCAAGGTCGTGCCGCTGTTCCTGTTCATCCTGATCTGCCTGTTCGCCTTCAAGCTGGACATCTTCACCGCCGACATCTGGGGCAAGAGCAACCCGGACCTGGGCAGCGTGATGAACCAGGTGCGCAACATGATGCTGGTCACCGTCTGGGTGTTCATCGGCATCGAGGGCGCGAGCATCTTCTCCTCCCGCGCGGAAAAACGTTCCGACGTCGGCAAGGCCACCGTGATCGGCTTCATCACCGTCCTGCTCCTGCTGGTGCTGGTCAACGTGCTGTCCATGGGCGTGATGACCCAGCCGGAACTGGCCAAGCTGCAGAACCCGTCGATGGCGCTGGTACTCGAGCATGTGGTCGGCCACTGGGGCGCCGTGCTGATCAGCGTCGGCCTGCTGATCTCGCTGCTGGGCGCGCTGCTCTCCTGGGTGCTGCTGTGCGCCGAGATCATGTTCGCCGCGGCCAAGGACCACACCATGCCGGAGTTCTTGCGCCGCGAGAACGCCAACCAGGTGCCGGCCAACGCCCTGTGGCTGACCAACATCTGCGTACAGGTGTTCCTGGTGGTGGTGTTCTTCACCTCGGGCGACCCGGACGGCATGGACCCGTACACCAAGATGCTGCTCCTGGCCACCTCGATGATCCTGATCCCGTACTTCTGGTCCGCCGCCTATGGCCTGCTGCTGACCCTGAAGGGCGAGACCTACGAGAACGATGCCCGCGAACGCAGCAAGGATCTGGTCATCGCCGGCATCGCTGTGGTCTACGCGGTCTGGCTGCTCTACGCCGGTGGCCTGAAGTACCTGCTGCTGTCCGCCCTGCTGTATGCGCCCGGCGCGATCCTCTTCGCCAAGGCCAAGCACGAGGTCGGCCAGCCGATCTTCACCGGAATCGAAAAACTGATCTTCGCCGCAGTCGTCATTGGCGCCCTGGTGGCTGCCTACGGCCTCTACGACGGTTTCCTCACCCTCTGATTACTCCACTGGAGACGTGAAATGAGCACGGAAAAAACCAAACTTGGCGTCCACTCCGAAGCCGGCAAACTGCGCAAAGTGATGGTCTGCTCGCCCGGACTCGCCCACCAGCGCCTGACCCCGAGCAACTGCGACGAGTTGCTGTTCGACGACGTGATCTGGGTGAACCAGGCCAAGCGCGACCACTTCGACTTCGTCACCAAGATGCGCGAGCGCGGCATCGACGTCCTCGAGATGCACAACCTGCTGACCGAGACCATCCAGAACCCGGAAGCGCTGAAGTGGATCCTCGATCGCAAGATCACCGCCGACAGCGTCGGCCTGGGCCTGACCAGCGAGCTGCGCTCCTGGCTGGAGAGCCTGGAGCCGCGCAAGCTGGCCGAGTACCTGATCGGCGGCGTCGCCGCTGACGACCTGCCCGCCAGCGAAGGCGCCAACATCCTCAAGATGTACCGCGAGTACCTGGGCCATTCCAGCTTCCTGCTGCCGCCGTTGCCGAACACCCAGTTCACCCGCGACACCACTTGCTGGATCTACGGCGGCGTGACCCTGAACCCGATGTACTGGCCGGCGCGACGACAGGAAACCCTGCTGACCACCGCCATCTACAAGTTCCACCCCGAGTTCGCCAACGCCGAATTCGAGATCTGGTACGGCGACCCGGACAAGGACCACGGCTCCTCGACCCTGGAAGGCGGCGACGTGATGCCGATCGGCAACGGCGTGGTCCTGATCGGCATGGGCGAGCGCTCCTCGCGCCAGGCCATCGGTCAGGTCGCCCAGTCGCTGTTCGCCAAGGGCGCCGCCGAGCGGGTGATCGTCGCCGGCCTGCCGAAGTCCCGCGCCGCGATGCACCTGGACACCGTGTTCAGCTTCTGCGACCGCGACCTGGTCACGGTCTTCCCGGAAGTGGTCAAGGAAATCGTGCCCTTCAGCCTGCGCCCCGATCCGAGCAGCCCCTACGGCATGAGCATCCGTCGCGAGGAGAAAACCTTCCTCGAAGTGGTCGCCGAATCCCTCGGCCTGAAGAAGCTGCGCGTGGTCGAGACCGGCGGCAACAGCTTCGCCGCCGAGCGCGAGCAATGGGACGACGGTAACAACGTGGTCTGCCTGGAGCCGGGCGTGGTGGTCGGCTACGACCGCAACACCTACACCAACACCCTGCTGCGCAAGGCCGGCGTCGAGGTCATCACCATCAGCGCCAGCGAACTGGGTCGCGGTCGCGGCGGCGGCCACTGCATGACCTGCCCGATCGTCCGCGACCCGATCGACTACTGACAGACAACCCTCTCTCGAGCTGAACGGCGGCGTCCCCAGGAGGGGCGCCGCCCACCGACTTCCCACAAGGAGATCAATCATGGCTTTCAACATGCACAACCGTAACCTGCTCAGCCTGATGCACCACAGCACCCGCGAGCTGCGTTACCTGCTCGACCTGTCCCGCGACCTCAAGCGCGCCAAGTACACCGGCACCGAGCAGCAGCACCTGCAACGCAAGAACATCGCCCTGATCTTCGAGAAGACCTCCACCCGCACCCGCTGCGCCTTCGAGGTGGCCGCCTACGACCAGGGCGCCAACGTCACCTACATCGACCCGAACTCCTCGCAGATCGGCCACAAGGAGAGCATGAAGGACACCGCGCGGGTTCTCGGCCGGATGTACGACGCCATCGAGTACCGCGGCTTCAAGCAGGAAATCGTCGAGGAACTCGCGAAGTTCGCCGGCGTTCCGGTGTTCAACGGCCTGACCGACGAATACCACCCGACCCAGATGCTCGCCGACGTGCTGACCATGCGCGAGCACAGCGACAAGCCGCTGCACGACATCAGCTACGCCTACCTGGGCGACGCGCGCAACAACATGGGTAACTCCCTGCTGCTGATCGGCGCCAAGCTCGGCATGGACGTACGCATCGCCGCGCCGAAGGCGCTCTGGCCGCACGACGAGTTCGTCGCCCAGTGCAAGAAGTTCGCCGAGGAAAGCGGCGCCAAGCTGACCCTCACCGAGGATCCGAAGGAAGCCGTGAAGGGCGTGGACTTCGTCCACACCGACGTCTGGGTATCGATGGGCGAGCCGGTGGAAGCCTGGGGCGAGCGGATCAAGGAACTGCTGCCCTACCAGGTCAACATGGAGATCATGAAGGCCACCGGCAACCCGCGGGCCAAGTTCATGCACTGCCTGCCGGCGTTCCACAACAGCGAGACCAAGGTCGGCAAGCAGATCGCCGAGCAGTATCCGAACCTGGCCAACGGCATCGAGGTGACCGAGGACGTCTTCGAGTCGCCCTACAACATCGCCTTCGAGCAGGCCGAGAACCGCATGCATACCATCAAGGCGATCCTCGTCTCGACCCTCGCCGACATCTGACCGCGCTCCTGCGCCCCGGCCCACGCGGCCGGGCGCAGCCGCCTTCCGGAGGTAACCGATATGCGTATCGTCGTCGCATTGGGCGGTAATGCCCTGCTACGCCGTGGCGAACCCATGACCGCGGACAACCAGCGGGAAAACGTGCGGATCGCCGCCGAACAGATCGCCAAGGTGGCGCCCGGCAACGAGCTGGTGATCGCCCACGGCAACGGCCCCCAGGTCGGCCTGCTGGCCCTCCAGGGTGCCGCCTACGACAAGGTCTCGCCCTACCCGCTGGACGTCCTCGGCGCGGAAACCGAGGGCATGATCGGCTACATGATCGAACAGGAAATGGGCAACCTGCTGCCGTTCGAAGTGCCGTTCGCCACCATCCTCACCCAGGTCGAGGTGGACGGTAAGGATCCGGCGTTCCAGAACCCGACCAAGCCGATCGGCCCGGTCTACTCCAGGGAAGAAGCCGAGCGCCTGGCCGCCGAGAAGGGCTGGAGCATCGCCCCGGACGGCGACAAGTTCCGCCGCGTGGTGCCCAGCCCGCGGCCGAAGCGGATCTTCGAGATCCGCCCGGTGAAGTGGCTGCTGGAGAAAGGCACCATCGTCATCTGCGCTGGCGGCGGCGGTATCCCGACCATGTACGACGAGGCCGGGAAGAAGCTCAGCGGCGTCGAGGCGGTGATCGACAAGGACCTCTGCTCCTCGCTGCTGGCCCAGGAGCTGGTGGCCGACATCCTGATCATCGCCACCGACGTCGACGCGGCCTACGTCGACTGGGGCAAGCCGACCCAGAAGGCCATCGCCCAGGCCCACCCGGACGAACTGGAGCGCCTCGGCTTCGCCGCCGGCTCCATGGGTCCGAAGGTCCAGGCCGCCATCGAGTTCGCCCGCGCCACCGGCAAGGACGCGGTGATCGGTTCGCTCGCGGACATCGTCGCGATCACCGAGGGCAAGGCGGGAACACGGGTCAGCACACGCAAGGCGGGCATCGAGTACCGCTGATACACCACCCCCAGGGCCGCTTCGCGGCCCTTCTTCATTCTCCTCTGCCGGCATCGGGCGAAGGGCGGATAGCGCCACGCGTCATCCGCCGCCTCCGTGGACGCCCCGGCGCCACGCCTCTGCGCGCGGACTTTCAAGCAAGTCCCGCAACACTCGCCTACGCCCCACCTCTGCCAACAGCCCGGCCATGGGCGTCAATCCCCCCACGGCAGACCGCCAGCACTTGTGGAAAGCCCACGCAACGCGGTATTCAGTAGGAAAATACGTGACTCGATAGTCATGATTCACGTCAGCATAGTCACCCTGATCATTTCAACGGCCACTGGCTCGTGCCCGGGTCCGTGAAGCTCGCCTCGCCGACGGGAAAGGCCGCCATCGCCGCCACGCGCTTCCCGCTCCGGACCAGGCAGCAGCCCGGCACGCGAACGACTATTCGAAGGAGTTTCTGAGTGATGTCTCGACTACCGGTCATTGTTGGTTTCGGTGGCTACAACGCAGCAGGCCGTAGTTCCTTCCACCACGGCTTCCGTCGCATGGTCATCGAATCGATGGACCCGCAGGCGCGCCAGGAAACCCTAGCCGGCCTGGCGGTCATGATGAAACTGGTCAAGGCCGAAGGCGGCCGCTACCTGGCCGAAGACGGCACGCCGCTGTCCCCGGAGGACATCGAGCGGCGCTACGCCGAACGCATCTTCGCTTCTACCCTGGTGCGACGCATCGAACCGCAGTACCTCGACCCGGATGCAGTCCACTGGCACAAGGTCCTCGAGCTGTCCCCTGCCGAAGGCCAGGCGCTGACCTTCAAGGCCTCGCCCAAGCAACTGCCCGAGCCGCTGCCGGCCAACTGGTCGATCGCTCCCGCGGAGGATGGCGAGGTACTGGTGAGCATCCACGAGCGCTGCGAGTTCAAGGTCGACAGCTACCGTGCGCTGACGGTGAAGTCCGCTGGCCAGCTGCCCACCGGTTTCGAACCGGGCGAGCTGTACAACTCGCGCTTCCACCCGCGCGGCCTGCAGATGTCGGTGGTCGCCGCGACCGACGCGATCCGCTCCACCGGCATCGACTGGAAGACCATCGTCGACAACGTCCAGCCCGACGAGATCGCGGTGTTCTCCGGCAGCATCATGAGCCAGCTCGACGACAACGGTTTCGGCGGCCTGATGCAATCCCGCCTGAAGGGCCACCGGGTCTCGGCCAAGCAACTGCCGCTGGGCTTCAACAGCATGCCCACCGATTTCATCAATGCCTACGTGCTCGGCAGCGTCGGCATGACCGGCAGCATCACAGGCGCCTGCGCCACCTTCCTCTACAACCTGCAGAAGGGTATCGACGTCATCACCAGCGGCCAGGCCCGGGTGGTCATCGTCGGCAACAGCGAGGCGCCGATCCTGCCGGAGTGCATCGAGGGCTACAGCGCCATGGGCGCACTGGCCACCGAAGAAGGCCTGCGCCTGATAGAAGGCCGCGACGACGTGGACTTCCGCCGCGCCAGCCGGCCGTTCGGCGAGAACTGCGGCTTCACCCTGGCCGAGTCCAGCCAATACGTAGTGCTGATGGACGACGAACTGGCCCTGCGCCTGGGCGCGGATATCCACGGCGCGGTAACCGACGTGTTCATCAACGCCGACGGTTTCAAGAAGTCCATCTCCGCCCCCGGCCCGGGCAACTACCTGACGGTAGCCAAGGCGGTGGCCAGCGCGGTGCAGATCGTCGGCCTGGACACCGTGCGCCACGCCAGCTTCGTCCACGCCCACGGCTCCAGCACGCCGGCCAACCGGGTCACCGAATCGGAAATCCTCGACCGCGTGGCCAGCGCCTTCGGCATCGACGGCTGGCCGGTCACCGCGGTGAAGGCCTACGTCGGCCACTCCCTGGCCACCGCCAGCGCCGATCAACTGATTTCCGCCCTGGGCACGTTCAAGTACGGCATCCTCCCTGGGATCAAGACCATCGACAAAGTCGCCGACGACGTCCACCAGCAGCGCCTGAGCATCTCCAATCGCGACATGCGCCAGGACAAGCCGCTGGAGGTGTGCTTCGTCAACTCCAAGGGCTTCGGCGGCAACAACGCCAGCGGCGTGGTGCTGTCGCCGCGAATCGCCGAGAAGATGCTGCGCAAGCGCCATGGCCAAGCGGCCTTCGCCGCCTACGTCGAGAAGCGCGAGCAGACCCGCGCCGCCGCCCGCGCCTACGACCAGCGCGCGCTGCAGGGCGACCTGGAGATCATCTACAACTTCGGCCAGGACCTGATCGACGAGCACGCCATCGAGGTCAGCGCCGAACAGGTGACGGTGCCCGGCTTCAGCCAGCCGCTGGTATACAAGAAGGACGCGCGTTTCAGCGACATGCTCGACTGAGCGCCGCCACAACGGCAAAGGCCCGGCTAGACCGGGCCTTTTCGTTTCAGTGCAGCGCGCGCGCCAGTTGGATCAGCTCGCTGCGCCACTCGGCAGCGCGCGGCAGGGCCAGGAAGGAGCCGTTGAGGTAGTCCTCGCGCGGCTCGTAGGTGAATGGCGCGCCATGCAGGTCGAGCACCTCGCCGCCGGCGCCCTCCAGCACACCCTGGGCGGCGGCCGTGTCCCATTGCGAGGTTGGCGTCAGGCGCGGATAGCAGTCGGCAGCGCCCTCGGCCAGCAGGCAGAACTTCAGCGAACTGCCGATGCTGGCTCGCCGCAGGTCGCCGAAGCGCTCGCTCAAGCCATCCAGCAGGCGCTCCTGGGCCGGGCTGCCATGGCGCTTGCTGGCCACCACGGTGAAGGCCTCCTCGGGCTCCAGGCGCACACTGATCGGTTGCGCGCGGCCATCGGCCTCCTCGCGCCAGGCACCGAGACCGGCGCCACCGTAGTAGCAGCGGCCGCTCACCGGCACGCCGACCAGGCCGAACAGCACCCGGCCATCCTCGACCAGGGCCACGTTGACGGTGAACTCCTCGCTACCGGAGATGAACTCCTTGGTGCCGTCCAGCGGGTCCACCAGCCACCAGCGCCGCCAGTGGCCGCGCTCGCTCAGCGGTATCTCGCAATCCTCTTCGGAAAGCACCGGAATGTCCGGCGCCAGCGCCCGCAACCCCGCCTCCAATATATGGTGCGCGGCGAGGTCGGCGGCAGTCACCGGCGATTCGTCGGCCTTCGAGCGCACCGCCACGTCGGCGCGCCAGTGCGGCAGGATCGCCTCGCCGGCGCGCCGCACCAGCGCCACCAATTCGCCCCAGGGCACCGGCCTCATGCCTGGTATTCGCCGCGCTGGGTGAGCAGGTCGCGCACCAGGTACAGCGCGGCCAGGGCGCGGCCTTCGCTGAACTGGGCGTGCTGGGCCAGGCTCGAGAGTTCGCGCAGGCTGATGCGATCGACGCCCATCGGCTCCGGCTCGTCGCCCGGCAGGCGCTCCTCGTAGAGGTCGCGCGCCAGCACCACCTGGATGCGCTGGCTCATGTAGCCCGGCGACAGCGACAGTTCGGTGATGTGCTCCAGTTTCCGGGCCCCGTAGCCCGCTTCCTCCTTGAGTTCGCGGTTGGCCGCCGCGAGGATGTCCTCGCCCGGCTCGACCAGGCCCTTGGGCAACGACAACTGGTATTCGTCGACCCCGGCGCAATATTCCTCCACCAGCACCGCGTGCTCGGCATCGAGCATGGCCACCACCATCACCGCACCGTAGCCCTGGCCCTTGCCGACCAGACGCTCGTAGGTGCGCTCGACGCCATTGCTGAAGCGCAGTTGCAACTCCTCGACAGCGAACAGTCGGCTCTTCGCGACGATCTCGCTGGCGAGTACGGTGGGTTTCTGACGCATGTGGATAACTCCTTGGCGAAGCCGGCGGGTTATCATACCCCGGCTTTTCCGATTATCCCTGTCGGAGATTGATGGGAAGCGACAGATTTCCGCATCGATCGCGACGAACCGCGACAAGAGCCGCCATGCCCACCCTGCCCTGGTCCGCCATCGACACCGTGCTGCTCGACATGGACGGCACCCTGCTCGACCTGCACTTCGACAACCACTTCTGGCTGGAACACCTGCCCCAGCGCTATGCCGAACGCAACGGCCTGAGTCGCGCCGAAGCCGACGCCGTGCTCGAGCCGCTGTTCCGCGAACACGCCGGCCAGCTCAACTGGTACTGCCTGGATTTCTGGAGCCGGGAACTGGACCTGTCGATCCGCGAACTCAAGCACGAGGTGGCGCACCTGATCTCGCTGCGTCCGCACGCCGATACCTTCCTCGCCGCCCTGCGCCGGGCCGGCAAGCGCGTGGCGCTGATCACCAACGCGCACCGCGACTCGCTGTCGCTGAAGCTGGAACGGATCGAACTGGCGCCCTATTTCGACCGACTGATCAGCTCCCACGACTACGGCTACCCGAAGGAGGACGCGCGCTTCTGGAGCGCCCTGCAAGCCGATTTCGGCTTCGACCCACAGCGCAGCCTGTTCATCGACGACAGCCTGCCGATCCTGCGCAGCGCCCGCGCCTATGGTGTCGCCCACCTGTTGGCGGTACGCCACCCAGACAGCCGTGGCCAGGTCCGGGACACCGAGGAGTTCGCTGCCCAGGAGGACTACCGGCGGCTGCTCGAAGGACTGCCGTAGCCGCGGAAACGAAAACCCCGCCACGCGGGCGGGGTTGGCGAAACGCCGGGATCACTCGGGAATGCGCAGGACCTGGCCGGGGTAGATCTTGTCCGGATGGCTGAGCATCGGCTTGTTGGCCTCGAAGATCTTCATGTAGGCGTTGGCATTGCCGTATTCGGCCTTGGCGATGGCGCTCAGGGTGTCGCCTTTCTTCACGGTGACGAAGCGCGCCTCCGGAGCGGCCTGGGCCACGGTGATCTTGTCTTCCACCGAGGAGACGCCGGCGACGTTGCCCAGCGCCAGCAGGATCTTCTCTTTCTCCTCCTGGCTGGCCACCTCGCCCGAGGCGATGACCTTGTCGCCTTCCACCGAAACCTGGATGTTCGGGTTGCCCAGGCCGACCTTGGCGACGTGCTCCTTCAGCGACTCGGCCGCCTGTGCCTCATGCCCCGTCAGCGTATCCCACAGCTTTTCACCGGCTTCCTTCACGAACGCGAAAATACCCATCTTTGGTTCTCCCTTTACGGTTACGGTTGCAAGCGGCCGGCGCAATCCCGATCCGCGACTAGCCAAGTCTAGACTGCAAAAACCGGCGAAATATCCCTAGCCTCCTTCGCCACCCCATAACACTGCGCCCATTCGCGTTAAGATTCGGCGACCCCCCCGCCACGGAAGCGCCGATGGACATCAAGCAACTGAAATTCCTCTGCGCCCTCGACGAAACCCGCCACTTCGGCCAGGCCGCCGCACGCTGCCACGTCACCCAGCCGACCCTGTCCATGCGCCTGCGCAGCCTGGAGGAAGAACTCGGCCTGGAACTGGTGCGACGCAGCCAGCGCTTCGAAGGCTTCACCGAGGCCGGCGAGCGCGTACTGGCCTGGGCACGCAGCCTGCTGGCGGCCCAGGAAGGGCTGTACGCGGAAGCCGCCGCCTGCCGCGGGCAACTGGTCGGGACCTTGCGCCTGGGTGTGGTGCCGCTGGCCAGCTTCGACCCGATGCGCCTGGTCCAGCACATGGCCGGGCGCCACCCGGAGTTGCGTTTCCAGCTCTATTCCCTGAGTTCGGAACAGGTACTCGAAGGCCTGGCGCGCAACCAGTTCGATCTCGGCGTCTCTTATCTGGACCGTCTGGACCGCAGCCATTTCGAGGGCATCGAACTGGCGGAGACCCGCATGGGCCTGCTCCATCACCCCAGCCATTTCCCGCTCGACGCCGCGCTGCTGAACTGGGATGCGCTGGCTGGCCTGCCGCTGGGCCTGCTCTCGGCGGGCATGCACTTCCGCCAATCCATCGACCACAACTTCCGCAGCCGCGGGCTGAGCCCCATCGCGCGCCTGGAAACCGACTCGGTGCAGCAACTGCTGCAGGCGGTGCAGCGTGGCTTGTGCTGCGCGATCATGCCGTTGGGCAGCGAAGTCGACGACGAGTTGCGCCTGGTCCCCATCGAGGACGCCCATACCCTGGCAGCGCTCGGCCTGATCATTCGCAGCGGACAGCCGCGCTCGGCGCTGGCCGAAGCCTGCTTCGAGGAGGCCCGGACCTGGCTGGCGCCCGCCGGCTTGATAGACCCTGTCGATCAGGGTATCGGCACAACCGATTAGACGCCGCTCCGCGACAGGCCTAGGCTGGCTCCACACCTAGAATGATAGGGCCCAGCCCATGCCTTGCCAGCCTGCATGCCCGGTATCCGCCGATACCTGGGCGCCTTCCGCCGTTCCCGACGTTTACCGCTACGCCGACCTGCACCTGCCGCAGCAGATCGGCCAGGCCTCCCTTGCCGCCGAGTGCGCCCTGGCGATCAGTTACAACGGACTGAACCAGGCGGTGATGATGGCCTCGCCCGAGGACATCGAGGATTTCGTCCGCGGCTTCAGCCTCAGCAGTGGCTTCGTACAGGCCATCGACGAAATCTATGAAATCCGCGTCAGCGGCCAGGGCGAATCCCTCCACGCCGAGGTCGAGATCAGCAGCCGCGCATTCTGGAACCTCAAGCGCCAGCGCCGGCAACTGGCCGGCACGTCAGGCTGCGGCCTGTGCGGCGTCGAAGCCCTGGAGCAGGCGCTGCCGCAACTGCCGGAGCGGTCGTCGCAGGCGCTGCCTCCCGCCGCCCATCTCGGCGCCCTGCGCCAGCGTATCGAGCAGGCCCAGCGACTGGCGCGCCATAGCGGCGCCCTGCATGCCGCGCTGTATTTCGACGGGCATGGCGAGCTGCGCCTGTGTCGCGAGGACATCGGCCGCCACAACGCCCTCGACAAGCTGATCGGCGCCCTGCATGGACAGGGACTGGATGCTGCGCAGGGCTTCGCCGTGGTCACCAGCCGCTGCAGCCTGGAGCTTATCCACAAGGCCGTACGCGCCGGGATCGGCACCCTGGTCAGCCTCTCCGCGCCAACCGCCCTGACCGTGCAATGGGCGCGCCGCCACCAGCTGAACCTGATCCACCAGCCCCATCACAGTGCCCCGCGGGTCTACAGCCCGGCGCCGGCCGCAACCGAGTGAGTCCGTCATGAGCCTGCAACCTCTCCAACCCCGCTACAAGCCCTACGCCGGTGCCGCCGCCGGCTGGGGCGCGCTGCGCAGCGTGGCGCACTTCTGGCTGGACAGCAAACAGCCGTTCAAGAACCTCCGCGCCCTGCTCAAGACCAACCAGAACGGCGGTTTCGACTGCCCCGGCTGCGCCTGGGGCGACTCGCCGGAAGACGGCCGGGTGAAGTTCTGCGAGAACGGTGCCAAGGCAGTCAACTGGGAAGCCACCAAGCGCCGCGTCGACACGGCGTTCTTCGCCCGTTACAGCGTCAGCGCCCTGCGCGAACAGAGCGACTACTGGCTGGAATACCAGGGCCGCCTCACCGGACCGATGCGCTACGACCCGCTCAGCGACCACTACCAGCCGATCACCTGGGACGCCGCCTTCGCCCTGGTCGCCGAGCACCTGCGACGCCTGGATAGCCCCGACCAGGCGGAGTTCTATACCTCCGGGCGGGCCAGCAACGAGGCGGCCTACCTCTACCAGTTGTTCGTCCGCGCGTTCGGCACCAACAACTTCCCCGACTGCTCGAACATGTGCCACGAGGCCAGCGGCGTGGCACTGGGCCGCAGCGTCGGGGTCGGCAAGGGCAGCGTGACCTTCGACGACTTCGAACACGCCGACGCGATCTTCATCCTTGGGCAGAACCCCGGCACCAACCACCCGCGCATGCTCGAGCCGCTGCGCGAAGCAGTGAAGCGCGGCGCCCAGGTGGTCTGCTTCAACCCTCTCAAGGAGCGCGGCCTGGAGCGCTTCCAGCATCCGCAGAATGCGCTGGAAATGCTGACCAACGGGTCCTCGCCGCTGAACACCGCGTTCTTCCGTCCGGCACTGGGCGGCGACATGGCGGCGATCCGCGGGATCGCCAAGTTCCTCCTCGCCTGGGAGCGCGACGCCCAGGCCGAGGGCGGCGAGCCGGTATTCGACCACGCCTTCATCGCCGAGCACACCGACGGCCTCGAGGCCTACCTGGCCGAACTGGATGCCACCCCCTGGGAACACCTGGAGCGCCAGTCCGGGCTGAGCCTGGCGGAAATCGAGCAGGCTGCGCGGATGTACCGGCGGGCGAACAGGGTCATCGTCTGCTGGGCGATGGGCATCACCCAGCACCATCATTCGGTGGCGATCATCCAGGAAATCGTCAACCTGCAACTCCTGCGCGGCAACCTGGGCCGCCCGGGCGCCGGTCTCTGCCCGGTCCGCGGCCACAGCAACGTGCAGGGCGACCGCACCATGGGCATCAACGAGCGGCCGCCGGCGGCGCTGCTCGACGCACTGGAACGGCGCTTCGGCTTCGAAGTGCCACGCCACAACGGGCACAACGCCGTCGAGGCGATCGCCGCGATGCTCGCCGGCAAGTCGAAGGTCTTCATCGGCCTGGGCGGCAATTTCGCCCAGGCCACCCCGGACAGTCTGCGCACCCACGCCGCCCTGGCGTCATGCGACCTGACCGTGCACATCAGCACCAAGCTCAACCGCAGCCACCTGACCACCGGCCGCGACGCACTGATCCTGCCCTGCCTGGGGCGCACCGACATCGACCGCCAGGCCGAAGGCCCGCAGGCGGTCACGGTGGAAGACTCGTTCAGCATGATCCACGCGTCCTACGGGCAACTGGAGCCGCTCTCGCAGCAGATGCGTTCGGAGCCGGCGATCATCGCCGGCATCGCCAAGGCAACCCTGGGCAACCATCCGGTGGACTGGGACGCGCTGATCGCCAACTACGAGCGCATCCGCGAGCTGATCGCCGACACCATCCCCGGTTTCGCCGACTTCAACCGCCGCGTCCGGCATCCCGGCGGCTTCTACCTCGGCAACGCCGCCGGAGAACGGCGCTGGAACACCGCCAGCGGCAAGGCCAACTTCGTCGCCAACCCGCTGCCCCGCGACCTGTTGCCGGCACAGGTGCGCGACAGTGGCCTCGAACCCGACCTGATCCTGCAGACCCTGCGCTCCCATGACCAGTACAACACCACCATCTACGGCCTGGACGATCGCTATCGCGGAGTGAAGGGCCAGCGCGAAGTGGTATTCGCCAACGAGGCGGATATCCGCCGCCTGGGCTACCAGCCGGGCGACAAGGTCGACCTGATCTCGCTGTGGAGCGATGGCATCGAACGCCGGGTACGCCGCTTCACCCTGCTCGCCTTCGACATCCCGGCCGGCCAGGCAGCCGCCTACTACCCGGAAACCAATCCCCTGGTGCCGCTGGAGAGCGTCGGCGTCGGCAGCCATACGCCGACTTCGAAGTTCATCGCGGTACGCCTGGAAAAGGCCACGGGCGACGGGCGCATTATCTGAAGCCCACGAAAAACGCCGCCTCCTGCAACAGGAGGCGGCGTCTTAAGGAAAAAGTCGATGAAAGGCCTTGAAGGCAGGCCGCTCGTCGGCGTTAGAATGGCCAGCATCCCGCCAGCAAAAATACCGATTTCGACCCTGAAATCGCGTTTCGCATTCGGTTTAAGACCGCCTCCGCCGAAGAAAGTTCCCCATAAAAAACAAGCACTTGGAATATTTCGAGTTTGTTCTACCAATCGTCGGCTGACGCTTGTCAGCGGTTTGGGCCAACCCCAGCATCGCAGCCGTCATCCCCACAGAGAGAAACTCTCTATGAAGTATTCCTCGATACTCCTGTTGTCCCTGAGTCTGGTCGGTGGTACCGCCTTCGCAGGCGACAACACCCGCGCGGCCATCGGCGGCGCCTTGGGCGGGGTGTTGGGTTCGGTCGTCGGCGATGCGGTCGGCGGCAGCACTGGCGCCGCGATCGGTAGCGGCATCGGTGGCGCTGCGGGCGGTGCAGTCGGCGCCGGACGCGGTAACAAGACCGAAGCGGCAATCGGCGGCGGCCTCGGTGCCGCAGGCGGTAACGTCATCGGCCGGCAGATCGGTGGCAGCACCGGTGGCCTGATCGGCGCGGCCCTCGGCGGCGCCGGCGGCGGCGCGCTGGGCAACCATTATGGCGACGGCAACCGCCGCTACGACGACGATGACGACTACCGCGACCGTCGCTACTACCGCCGCGCCGGCTATCGCGATGGCTATTACCGGCATGACAACGGCCATCACTACGGCCGGTACAAGAAGTGGAAGCGCCATAAGCATCATCGTCGCTACTACGACGACTGATTCCTCCGCTCCCCACGACGCAAAGGCCGGGCCTGATGGTCCGGCCTTTGTGCGAACGACCGTATTTCCCTCCTGATTCAACGATGAGGCACGCACGATGCGTAAATCTCTCCTGGTAATCGCGTTCGGCCTGCTGGGCGCACAAGCCGCGCTCGCCGGCGACTCCACCAAGACCGCCGTGGGCGGCGGCGTGGGCGGCGCCCTGGGCAACGTCGTGGGCAACGCCATCGGCGGTAGCACCGGTGCGGCCATAGGTGCCGGCCTAGGTGGAGCGGCTGGCGGCGCGATGACCGCCAAGGACGGGCGCAAGACCGAAGCAGCCCTGGGTGGCGGGCTAGGCGCGGCCGGCGGTTCGGTGATCGGCAACAAGCTGGGCGGCAGCACCGGCGCGACCATCGGTGCAGGCCTCGGCGGCGCAGCGGGTGGCGCGGTCGGTAACAACCTGGGCAAGGACAACGACAGCGGTCACCGCGGCAAGAAACACCGCAAGCACAAGCATCGTTGATCGGCATGCTTGCCGAAGCCGATGTGGAAAAGCCCCGCGACCGCGGGGCTTTTACTTTCTACCGTTCGTCAGCCTTTCGGTGCCGTCTTCAACTCGTCGCGAACGATCAGGACGCCACGCGGCGCCTCGATCCCGACCCGGGCCTGGTTGCCGATGATATCGGTGACCAGGATCCGGATGCCGCCTTCGCGCAATTGCCGAATCAGTTCCTCCGCCGGGTAGTCGGCCTTGAGGGACAGGGTGATGCCTTCGCCTTCTCGGCGGGAGAGTATCAGGAAACCCATGTTCCGCGTCCTTGCCAGTCATAGCAGGGGCAAACCGGCCCCTTTGGTGAATGAAATGGTGTGGAGGGATGGTCACAGAACATTGCTCCAGCGTCGAGACTGCAAACGTTCAATCAGAAATGTCCCATCCAGCGCTTCCTCATCGCCTCACGCCATGTCATGGATTGTCGCACCGGGCTCGCTTTGCTAGCGTGCCCGGCATCAATTCAATCGAGATTTCCAGATGCGCCCGTCGTTCGCCAGTTGGGGCCTGCTTGCCCTCCTGCTCCTGCAAGGCCCGCTGCTCCAGGCCCAGCCGCTGTCGCCGGCTCTCCAGCAACTGTTGAGCTTGAGCAGCCAGCGTTTGCAACTAGCCGATCAGGTAGCCCAGAGCAAGGCCCAGTCGGGCAAGGCGGTACAGGACAGCCCGCGGGAACAACAACAGTTGCAGATGCTCGCCGGACAAGCCGGGAGCCACGGGGTCGGCGCCGAGCAGGTGCGCCTGCTGTTCGCCGCGCAGATCGAGGCGAACAAGCTGGTCCAGTACCGCCTGCTCAGCCGGCCGCTACCGGACGCTGGCCAGGCGGTCGACCTGGAGCGCATCCGCAACCGCCTCAATCAGCTCAACCTGGAGCTGCTGCGCGGCTACGCCCCGGCGCTCGCCGAACTGCGCGTCGACGACTGTCGGCCGAGGCTAAACCAGGCGCTGCAACGGCAGGTACGCGACGATCGCCTGGACGAACTGCACGCCATCGCCCTGTCACGGGCGGCGGGCGATCTCTGTCACTGGGCCGCGCTCTGAAGCGCGGCCAGCGCATCGCGTAGTCCCTGCGGAATGGCCACCGGGCGGCTGCTTCGGCGCTCCACGAAGACATGCACGAAACGCCCGGCCGCGCAGGCCTCCCGCTGCCCTTCGAGGAACAAGGCCAGTTCGTACTGCACCGAGCTGTTGCCCAGGCGCGCCACCCGCAAGCCCATCTCGATCCGCTGGGGGAAGGCCACCGGCGCGAAATAGTCGCAGCTGGAACTGACCACCAGGCCGATCACTTCGCCGCCCTGGATATCCAGGCCGCCACGCTCGATCAGGTAGGTATTCACCGCCGTGTCGAAGAACGCATAGTAGGTCACGTTGTTCACGTGTCCGTAGATATCGTTGTCGTGCCAGCGCGTGGTGATCGGCTGGAAATGAAGGTACTGCTCGCGCAGCGGTCGCGGGGCGGTCGCCATGCCCGGTCCTCGTAGAAGGGATTCAGTATGCCGCGCGATAGATCGCCAGGGCGTCCGCCTCGCCGACCTCGCGCGGGTTGTTGACCAGCAGACGCTGCTGGAGCATCGCGTCGGCGGCCAGGCGCGGCAGCATCGCCTCGTCCACCCCGGCGTCGCGCAAGCGGCTCGGCAGGCCGTTGCGCGGACTGAGCTGGGCCAGTTCGTCGATCAGCTGCGCGGTAAGCGCGTCGCGATCGCCCGGACGCAAGCGGTCGCCCAGCAGCAGCGGCGCCAGCTCGGCATAGAGTCCAGCGGCAGCGGGAGCGTTGAAACGGATCACCTCCGGTAACACCAGCGCGTTGCTCAGGCCGTGGGGAATGTGGAAATGCCCTCCCAGCGGATAGGCCAGGGCATGTACCGCCGCCACCGGCGCATTGGCGAAGGCCTGCCCGGCCAGGCAGGCGCCCAGCAGCATGGCCTGGCGCGCCTCGCGGTCGCCGCCGTCGCCTACCGCGCGTTCCAGGTTGGCCGCCAGCAAGCGCAACGCCTCCCGCGCCAGCAGGTCGGACAGCGGGTTCTTCTTCAGCTTGCTGGTATAGCTCTCGATCGCATGCACCATCGCGTCGATACCGGTCGCCGCGGTGACCGCCGGCGGCAGCCCGAGGGTCAGGTCGGCATCGAGCAGCGCCAGATCGGGCAGCAGGTAGGGCGAGACCACACCCATCTTGGTGGTCTCGCCAGTGGTGACGATGGCGATCGGCGTCACCTCGGAGCCGGTCCCGGCGGTGGTCGGCACCTGGATCAGCGGCAGGCGCGGCCCGCGTGCGTTGCCGACCCCGAAGACCTCGCCGAGCCCCTGCCCTGCCTCTGGATGGGCGAGCAGCGCGACCAGCTTGGCCACGTCCATGGAACTGCCACCGCCGAAACCGACCACCAGCTCGGCAGCCATGGCCCGCGCCCGCCCGAGCGCGGCCTCGACCACCGATTCAGGCGGATCGGCGAGCACCTGGTCGTACACCTCGACGGCCAGGCCCAGGCGCGGGAAGCCGGGCAGGATCGCATCCAGCAAGCCGAGCCGGGTGATCCCCGGGTCGGTCACGATCAACACGCGGCGCGCCCTTCGCTCGCGGCAGAGTTCAGCCAGGCGGATGGCGGAGCCGACCTCGCAGAGGATCTGCGCGGTAGTGGCGAAACTGAAAGCTTGCATATCGGTCTCCCTGGGCGAGACGCCCGTCAGAACGAGAAATGCTCCTCGGGCAGGGCCATCAGGCAGTCGGCGCCGCCGAGCAAGGCTTCGCGGTGCATGCTCGCCCGCGGCAGGATGCGCCGCAGGTAGAAATCGGCGCTGCGCAGCTTGGCCCGATAGAAATCGCCCTCGCCGGAGCCGCCGTCCAGCGCTTCCTGGGCTCGTGCAGCGGCTTGCAACCAGAGGGCCGCGAGCAATACGTAGGCGCTGTACTGGAGGAAGTCCACGGAAGTGGCGCCGATCTCCTGGGGATCGCGGGCGCAGGCCTCGAGTACCTGGCCGGTGAGCTGCCGCCACTCCTCCAGGCGTTGCAGCACCGGCTCGACCAGCGGCGCCAGCGCAGCACGCCCTTGCAGCGCCTCGCTGGCCGCCGCCAGTTCGCCTTGCAGCGCCAGCAGTTCGCCGCCCTGGTCGCCGAGCAGCTTGCGGCGGACCAGATCGAGCGCCTGGATGCCATTGGTGCCTTCGTAGATCTGGGTGATGCGACTGTCGCGCATCAATTGCTCCATGCCCCATTCGCGGATGAAGCCGTGACCGCCATAGACCTGTACGCCGAGGCTGGCGACTTCCTGGCCGACATCGGTAAGGAAGGCCTTGACGATGGGGATCAGCAGCGCTGCACGGCGCGTCGCCGCGCGCCGGCCGTCGGCATCCGGATGGCCGTGTTCCAGGTCGAGCTGGCGTGCACAGCAGGCCGCCAGCATGCGGCAGCCTTCGACCAGGGTCTTCTGGGTCAGCAGCATGCGCCGTACGTCGGGGTGCACGATGATCGGGTCGGCGGCCTTGTCCGGTGCCTGCGGGCCGACCAGGGCGCGCGACTGCAGGCGCTCGCGGGCGTAGCCGAGGGCGCCCTGGAAGGCCCGTTCGGCGATACCCAGGCCCTGCAGGCCGACCTGGAAGCGCGCATCGTTCATCATCGTGAACATGCAGGCCAGGCCCTGGTTCGCCTGGCCCAGCAGCCAGCCCCTGGCGCCGTCGAAGTTCATCACGCAGGTGGAAGCGCCCTTGATCCCCATCTTGTGCTCGATGGCGCCGCACCCCAGGCTGTTGCGCTCGCCCAGGGAGCCATCGGGATTGGCGACGAACTTCGGCACCAGGAACAGACTGATGCCCTTCACCCCGGCCGGCGCGTCCGCCAGGCGCGCCAGCACCAGGTGGACGATGTTCTCGGTGAGGTCCTGCTCGCCACCGCTGATGAAGATCTTGCTGCCGCTGATCGCGTAGCTGCCGTCGGCCTGCGCCTCGGCGCGGGTGCGCAGGAGGGCGAGGTCGGTGCCGGCCTGGGGTTCGGTCAGGCACATGGTGCCGGCCCATTCGCCGCTCACCAGCTTGGCCAGGTAGTCGCGCCGCAACGCCTCGTCGCCATGCTTGTACAGGGCCAGCACGGCGCCCTCGGTCAGCCCCGAATAGACGCGGAAGGACAGGCTGGCGGCCATCAGCATCTCGTGGAAGCACGCGGAGACCATCTGCGGGAAGCCCTGGCCGCCGTACTCGGTGGGTCCGGTCATGCTCGCCCAGCCGTTCTCGCTGTACTGCCGGTAGGCTTCGCGAAAGCCGGTGGGGGTGGTCACCACGCCGTCCTTCAGCTTCGCGCCTTCCTCGTCGCTGTTGCGATTGAGCGGCGCCACCACCTGGCCGGTGTAGCGCGCGCCTTCCTCGAGCACGCCGTCGATCAGTTCGCGATCGATGCCGTTGCCCAGCAGTTCGCAATGCGCGCCGACATCGAACAGTTCATGGAGAACGAAGCGCATGTCGCGCAAGGGGGCCTGGTAATCCATCTCAGCGCGCCTCCTGCAGGTCGGCGAAGGCTCCGCCCTCGGCGGCCAGGCGCTCGACCAGGGACGCCGGCTTCCAGCGCGCGCCGTGGCGCTGTTCGAGGAAACGCAGGCGTTGCAGCAGCTCGGCCGCGCCGAGGCGATCGGCCCAGGCCATGGGACCGCCCTCCGCGGCGGGGAAGCCGTAGCCGTTCAGGTAGACAGTGTCGATGTCGGCGCTACGGGCGGCGATACCCTCGTCGAGGATCTTCGCGCCCTCGTTGACCAGCGCCAGCAGGCAACGCTCGAGGATTTCCTCGTCGGCGAAATCGCGCCGCGGGTAGCCCAGCGTCTCGGCAACCCGGAGCACCAGGGCATCCACCTCGGTATCGTGCTCCGCCTGGCGGCTGCCCGGCGCGTAGCGGTAGTAACCGGCACCGCTCTTCTGGCCGAAGCGGCCCAGCTCGCAAAGGCGGTTGTCCACCTGCACGGCCGGCTGGTCCTGACCGACCCCGGCCAACTCGCGGGCGCGCCACTCCAGGTCGATACCGACCACGTCGTACATGCGGAACGGCCCCATGGCGAAACCGAACGCCTGGAGAGCCCGGTCCACCTGGTACGGCAGGGCGCCTTCCAGCAGCATCAGGCGGGCCTCGGTGGCGTAGGGTTCGAGCATGCGGTTGCCGATGAAGCCGTGGCAGTTGCCGGCCACTACGCTGACCTTGCCCATCCGCTCGCCCAGCGCCAGGGCCGCCTCCAGCACCGCCGGCGCGGTCTGCGCGCCGCGCACGATCTCCAGCAGCCGCATGATGTGCGCCGGGCTGAAGAAGTGCAGGCCGAGCACCTGGCCCGGACGCGCGGTAACCGCGGCGATGGCGTCGATGTCCAGGTAGGAAGTATTGCTGGCCAGCACCGCGGAGGGCTTCAGCGCCGCGTCCAGCTCGCGGAAGATCGATTGCTTGAGTTCCAGGTTCTCGTAGACCGCCTCGATCACCAGGTCCGCCTCGCGCATCGCGGCGAGGTGCTGGACCGGCGTGATGCGGGCGCGGCGCGCGGCCGCTTCCTCTTCGCCGATGCGCCCCTGGCGCACGTTGTGCGCGTAGGTGTCGGCCACGGCGCCGAGCGCCTGGTTGAGCATCTGCGGGTTGCTGTCCAGCCACTGCACGTCGAGACCGGCGTTGGCCAGGCACATGACGATACCGCGACCCATGGTGCCGGCGCCGATCACCGCGGCCTGGCGGAAGGAAAAGTTCTGGCTCATGGTCTTGTCCTCGTTGTAGCGAGCGCAGGAGGAACGGTGGACGAAACCTGGGGCAGTCCGACCGCACAAAAAGCGACCACTACCTTAGGGGAAGGTCGTACTATTTTTGAAATTTAGTCTTGTGATAGCTGGAATTCAGGCAATGAATATCCAAACCTTCGACCTCAACCTGCTACGCGTCCTCGACGCCCTGCTGCGCGAACGCAACGTCTCGCGCGCGGCGGAGCGCCTGGCGCTGAGCCAGCCGGCAGTGAGCAATGCACTGAACCGCCTGCGCGAGCTGCTCGACGACCCGCTGCTGGTCCGCGCCGGTCGTGCGATGCAGCCGACGCCCCGGGCGCTGGCGCTGGAAGCGCCGATCCGCGCGGCGCTGCGGCAGATCGAACAGAGCCTGGGCGACGGCGAGGGCTTCGATCCCGGGCGCAGCCGGCAGCGCTTCACCGTAGCGGTGACCGACTACGTCGAACTGATCTGCATGCCCGCCCTGATGCGCCGCCTGAGCGAGCGGGCGCCGGGAATCTCCATCGCCATCCAGCACCTGACCCCGACCTTGCCGGCCGAGGCGCTGGACAAAGGCGAACTGGACCTGGTGCTAGGCCGCTTCGAAAACGTCCCGGCGCGCTTCCAGCGCCGCCATTGGGCCAGCGAGACCCTGCAACTGGTCGCCCGACGTCAGCACCCGCTGCTGGCGCAGGCTCCCGACCTGGCCACCTTTCTGGAGCTACAGCACCTGTGGGTGCACGGCGGGCAGACCAAGGGGATGGTCGACCAGTGGCTGGGCAGCCAGGGGCTCAAGCGGCAAGTGGCCTACACCACACCGAACTACCTGCAGGCAGCGCACATCGCCGCGTACAGCGACCTGGTCGGCGTCCTGCCGCGACAACTGGCGCACTACTTCGAACGATTGCTGCCCCTGCAATCGTTCGACCTGCCGTTCGACCTCGGCCCGTTCCACCTGGAACTGGTGTTCCTGGCCCAGCGCGAACGCGACATCGCCCTGCAATGGCTGGTCGAACAGATCCGCCAGGTCGGGGCCGCCGGACCGGACTAGGGGAATCCGGGCAGTCAGAAGCGGTCGCGGATGACCAGTTCTTCCCGCGGCAGCTTGCCGCTGCGCGGCCAGGGTTCAACGGCCTTTTTCCCGACCGCCACCATCAGGCCGATCACATGGTTGTCCGGCAGGTTGATCAGCCGGGCCACGGCATCGAAGTCGAAACCATCCATCGGACACGAATCCAGGCCCTGGCCGCGGGCGACCAGCATCAGGGTCTGCGCCAGCAGGCCGCAGCTGCGCATGGCTTCGTCACGCTGTACCTGGGGCTTGCCGCGGTAGTAGGTGTCGATGGCGCCTGCCATGAACGCCTGTACCGCCTCGGGAGCACCGTCCCAGACCCGCTGCGCGTTGCGCTCCCAACTGTCGAGCTGGGCGCACACCACCACCAGCATCGCCGCGTCGGTGACCTGCGCCTGGTCCCAGGCCACTTCACGCAACTGCGTGCGCAATTGCGGATCGCTGACCTCGACCAGCCGCACGTGTTGCAGGTTGAAGGCGGAAGGCGCATGCAGCGCCAGGTCCAGGAGATGGTCCTTCTCTTCGCGAGTCAGGCTGAAGGATGAGTCGTAGCCCTTGATGGCACGGCGACTCCGAACGGCGTCTTCGATATGCATGGGGGAAATCCACTGCGAGGGAACAAAGGGGCGCCCACTCTAGGGCATTGGCGAGAAGATAAACCAGACTTCAATAAATCCGACGCAGCCCCACAGCAGCTACTTACAGAATCAGGACTAGGACTATTCCTAGGAAGGAATTTTCCTAAGGAATTGTCCTATATTCCACTCCAATGCCAGCGCCTGGGAGAGGGCCCCTCCCGGGACGCACGAACGCAGAAAAATAAGGATGAACTCACGTAGGAGTAAGCTCATGAACAGGATGGGCCAACTGGCTTTGTTCGGTCTTCTTGTAGGAACCTCCAGCAACCTGTTCGCCGCCCCCGGCAGCATCAGCGGCGTCATCCGCTTCACCGGCGCCATTGTCGAGCCACCATGCTCGATGAGCGCTCCCCGCCAAGACGAAAGCAAGGGCAGCTTCCACCTCAGTGGCTGTCCCATGCAGGCGCGCACCGCGGAAGTCAGCATCCGCTCGATGAAGACCGGCGAGGTGCAACACCTGCAACCCAGCGACCTGGTCCTCGGGGAAAGGGATTTCTCGGCGCGCTATGAGCTGGCCGGAAGCGGTCGTCGCTCCGGCAACTACCTGATCACCGTCACCTACCCCTGACGTCCGGACATGAAAAAACCGCCCGAAGGCGGTTTTTTCATGGTGCCGAAACGTGGCTTACAGCTGCGGGCCGGCGGCCTTGATCGCGTCGGAAACCTCGAATTTCTTGAAGTTTTCGATGAACTGCTTGGCCAGGCCCTTCGCCGCCTCGTCGTAGGCAGCCTTGTCGGCCCAGGTATTGCGCGGGTTGAGCAGATTGGTCTCGACGCCCGGAACGACCTTCGGCACGTCCAGGTTGATGATGTCCAGGTGCTCGGTTTCCGCGCCGATCAGCGCGCCGCTCTGGATCGCCGCGATCACGCCACGGGTGGTCGGGATGTTGAAGCGCTTGCCGACGCCGTAGCCACCGCCGGTCCAGCCGGTGTTGACCAGGTAGACCTTGGAGCCGAAGGCCTTGATACGCTTGATCAGCAGCTCGGCGTAGACACCGGCCGGACGCGGGAAGAAGGGAGCGCCGAAGCAGGTGGAGAAGGTCGACTTGATGCCGCCGCCGGAACCCATCTCGGTGGAGCCGACCAGCGCGGTGTAGCCGGACAGGAAGTGGTAGGCCGCCTGCTCGTTGTTCAGGATCGATACCGGCGGCAGTACGCCGGTCAGGTCGCAGGTCAGGAAGATCACCGCGTTGGGCTCGCCGCCGAGGTTCTTCTCCGAACGCTTCTCGACGTGCTCCAGCGGGTAGGCGGCGCGGCTGTTCTGGGTCAGGCTGTCGTCGGCGTAGTCGGGCACACGCTCTTCGTCGAGAACCACGTTCTCCAGCACGGCGCCGAACTTGATGGCTTTCCAGATGACCGGCTCGTTCTTCTCGGACAGGTCGATGCACTTGGCATAGCAACCGCCTTCGACGTTGAACACCACGCCCTCGCCCCAGCCGTGCTCGTCGTCACCGATCAGGTAACGGCTTTCATCGGCGGACAGGGTGGTCTTGCCGGTGCCGGACAGGCCGAAGAACAGGGTCACATCGCCCGCTTCGCCGATGTTGGCAGCGCAGTGCATCGGCAGCACGTCGCGCTCGGGCAGCAGGAAGTTCTGCACGGAGAACATGGCTTTCTTCATCTCGCCGGCATAGCGCATGCCTGCGATCAGCACTTTCTTCTGGGCGAAATTGAGGATCACGCAACCGTCGGAGTTGGTGCCGTCGCGCTCGGGCACGCATTCGAAGTTGGCGACATTGAGGACCTGCCACTCGTCCTTGCCAGCCGGGTTGTACTGCTCCGGCTCGATGAACAGGCAACGGCCGAACAGATTCTGCCAGGCGGTAGCGGTGGTCATCTTCACCGGCAGGTAGTAAGCCTCGGCGGAACCTACATGAACATGGGAAACGAAATGGTCCTGGGCGTTGTTGAACGCTTCCACGCGGGCCCACAGCGCATCGAACTTGTCGGCCGGGAACGGACGGTTGATGTTGCCCCAGGCGATCGCGTCCTTGGTGCTCGGCTCTTCGACGATGAAACGGTCGACCGGCGAACGGCCGGTGCGATGGCCGGTACGTACGACCAGCGAGCCGTTGGCGGCCAGTTCGCCCTCACCGCGGCGAATGGCTTCTTCTACCAGTTGGGCGGCGCTGATATCGGTGTACACGGCGTTGTTGGCTTGCGTCATGTGGTTCCCCGTCGGCCAGAGGCCGAGTCCTCCAAACTTCGTAGCGCTTCAAAAAACTCACTACAGGAAAAAAGTGGCGGGATTATGCCAGAAAAGCCCGCTGGATGAAAAATCGTCAGTGGCGGGTCTCGGAAGGCCCCTGGCTGCCAGCGCCAGCGAACAACTGGGCGACGTCGGAGGCGTCGAACAGGTAGCGCTGGTTGCAGAACTGGCAGTCGATGGTGATCGAGCCTTCCTCCTCCTCGAGCAGCCGCTCGCAGTCGGCCTGCCCGAGACTGACCAGGGCGTTGGCCGAACGTTCCCGCGAGCAACTGCAATGGAAGACCAGCGGTTGCGGCTCGAACAGGCGCACGGTTTCCTCGTGGTAGAGGCGGTGCAGGACGGTCTCGTTGTCCAGCGCCAGCAGCTCTTCGGCGGTCAGCGTGTCGGCCAGGGTGGTCAGGTGCTGCCAACTGGCCTCGCGGGCCTCGGGGTCCTTCAGGCGGTCGGCGGGAAGCTGCTGCAGCAGCAGGCCGCGGGCGCGGCGGCCGTTGGCGTTGAGCCAGAAACGGGTCGGCAGCTGTTCCGAGCTGGCGAAGTAGTTGGACAGGCATTCCGCCAGGTTCACCCCCTCCAGGGCGACGATCCCCTGGTAGCGCTGGCCCTTGACCGGGTCCACGGTGAGGGTCAGCACGCCTTCGGGCATCAGTTCCTGCATGCCGGCGTCGGCGCCGATGGACTCCGCCGAATAGCGGGCCAGGCCACGCACCTGGCGGTCGCTGGAACACTCCACCATCAACAGCGGAACCGCGCCGCTGGAGCGCGCCTGCAATACCAGCAGGCCGTCGAACTTGAGCGTGCCGCAGAGCAGCGAGGCCGCCGCGAGCATCTCCCCGAGCAGTTGCGCGACCGGTTCCGGATAGGGATGTTTGGCCAGCACTTCGCTGTAGCTACGCTCGAGATCGACCATCTCGCCGCGCACGTCGGTATCGTCGAAAAGGAAACGCTGGCTCTGATCTGAATGGGACATGCGGGACACAACGCTACGAATGAGGGAATGACAAGTGAGTGACAAAGGCCTATAAAAGCGCGCTTCGTGACAGTCGTACGCCGACCCGGCGCCGATAGGGGGAAACGATTTTATGGATAATGCCTCTCCGTTCCAAGCGGCCTGGCAATGGCGCAAGTTCGCCACCTGTCATCTTCTGGCGCTCCTGCTGCTGATCCTGTGGCTCTGGGGCCCCACCCGCGAGCTGATGAACGGCTTCGACTTCTGGCTCTTCGACAAGCTCAACGGCTCCCTCGCCCTCAACGAAACCTGGCTGAAACTCTGGGGCCTGCTCAGTACCCGACCGTTCGACGCGGTGGTCGGGGTGATCCTGCTCTGCCTGCTGATTCGCGGCGACTGGCTGCTGCCAGCGAACCAGG
The DNA here is from genome assembly GCF_001813485.1 of Pseudomonas sp. HMSC067G02. Lineage (NCBI taxonomy): Bacteria > Pseudomonadati > Pseudomonadota > Gammaproteobacteria > Pseudomonadales > Pseudomonadaceae > Pseudomonas > Pseudomonas sp. HMSC067G02. The sequence goes on from NZ_KV812726.1 coordinate 81,319, forward strand.
TACGGCGGCTGACCTTCGGCTTCATCGTGACCCTGCTGATCCTGGTGGTGATCCGCGTGCTCTACGCCAAGATCGCCCACCACCTGCACTGGCAGCACGCCAGCCTGTCGATGCTGATGGACAAGGCCATCCACCTCAGCGACCACTTCCCGGACTGGGAACGCGTGTGGGAAATCAAGGACCGCTCCAAGCGCAGCTTCCCCGGCGACCACGCCTCGGTGCTGCTGGTCTGGGCGCTGTTCATGTCGCTGTTCGCCCGCCGCGCCGGGCAGTTCCTGCTGATCTGGACCCTGGCCGTGCTGTTCATGCTGCCGCGCCTGGTAGCCGGCGCGCACTGGGGCCAGGACGACTACATCGGCGGCCTGCAGATGGCCCTGCTGGCCCTCGCCTGGGGCTGCTACACACCGCTGGCGGCGAAGGCCAGCGGCTGGCTGGTGCAGGTGACCGAACCGCTGTTCCGCCTGCTGGCGAAATTGCCGCTGATCGGCCGCCTCGGCGTGGTCCGCGACTCGGCCTGAGGCCATCCCGGTCTCCCCTGCGGGAGATCGGCGCTTCTCAGTCCTGGCCGCCGCGCAACTGGTGGATCTGCCGCCGCTGCTTCTTGCTCGGCCGCCCCTCGGTCTGTACGCCCAGCGCCCCGGCCTTGCGCATGGCCGCCGCGCGCTCGCGGCTTTCCACGCTGTCCGCGGTTTCCTCGTAGAGAGCCTGGGCCTCCGGCGCGCCACGCCGGACTACGGAAAGCGCGCGAATCGTCACGGTTCGCTCGTCGAAGCCCGTACGAATGGTCAATTCCTCCCCTACCCTGGGTTCCTTGCTCGGCTTGCACCGCTCGCCCCGGCAATGCACCTTGCCGCCCTCTATCGCGGCCTTGGCCAGCGCCCGGGTCTTGAAGAAGCGCGCCGCCCAGAGCCACTTGTCCAGGCGCACCTTGTCGTCGTCTTTCTCGCTCACTGGCATTTCCCGTATTCGTTCCGCCGCTGTCTCGCGACTGTCATCGACAGCCGCTAGGTTCGTCTTCGGCATCCTCGGGCAGCCGTCTGGCGGCCGCCCATAGCCCTGCTAGAATGCCGGCAAAACGCCTGGAATGCCTACCCGTGAAGACATTCGACCAGCTTTCCGTCATCGGTCTGCGCGAGTGGATCGCCTTTCCCGAACTGGGCATGGTCGGGCTGCGCGCGAAGATCGACACCGGCGCCAGCACCTCCAGCCTGCATGCCTCGGACATCGTTCCCTTCGAGCGCGACGGCGAGAAGTGGGTGCGCTTCACCGCCCACCTCGGCACGCTGGTACAGCGCCGGCACCGTTGCGAAGCGCCGATGGTCGCGCGCAAGACCATTCGCAGCTCCAACGGCCAGGCCCAGACCCGCTACGTGATCCGCACCACCCTGGCGCTGGGCGATCGCATGTGGCCGGTGGAGTTCACCCTGGCCTGCCGCAAGTCCATGCGCTATCGCGTGCTGCTCGGCTCCAAGGCGCTGATCGCCGGGCAACTGGTGGTCAACCCGGCCCTGGCCTACGTCCAGGATCGTCCCGAGTCGCCGGCCGCCCTGCCCGCGGCGACGGGCATCAACCTGCTCGACGGGAGTCCGGTTTGAGCCATTCGCCGGCAGCACCTGTCCAACCTCCATCCATTCCCGAAACGGCCGGTCCAATGCCTGCCGCGACGACAACCCACAGCCTCGCCGCCGCTGCCCGCCAGCCGGTCCAACCCATCCACAGGTGCTGAATGAAAATCGCCGTGCTGTCGCGCAATCCCCGGCTCTACTCGACCCGTCGCCTGGTGGAGGCCGGGCGGGAGCGCGGCCATGAAATGGTGGTCATCGATACGCTGCGCGCCTACATGAACATCGCCAGCCACAAGCCGCAGATCCACTACCGGGGACAACCGCTGGAGGGCTTCGACGCGGTGATCCCGCGCATCGGCGCCTCGGTGACCTTCTACGGCTGCGCGGTATTGCGCCAGTTCGAGATGATGGGCGTGTTCCCGCTCAACGAGTCGGTCGCCATCGCTCGCTCGCGGGACAAGCTGCGCTCGCTGCAACTGCTCTCGCGCAAGGGCATCGGCCTGCCGGTGACCGGCTTCGCTCATTCCCCGGACGATGTCCCGGACCTGATCGAGATGGTCGGTGGCGCACCGCTGGTGATCAAGCTGCTGGAGGGCACCCAGGGCATCGGCGTGGTCCTCTGCGAAACCGAGAAGGCCGCCGAATCGGTGCTCGAGGCTTTCATGGGGCTCAAGCACAACATCATGGTCCAGGAGTACATAAAGGAAGCCGGCGGCGCCGACATCCGCTGCTTCGTGGTCGGCGACAAGGTGATCGCCTCGATGAAGCGCCAGGCAGCGCCCGGCGAGTTCCGCTCCAACCTGCACCGCGGCGGCAGCGCCAGCCTGATCAAGATAACCCCGGAAGAACGCATGACCGCCATCCGCGCCGCTCGCGTGATGGGCCTGAACGTCGCCGGGGTGGACATCCTGCGCTCCAACCATGGTCCGCTGGTAATGGAGGTGAACTCCTCGCCGGGCCTGGAAGGTATCGAATCCACCACCGGCAAGGACATCGCCGGAATCATCATCCAGTACCTGGAAAAGAACGGCGGCCCCCACCTGGCCAGGACGAAGGGAAAGGGGTGAGCCGGACCAGACAACGCATGCGTTGTCCCGGCGCATCGGACGCACCGCATTACGCTGGCGATCCCGGCCTCGACAGAAGGTCCATGCCACGCTTGAATGAAGCACCGCCGCAACCGATGCCGGAAACCCCGCCGAACCCCGGGCTCTTCCGGCACTCGAATCCTTTCCTGACGCTTCATGGAATCGCCGCATGACCCCTCGTCCCTCCTCCGACCAGACCTGGCAGCCCATCGACGGCCGGGTGGCGCTGATCGCGCCAGCCTCGGCCATCGCCACCGACGTGCTGGAGGCGACCCTGCGGCAACTGGAAGTGCACGGTGTGGACTACCATCTCGGCCGCCACGTCGAAGCCCGCTACCGCTACCTCGCCGGGACGGTCGAGCAGCGCCTGGAAGACCTGCACAACGCCTTCGACATGCCGGACATCACCGCGGTCTGGTGCCTGCGCGGCGGCTACGGCTGCGGCCAGTTGCTGCCGGGCCTGGACTGGGGGCGCCTGCAGACGGCCTCGCCGCGGCCACTGATCGGTTTCTCCGACATCTCGGTGTTGCTCAGCGCTTTCCACCGCCACGGCCTGCCTGCGATCCACGGCCCGGTGGCAACCGGACTCGGTCTGTCGCCGCTGAGCGCCCCCCGCGAGCAGCAGGAGCGGCTAGCCTCTCTGGCCTCGGTCAGCCGCTTGCTGGCCGGAATCGACCATGAACTCCCGGTGCAGCACCTCGGCGGACACAAGCAACGCGTCGAAGGCGCGCTGATCGGCGGCAACCTCACCGCCCTGGCCTGCATGGCCGGCACCCTCGGCGGCCTGCACGCCCCGGCGGGGTCGATCCTGGTCCTGGAGGACGTCGGCGAACCCTACTACCGCCTGGAGCGCAGCCTCTGGCAATTGCTCGAAAGCATCGACGCGCGCCAGCTCGGCGCGATCTGCCTGGGCTCGTTCACCGATTGCCCGCGCAAGGAAGTCGCCCACAGCCTGGAGCGGATCTTCGGCGAATACGCCGCCGCCATCGAGGTGCCGCTCTACCACCACCTGCCCAGCGGGCATGGTGCGCAGAACCGGGCCTGGCCTTACGGGAAGACCGCGGTGCTCGAGGGAAACCGGTTGCGCTGGTAGGGACGGGGCGCGCCCCTCTCCGTAAGCGCGAGAGGGGTTGGGAAGTGCCGCTGGAACGGCACAAACCCGTCGAGTATCAGGCCGCGCCGCGCGGTAGCAGCAACCCCAGCGGCAGGCAGACCCGCGCTTCCAGGCCGCCGCCATCGCGGTTGCGCAGTTCGACGCTGCCGCCGTGCTGGGCGGCGATGCGCTTGACGATCGCCAGGCCGAGGCCGGTGCCCTTGCCGCCACGCGCCTTGTCGCCGCGGATGAAGGGATTGAAGATGCTGTCCACTTCCGCGGGATCGATGCCCTGGCCGCGATCGAGCACACTCAGCACCACGTAGGGCGCCGCGCTTTCGCCGGCCACGTAGCTGGCCACCTCCACCGAGCCGCCACCGTGGTTCAGGGCATTGTCGATCAGGTTGCCCAGCAGACGCTTCATCGACACCCGCCGCAACGGCATCGCCGGTACCGGCTGCAAGGCCATGCGCACCTGCTCGCGAGTCTGGTTGAACGGTGCCACCACCTCGCGCACCAGGTCGGTCAGGTCGCCCTCCTCCACCGGCTCGTCGCGGCCGTCGCGGATGAAGGCGAGGAACTGGTCGAGGATCGCATCCATGTCCTCGATGTCGCGGACCATGTCCTCGACCATCTCCCGTTCGCTCTCCGGCAGCAACTCCAGCGACAGGCGCAGGCGTGTCAGCGGGGTGCGCAGGTCGTGGGAGACACCGGCCAACATCAATTCGCGTTCGCGCCCGCCCTGCTCGATGTCCTCGGCCATCTGGTTGAAGGCGCGATACACCTCGGCCATTTCGCTTGGCGTCTCCGGCCCCAGCGGCAGGCGCACGCTGCGCCCCTGGCCGAACTGGCGGGCGGCGACCACCAGGCGCTTGAGCGGCTGGCTGAGCTGGCGGACGAAGATCCAGGCGGCGGCGGTGGAAAGCAGGCCGATGCCGAGGAACCAGCCGAGCACGCTCCAGATCCGTTGGCCACGCAAGGGATGCGGATACAGCGGCACCGCCAGCCAGCCTTCGCCGAGGCTCGGTGCGCGCACCCAGAGCTGCGACGGCTGGTGGATACGCAGGCGGGTCTCGGTGTCCGGCCCCAGCTCCATCTGCATCTGCCGCTGGAAGATTTCCGTGTACGGCCAGTGCTGCTCGCCGGGCTGGTCGGCGCTGCTCGGCACCCAGCGCAGGCCGGAAGCCTTGGCGATGGCCGCGCGCGACTCCTCGTCGGCAGCCCAGAACGCGCGGATGGTCAGCGCCGCGCCGTGGCTGTACTGGCGGTCGACGATCACGTCCTCGTTCATCAGCAGGTAGACCAGGGTCAGCGCCTTGGAGAACAGCACGACGATCAGCACCAGCCAGAGGGTGCGGGCGAAGAAGCTTTGCGGGAACCAGAGCGGCGTTTTCATCGATCGGACCGGTTGCGCGCCGGCGGACGGGGCCGACGCCTGTTGCGGGTAAGACGACGCGGCCGGTGCATCGCTGCACCGGCCGCGCGGAGACTCAGGCCTTGCGCGCGTTGCCATCCGGCACGAACACGTAGCCGACCCCCCAGACCGTCTGGATATAGCGCGGCTTGGACGGGTCCGGCTCGATCAGCCGGCGCAGGCGCGAGATCTGCACGTCGATGGAACGCTCCAGGGCATCCCACTCGCGGCCACGGGCGAGGTTCATCAGCTTGTCCCGGGTCAGCGGTTCGCGGGCGTGCTGCACCAGGGCCTTGAGCACGGCGAACTCGCCGGTGGTCAGCATGTGTACCTCGTCGCCCTTCTTCAGTTCGCGGGTGGCGAGGAACAGCTGGTAGTCGCCGAAGGTCACCACCTCGTCGGCACCGGCAGGCGCGCCGGGCACCAGCGGTGCCTGGCGGCGCAGCACGGCCTTGATCCGCGCCAGCAGTTCGCGCGGGTTGAACGGCTTGGCCAGGTAGTCGTCGGCGCCCAGTTCCAGGCCCTGGATGCGGCTGCCCTCGTCGCCCTTGGCGGTGAGCATGATGATCGGCACCTGGTTGTTCTGTTCGCGCAGGCGGCGGCAGGCAGTGAGGCCGTCCTCGCCGGGAAGCATCAGGTCGAGCACAACCAGCTGGAACAGTTCGCGGGATAGAAGGCGATCCATCTGCTCGGTGTTCTCCACCGCGCGGACGCGGTAGCCCTGCTCGTCGAGGAAACGTTCGAGCAGGCGGCGCAGGCGGGCGTCGTCGTCGACGACGAGGATCTTTTCACCTTCGGCCAGGGCGGCAGGGTTCGACATAGAAACTCCCAGAATGAGTCAGGCGGGCATTATCGCCCAGGTAGCGGCTGGGCCGGACTGTCCATTGTTAGCAGATTTTTCCCCGACCAGCCGCCCTCCAAGGCGAAACTTGGCAGGTATAATGCGGCGCTTTTGCGGCGGGGCGTTGTCTACACGGCCCGTTTTCGTTCGTTTTACCAGGTGGATCAATGGACAGCATCAACACCCGTATCGCCGAAGAGCTCTCCGCACTGCCCTCCGGCCGCGTTCAACCGCAGCAAGTCGCCGCTGCCGTCGCCCTGCTCGACGAAGGCTCCACCGTTCCCTTCATCGCCCGTTACCGCAAAGAGGTCACCGGCAGCCTCGACGATACCCAGTTGCGCATGCTGGAAGAGCGCCTGCGCTACCTGCGCGAACTGGAAGAACGCCGCGGCGCGATCCTCGCCAGCATCGAGGAACAGGGCAAGCTGACCCCCGAACTGGCCCGCGACATCAAGCTCGCCGACACCAAGACCCGTCTCGAAGACCTCTACCTGCCTTATAAGCAGAAGCGCCGCACCAAGGGCCAGATCGCCCTGGAAGCCGGCCTCGGCGCGCTGGCCGACGCACTGTTCGACGACCCGACCCTGGTCCCGGAAAGCGAGGCCGCGCGTTTCGTCGACGCCGAGAAAGGCTTCGCCGACGTCAAGGCGGTGCTGGAAGGCGCCAAGTACATCCTCATGGAGCGCTTCGCCGAAGACGCCACGCTGCTCGACAAGCTGCGCGTGTTCATGAAGAACGAAGCGACCCTGACCGCCCGCGTGGTCCCCGGCAAGGAACAGGAAGGCGCCAAGTTCAGCGACTACTTCGAACACGACGAGCCGCTGAAAAGCGCCCCGTCGCACCGCGCCCTGGCAATCTTCCGCGGACGCAACGAAGGCGTCCTCAGCGCCTCGCTGAAGGTCGGCGAGGAAGCGCCGGGCACCCTGCACCCATGCGAGGTCATGATCGCCGAGCGCTTCGGCCTGTCCAACCAGGGCCGCGCCGCCGACAAGTGGCTGGCCGAGGTGGTGCGCTGGACATGGAAGGTCAAGCTCTATACCCACCTGGAAACCGACCTGTTCGGCGAGCTCCGCGACGGCGCCGAGGACGAGGCGATCAGCGTGTTCGCGCGCAACCTGCACGACCTGCTGCTGGCCGCCCCGGCCGGCCCGCGCGCCACCCTCGGCCTCGACCCGGGCCTGCGCACCGGGGTCAAGGTCGCGGTGGTCGACGCCACCGGCAAGCTGCTGGACACGGCCACCGTCTACCCGCATGCGCCGAAGAACCAGTGGGACCAGACCCTCGCCGTGCTCGCCGCGCTCTGCGCCAAGCACCAGGTCGAGCTGATCGCCATCGGCAACGGCACCGCCAGCCGCGAGACCGACAAGCTGGCCGGCGAACTGATCAAGAAATATCCGGGCATGAAGCTGACCAAGATCATGGTCAGCGAAGCCGGCGCATCGGTGTATTCCGCCTCCGAACTGGCGGCGAAGGAGTTCCCCGAGCTGGACGTGTCCCTGCGCGGCGCCGTGTCCATCGCCCGCCGCCTGCAGGACCCGCTGGCGGAGCTGGTGAAGATCGAGCCCAAGTCGATCGGCGTCGGCCAGTACCAGCACGACGTGTCCCAGCTGAAGCTGGCGCGTAGCCTGGACGCGGTGGTCGAGGATTGCGTGAACGCCGTCGGCGTCGACGTCAACACCGCCTCCGCCGCCCTGCTGGCACGCATCTCCGGCCTCAACTCGACGCTGGCGCAGAACATCGTCGCGCACCGCGACGCCAACGGCGCGTTCCGCACCCGCGACGAGCTGAAGAAGGTCAGCCGCCTGGGCGAGAAGACCTTCGAGCAAGCCGCCGGCTTCCTCCGCGTGATGAACGGCGACAACCCGCTGGACGCCTCGGCGGTGCACCCGGAAACCTATCCGCTGGTGCAGCGCATCGCCGCCGACACCGAGCGCGACATCCGCTCGCTGATCGGCGACTCGGCGTTCCTCAAGCGCCTCGACCCGAAGAAGTTCACCGACGAGACCTTCGGCCTGCCGACCGTCACCGACATCCTCAAGGAACTCGACAAGCCCGGCCGCGACCCGCGTCCGGAGTTCAAGACCGCAGAGTTCCAGGAAGGCGTCGAGAGCCTCAAGGACCTCAAGCCGGGCATGGTCCTGGAGGGCGTGGTGACCAACGTCACCAACTTCGGCGCATTCGTCGACATCGGCGTCCACCAGGACGGCCTGGTGCACATCTCGGCGCTGTCCGAGAAGTTCGTCAAGGACCCGTACGAAGTGGTCAAGGCCGGCGACATCGTCAAGGTCAAGGTCATGGAAGTGGACATCCCGCGCAACCGTGTCGGCCTGTCCATGCGCATGAGCGACACCCCCGGCGAGAAGGTCGAAGGCCAGCGCGGCGGGCGTCCCGCCGGCAGCGGCCAGCCGCGCCAGGAGCGTGGCGCCCCGCGCGGACAGAGCGCGCCGCCGGCGAACAACGCCATGGCCGCGCTGTTCGCCAACGCCAAGCAACTGAAGAAGAAGTGACGGAGCCGTCCATGAGCGAGATGCCCGCCCGCGAGCAGATGATCAGCGCCTACAGCGAACTGGTCGGCCTGGACCCGGTCAGCCTCGGCGACGGAGTCGCCGAGGTACGCCTGCCGATGGCCGCGCACCTGCGCAACCGCGGCGGGGTCATGCACGGCGGTGCGCTGTTCTCGCTGATGGACGTGACCATGGGGCTGGCCTGCTCCAGTTCCCATGGTTTCGACCGCCAGAGCGTCACCCTGGAATGCAAGATCAACTACATCCGCGCCGTCGCCGACGGCGAGGTGCGCTGCGTCGCCCGCGTCCTCCATGCCGGGCGCCGCAGCCTGGTGGTGGAAGCCGAGGTGCGGCAAGGCGACAAGCTGGTCGCGAAAGGACAAGGCACCTTCGCCCAGCTGTAAACCGGCGCGGCCGCCATGCGGCAGAATGGCGCGCAACGGCGATCCCGATCCGTGCCGGGCGCCCGCCTCGACGGCTCCTGCCGAAGGTGCGGCGACCGGCCCCCGGACGAAGCGAAAACGCATTTACGTCCTCCCTCTTGTAGACCGCTCGGTCCACCCTCATATTGGGGCGACCGATCTGGGACGCGATCACAAGGAATCCCGACTTGAGCGATCTTCTCTCCCGCCGCCTGGCTCTGCTCGGCGCCGCAGCCAACCTGCCCCTGCTGACCGAGTGCCTGCATGGCATCGAGCGCGAATGCCTGCGAGTCGATAGCGACGGCAAGCTGGCGCTCACCCCCCACCCCCGGGCCCTGGGTTCGACCCTGACCCATCCGCAGATCACTACCGACTACTCCGAGGCCTTGCTGGAGTTCATCACGCCCACGGAAACCGACGTCGCCGACACTCTGGGCGATCTCGAGCGCATCCACCGCTTCGCCAGTTCGAAACTGGACGGCGAGTACCTGTGGAGTCCATCGATGCCCTGCGAGCTGCCGGACGAGGAGAGCATCCCGATCGCCCGCTACGGCAGCTCGATGATCGGCCGCCTGAAGTACGTCTACCGCAAGGGCCTGGCGCTGCGCTACGGCAAGACCATGCAGTGCATCGCCGGCATCCACTACAACTTCTCCCTGCCGGAGAGGCTCTGGCCGCTGCTGCGCCAGGCCGAAGGCAGCGAGCTATCGGAACGCGACTACCAGTCCGCCGCCTACATCGCCCTGATTCGCAATTTCCGCCGCTACAGCTGGCTGCTGATGTACCTGTTCGGCGCCTCGCCGGCCCTCGACGCCGGCTTCCTGCGTGGCCGCCCGAGCCAGTTGGAGCGCCTCGACGAACACACGCTCTACCTGCCCTACGCCACCAGCCTGCGGATGAGCGACCTGGGCTACCAGAACAACGCCCAGGCCGGCCTGACGCCCTGCTACAACGACCTGCAGAGCTACATCGACAGCCTGCGCCAGGCGGTCAGCACGCCCTACCCGCCCTACGAGAAGGTCGGCACCAAGCAGGATGGCGAATGGGTGCAGCTGAACACCAACATCCTGCAGATCGAAAACGAGTATTACTCGAGCATCCGGCCAAAGCGCGTCACCTACACCGGCGAGCGTCCGGTGCAGGCCCTGGCCGCTCGCGGCGTGCAGTACGTGGAAGTGCGCTGCCTGGACATCAACCCGTTCCTGCCGCTGGGCATCGACCTGGACGAGGCGCGCTTCCTCGACGCCTTCCTGCTGTTCTGCGCGTTCAGCGACAGCCCGCTGCTGAATGGCGAGTGCAGCGACGCCACCGACAACTTCCTCGCCGTGGTCAAGGAAGGCAGGCGGCCGGGCCTGCAATTGCAACGTCGCGGCCAGCCGGTGGAATTGCAGGTCTGGGCCAACGAGCTGCTCGAACGAATCGCCGATACCGCGGCACTGCTCGACCGCGCACGCGGCGGCGAAGCCCACGCGGCGGCGCTGGCAGCGCAGCGGGCTAAGGTGGCCGATGCGGAACTGACGCCTTCGGCGCAGGTGCTGAAGGTCATGCGCGAGCGCGGCGAGAGCTTCGAAGCGTTCTCCCTGCGCCAGAGCCGCGAACACGCGGAGTATTTCCGCCAGCATCCGCTGGCCGCCGAAGAGCAGGCACGCTTCGAGAAGATGGCCAGCGACTCCCTGGCCGAACAGACGGAGCTGGAACGCGACCAGGATGGCGACTTCGATACCTTCGTCGCCGCCTACCAGGCGAGCATCCTCGGCCTGATCAGCAACTGAGCGAAGCCGGCGCGCCCCTGCGCCCAGGGACGCGCCGGCGGATCACAGGCTCTTCTCGAATACCTGCGAATTGCGCTGGAAGTTGTACAGCGAGGCCCGCGCCGCCGGTAGCCGTTCGACGCTGCTGGGCTGGAAGCCGCGCTCGCGGAACCAGTGCGCGGTCCGCGTGGTGAGCACGAACAGGGTCTTCAGGCCGAGTCCGCGCGCGCGCTCTTCGATCCGCTCCAGCAGTTCGTCGCCACGCCCGCCGTGGCGGTACTCCGGGTTGACCGCCAGACAGGCCAGCTCGCCCGCCTCGGAATCGGCGATCGGGTAGAGCGCGGCGCAGGCGATGATCAGCCCTTCGCGCTCGACGATGCTGAACTGTTCGATCTCGCGTTCCAGCACCTCGCGGGAACGGCGTACCAGGATGCCCTGCTCTTCCAGCGGGCGGATCAGCTCGATCAGCCCGCCAACGTCCTCGATGCCCGCCTCGCGCAACTGTTCGAACTGCTCTTGGGCGACCAGGGTGCCGTTGCCGGTGCGGGTGAACAGCTCGCTGAGCAGCGCGCCGTCCTCGGTGTAGCTGACGATATGGCTGCGCTTGACCCCGGCCCGGCAGGCCTGCGCCGCGGCGTCCAGCAGCTCGGCCTGGTAGCTGTTGCCCAGCCGTTGCAGGTGCGCGGGCACCTGCTGCGGGCGCAGTTCGCGGACCAGCTTGCCGGATGCGTCCAGCAAGCCCTGTTCGGCGCCGTAGAGAATCAGCTTTTCCGCTTCCAGGTCGATGGCGGCGCGCATGGCCACGTCTTCGCAGGCCAGGTTGAAGATTTCCCCGGTCGGCGAGTAGCCCAGCGGCGAGAGCAGGACGATGCTGCGCTCGTCGAGAAGGCGGCCAATGCCCTTGCGGTCGATGCGACGGACCTCACCGGTATGGTGGTAGTCGACACCCTCGACCACGCCGATCGGCCGCGCGGTGACCAGGTTGCCGCCAGCGACCCGCAGGCGCGCGCCCTGCATCGGCGAGGCGGCCATGTCCATCGACAGCCGCGCCTCGATGGCGATGCGCAGACTACCCACGGCGTCGATGACGCATTCCAGGGTCGGCGCATCGGTCACTCGCAGGTCGCGGTGATAGCGCGGAGCCAGGCCGCGCGCGGCCAGGCGCGCCTCGATCTGCGGGCGCGAACCGTGCACCAGCACCAGGCGCGCGCCGAGGCTGTGGAGAAGGACCAGGTCGTGGACGATATTGCCGAAATTGGGATGCTCCACCCCTTCGCCGGGGAGCATGACCACGAAGGTGCGGTCCCGGTGCGAGTTGATGTAGGGCGAAGCGTGACGTAACCAGTTGACGTAGTCGGGCATGGTGGGGAAAGCCTGTCGTTTCGTGAGCGAGAGCAAAGCGTGAGCGGCCGGGACGGCCCGAAGGGCGCCGTTATCGTCGTCGCAGCAACATCGACAGGCTTCTCCTCACTTTCTGGTTAACGAGACGGATGGATCACGTGCGAGTTTAAACCCTCGGCGGCCCCCCGGCCGCGGGATTCGACCATGGTACGGGGCGTGGGGCCGGAACGAACCGTTTTACCACTATTTCTGAAAAAAACTATCCGAAAACCCCGGTTAACTCGCGCAGCGCTTTTTCGCTAGGCTGCCTCGTTCGCCGTGCCGTCCGGCGCGCACCCACGCGAACGAGGAAAATCCATGAGCGAATACTTCCATCACGTCCTGGTCGGCCTGCTCGCCGTGCTCCCGGTAGCCAACCCGCTGACCAGCGTCTCGCTGCTGCTCGGCCTCGGCGGCAGCCTGCCGCCGGCGGAGCGCAACCGGCAGATATTCAAGGCCAGCCTCTACGTGGCGCTGATCATGCTGGTCAGCTTCTACGGCGGCAGCCTGGTGATGCAGGTGTTCGGCATCTCCATTCCCGGCCTGCGCATCGCCGGCGGGCTGATCGTCGCCTATATCGGCTTCACCATGCTGTTCCCCGCCACCACGCCGGACGAGACCGAAGTCCAGCACGACCTGCTGTCGGACGAGGAAAAGATCACCCCGCACTTCCGCGACCTGTCCTTCGTTCCGCTGGCCCTGCCGGGTACCGCGGGGCCGGGGACCATCGCCCTGGTGGTCAGCTCGGCGTCGACGCTGCAATCCACCTACGGAAGCATTCCGCTGTTCATCCACCTCGCGGCGATCACCGTCACCCTGCTCACCGCGCTGATCTTCTGGATCGCCCTGCAAAGCTCCGGGCGCATCATGAAGTTCCTCGGCGAATCCGGGATCGACGCCATCTCGCGAGTGGTCGGCTTCCTGCTGGTGGCGATGGGCGTGCAGTTCGTCATCAACGGCGGCTTCGAGCTGGTCGCCGGCCACGCCGCGCTTCAGTCGGCGGCGGGCGTCAGGCAGTAATGCTGGATCAGCCGGCGCAGCACGCCGACCATCGGTTCGATACGCGCCAGTTCGAGGTGCTCGTCGGGCTGGTGGGCACAGGCGATGTCGCCGGCACCGAGGACCAGGGTCTCGCTGCCCAGGCGCTGGAAGTACGGCGCCTCGGTACCGAACGCCACGGCCTCGGCGCGATGCCCGGTCAGGCGTTCGGCGACGCGTACCAGTTCGCTGTCCTGCGCCTGTTCGAACGGCGGCACGGCAGGGAACAGCGGCTGGTAGTCGATGCTCACCTTGTGCCGTTCGGCCAGCGGCCGCAGGCGCTGGCGGATCGCCTCGCGCAACTGCTCAGGCTGCATGCCGGGTAGCGGGCGCAGGTCGAATTCCAGCGAACACTGGCCGCAGATGCGGTTGGGATTGTCGCCGCCGTGAATGCAACCGAAGTTCAAGGTCGGCTGGGGCACGCTGAACTGCGGGTTGTTCCAGGCCTGCTGCCATTCCCCGCGCAGCGCCATCAGCTCGCCGATGGTCGCGTGCATCGCCTCCAGGGCGCTGCGCCCGAGGTTCGGATCGGACGAATGGCCGCTCTGCCCGAGAATCTCGATGCGCTCCATCATCACCCCCTTGTGCAGGCGGATCGGCCGCAGGTTGGTCGGCTCGCCGATCACCGTGGCGCGACCCAGCGGTCGCCCGCTTTCGGCGAGGGCACGGGCGCCGGCCATCGAGCTTTCCTCGTCGCAGGTGGCGAGGATCATCAGCGGCTGGCGGAACGGCTGGTCGAGCAGCGGCAGCAGGGCCTCGATGGCCAGCGGGAAGAAGCCCTTCATGTCGCAACTGCCGAGGCCGTACCAGCGGCCGTCGCGCTCGTCCAGGCGCAGCGGATCGCTGCTCCACAGCGCTTCGTCGTAGGGCACGGTATCGGTGTGGCCGGCCAGCACCAGCCCGCCGGGACCGCTGCCGTAGCTGGCCAGCAGGTTGCACTTGCCCGGCGAGACTTCCCGGATCTCGCAGCGGAAGCCTAGATCGCCCAGCCAGGAGGCCAGCAGGTCGACCACCGGGCGGTTGGTCTGGTCCAGCTCGGGCTGGGTGCAACTGACGGAAGACGCGGCGATCAGCGCGCCGAACTGGTCTTTCAGAGACGGCAACGGCATGGGACTCTCCACACGGATCGAGCCCCATCATGGCCTATCGCGGCAGTGGATAAAACCGTCCGTTCCGGTTCCGCCTGCGCCAGCCGACGAAGACCGCGCTCAGGCACCGAACAGCGCGCGCAGGACCAGGAAGAACAGGATCGCCAGCAACGCGCCGGCCGGCAGGGTCACTACCCAGGACAGGAAGATCGAGCCGATCACCCGCAGGTTGAGCGCGCCGATGCCGCGCGCCATGCCGATGCCGAGCACCGCGCCGACCAGGGTATGGGTAGTGGACACCGGCAGGCCGATGGCCGAGGCGCCAACCACCGTGGAGGCGGTCGCCAGCTCGGCGGCGAAGCCGCGGCTGGGGGTCAGCTCGGTGATCTCCCGGCCGATGGTCGCGATCACCCGGTAGCCATAGGTAGCCAGGCCGATGACGATGCCCACCGCGCCCAGCAGCAGTACCCAGGACGGCACCGGCGAACGGCTCACCAGATCCAGGTCGCCGCCGGCCTGGACCACCGCGACGACCGCCGCCACCGGGCCGATGGCGTTGGCCACGTCGTTGGCACCATGGGCGAAAGCCATGGAGCAGGCGGTGAAGATCATCAGCACCGCGAAGACCCGCTCGACGCTGGCGAAGCCGCCACGCGGATCGGCTCCGCCAGTGGGTCGGATACGCAACAGCAGGACGATACCCAGGCCCATCACCAGGCCGCCGGCGAGCAACGCCAGACCCAGCGTCTGGAGGCCGGAAAGCTCCAGGCCGACATGCTTCAGGCCCTTGCCGACGGTCATCAGCGCGACCATGAAGCCCGCCAGGAACATGTACAGCGGCACGTAGCGGCGCGCGCTGCGGAACGGGTCCTCGGCATGCAGTACCAGCCACTGCACGCTCCTGAACAGGGCGAAGGCGAGCAGCCCGGACAGCACCGGCGTCACCACCCAACTGGCGACGATCGGGCCGATCGCGCCCCAGTGCACCGCGTGCACCGAGACACCGACCGAGGCGAAGCCGATGATCGCGCCGACGATGGAGTGGGTGGTCGACACCGGCCAGCCCTTGATCGTCGCCAGCAACAGCCAGACCCCGGCGGCCAGCAAGGCCGAGAGCATGCCGAAGACCAGCAGGTCGGGGGTCATGTACTGCGGATCGACGATGCCGCTCCTGATCGTTTCGGTGACCTCGCCGCCGGCGAAGTAGGCACCGCAGAACTCGAAGACCATCGCCACCAGGATCGCCTGGCGGATGGTCAGCGCCCGTGAGCCCACCGAGGTGCCCATGGCGTTGGCGACGTCGTTGGCGCCGACGCCCCAGGCCATGAAGAAACCGAACAGGCAGGCGAGTACGAGGAAGGCGAAGCCGTGGTCGGCGATCAGGGACATGGGCGGGGATCCGTATGCGGGCAGAAGGCGGAAAGAAACCTGGCGCTCAACGCGCCAGCAATTGCTCCAGGCGGTTGCCGACCCGCTGGGCGCGGTCGGCGACATCGCCGATCCATTCGATGATCTGGTAGAGGAACATCACGTCCACCGGCGGCAGCTCGCTTTCCAGGCGGAACAGCTCGCGGCGCACCTCGACCTGGATGCGGTCGGTGTCGTTCTCGATCGCCTCGAGTTCCTCCACCATGCTCTCCACCAGACTGGTCTCGCGCCCGCCGAAGCCGGTCTCGAGCAGTTCGTTGAGTTCGTTGACTACCCGCAACGCCTGGGCGCTGGCGTCCACCGAGCGCTGCACGTAGGCGAGCATCTGGCCCTGCAGCGGCAGCGGGATGCGCATGCGCCGGCCCAGCATCAGCCCGGCGATGTCCTTGGCGCGATTGGCGACTTTGTCCTGTACACTGAGCAGCTCCAACAGATCGGAGCGCGGCACCGGAAGGAACAGGCTCTTGGGCAGGTGCATCCGGACGTTCTTCTTCAGCCGATCGGCTTCCTGCTCCAGTCGCACCATGTCCTGCTGAACCTGTTCGACCTGCGCCCAGTCCTCGGCGATCACCGCGCGGAAGAACGGCAACAGGCCGGCCGCGCATTCGTGGGCCTTGGCGATGTGCTGCTGCATCGGCCCGATCGGCGAACGGCCGAACAGGCTGATGAACGGATTGGTCGGCATGGAACGCCTCCCTGGTGGAAATGCCGAAAAGTATAGGCCACCCACCCCGCGCGCCTTTGATCTGGAACACCTTCACCCGCGGACGCCTGGCGTCCCGAGCCGGACATCGCCCCATGCAGAAAGAAACCGAAATCAAACTCCGCGTCAGCCGCGCCACCCTGGAAGCCTTGCAGGAGCACCCGTTGCTGAAGAAGCGCAACAAATCGGGCTGGGAGCGCCGCGAACTGTACAACCAGTACTACGACACCCCCGGCCGCGAGCTGGCCCGGGCCAAGGTCGCGCTGCGCATGCGCCGCGACGGCGAGCAGTACATCCAGACGCTGAAGAGCCGCGGGCAGAGCGTGGCCGGGCTGTCCGAACGCAACGAGTGGGACTGGTACCTGGAAAAGAACAAGCTCGACCTGAAGAAACTCGACGACAAGTGCTGGCCGGCGGCCCTCAAGGACCTCGACAAGAAGCAGCTCAAGCCGATCTTCAGCACCGACTTCGTCCGCCAGCGCGCCGAGATCGCCTGGGGCCGCGGCAAGGCCAGGGTAGTCGTGGAGGCGGCGCTCGACCTGGGCAAGGTGGTCGCCGGCGACAACCAGGAGGAAATCTGCGAACTGGAGCTGGAACTGCGCCAGGGCGATGCCGCCGCGCTGCTGGAGCTGGCCGCGGAACTGGCCGCCGACCTGCCGCTGATGCCCTGCGACATCAGCAAGGCCGAGCGCGGCTACCGCCTGTTCGACCCGAACAGCTACGAGGTCGATCCCCCGGCGCAGAAACTGCTGGCGGAAACCCCGCTGGACGGTGCCTTCGCCGCCATCGCCTGGTACCTGCTCGGCAGCAGCCAGCGACTGGCCGAACAGTATCGCTTCAACGGCCACTGGCGCCTGCTGGAGGACTGGCTGCAACACCTGCAGGACCTGCGTACCCTGCTCGGCAGCCTCGGCCAGGCGGTGCCACGCGCCAGCAGTCGCGAGCTGCGCGAAGCGCTGGACGCTCTCCTCGCCGACTGGGCGCCGCGCATCGAGCGCGGCCGTGACGACGAGACGCTACGCCAGCAGGCGCCGCAACTGTTCCGCGGCGAACTCGACGAGACCCGCTGGGGCCTGTTCTCCCTGAATGCCTCGCGCTGGCTGCTGGCCAAGGCCTGGACCGAGTCGCGCAACGAGCGCGGCAACCGCCAGGGCGCCGCCGCGCTGGGCAAATGGCTGCTGCGCAGCCTTGCCGAAGAAGCCCAGGCCACGCCGCTGGCGCGCGCCCACCAGCATCCCGAGCTGCTTCCCGACCAAGCGCCGCGCCTGCAGCGCATGCTTACCTGGTTGCGCCTGGCGCGCGGCGTGCTCGACCTGCCGGAAGCCGACCGCCTCTACGGCGAACTGGCCAAGTTGCTGGAGCTGCTGCGGCAACCTGTCGATGCCGAGCGCCTGGCTGACCGCGCCACGCAGGCCCATACTGTGCTGACGCTCAAACCCTGGAAGGCGCTGATGAAATAAGCTTCGCCGCTACCGCCATCATCCGAAGGGAGTCTGCATGTCCGTGTTCGCCACCGCCGCCCAGGACCGCCTGCTGGACCTAGGCGACCTGCTCCGCGAGCTGGTCGCCCAGGGCCGGGTCGGGCAGGAGCAGGCCGAACAGTGCCTGGCGATCCGCCGCAGCGCGGTGCGCAACCAGCAGCATCCGCTGGAGTTCCTCGCCGCGCAGCAGGTCGAGGATCTCAAGCGCCCCGGACGCAAGCTCGACCTGGAGACCCTCACCCAGTGGCTGGCCGAGTACGCCGGCCAGCCCTACCTGCGCATCGACCCGCTGAAGATCGACGTCGCCGCGGTGACTCCGCTGATGTCCTACGCCTTCGCCCAGCGCCATGGCATCCTCGCCGTCGCGCTGAGTCCGGAGGAAGTCACCATCGCCAGCGCCCAGCCCTTCGTACAGGGCTGGGAAAGCAACCTGGTGCATGTGCTCAAGCGACCGATCAAGCGGGTGGTGGCGAACCCGGCGGACATCCAGCGCTACACCGTCGAGTTCTTCCGCCTGGCCCGCTCGGTCAGCGGCGCCACCTCGCCGGACCAGAAGATCAGCGGCGTCGGCAACTTCGAGCAGTTGCTCAACCTCGGCGCCGCCGACCAGGAGCCGGACGCCAACGACGCGCACATCGTCACCATCGTCGACTGGCTGTTCCAGTACGCCTTCCAGCAGCGCGCCAGCGACATCCACATCGAGCCGCGCCGCGAGCAGGGCACCGTGCGCTTCCGTATCGACGGCGTGCTGCACAACGTCTACCAGTTCCCGCCGCAGGTGACCATGGCGGTGGTCAGCCGCCTGAAGTCGCTGGGACGGATGAACGTGGCGGAGAAACGCAAGCCGCAGGACGGCCGGGTCAAGACCAAGACCCCGGACGGCGCCGAGGTGGAGCTGCGCCTGTCGACCCTGCCCACCGCCTTCGGCGAGAAGATGGTGATGCGCATCTTCGACCCCGAGGTGCTGCTCAAGAGCTTCGACCAGCTCGGCTTCTCCGCCGACGACCTGCGCCGCTGGCAGAGCATGACCAGCCAGCCCAACGGCATAATCCTGGTCACCGGCCCCACCGGCTCGGGCAAGACCA
>NZ_KV812726.1:100299-149347 GCF_001813485.1 Pseudomonas sp. HMSC067G02
TCACCGGCCCCACCGGCTCGGGCAAGACCACCACGCTCTACACCACGCTCAAGCAACTGGCCACCGACGAGGTGAACGTCTGCACCATCGAGGACCCGATCGAGATGATCGAGCCCTCGTTCAACCAGATGCAGGTCCAGCACAACATCGACCTGACCTTCGCCAGCGGCGTACGCGCCCTGCTGCGGCAGGACCCGGACATCATCATGGTCGGCGAGATCCGCGACCTGGAGACCGCCGAGATGGCGATCCAGGCGGCGCTCACCGGGCACCTGGTGCTCTCCACCCTGCACACCAACGACTCGCCCACGGCGATCACCCGCCTGCTCGAACTGGGCGTGCCCTACTACCTGATCCGCGCCACGGTGCTAGGGGTCATGGCCCAGCGCCTGGTGCGCACGCTCTGCCCGCACTGCAAGGCGCCGATGCAACTGGCGGACAGCGACTGGCACGAACTGACCCGCCCCTGGAGCGCCCCGCCGCCCAGCGGCGCGCACCAGGCCGTGGGTTGCCTGGAGTGCCGCGACACCGGCTATCGCGGGCGCGCCGGCGTCTATGAAATCATGCTGCTCAGCGATAGCCTGAAAGAACTGATCACCGCCGACACCGACCTGGTCGCCCTGCGCCGCCAGGCGTACAAAGAAGGCACCCGCAGCCTGCGCCTGTCCGGCGCGCAGAAGGTCGCCGCGGGTATCAGTACGCTGGAGGAAGTACTGCGGGTGACCCCGCAGAGCGAACAGAAGTAGCGGCACATCCCGTCGGCGGAGTTCCGACGGTTGCACGGCACAACGCCGGACGGGCCTGCCAGGCCCACAGACAAGGATGTAGACGATGACGAGCGCTCCCCCCGCCGTCCCCGCGCCGACGCTCCCCAGCCCCGGCGCACCGCACCTGCGGCGAGCCGCGAGCGGCGTCCCTGGCCCGATGTGGCTCGGCCGGCCGCCGAGCCGGCGCTGAGGGCCGGCCGATGGAAATCCTGCTGCTACGCCTGGACTTCTGGGACTGGCTGGCCTTCGGTACCGTCCTCCTGCTCCTGGAAATCTTCGGTGCCGGCGGCTATCTGCTGCGGGTCGGCCTCACCGCCGCTTGTGTCGGTGCGCTCGGCGCGCTCCTGCCGGGACTGGCCTGGCCCTGGCAGGTAGGGCTGTTCGTCCTGCTCTCCGGGCTGGTCGCCGCCTTGCATCGACGCCGTCGCCGCAAGGCCGGTAGCGTCGAGGAAACGCCAGGGTTGCAGCGACGCGGCGACGACCTGTTCGGCCGCACCTTTCCCTTGCACCGGGCGATCGTCGGCGGGCTCGGCGAGCTGCGCGTCGAGGACGCGTTATGGCTGGTCAGCGGTCCCGACCTGCCGCGCGGCGCCCTGGTCCGGGTCACCGGCCAGGACGGCGCCCTGCTGCACGTCGAGCCTGCCGCGCCCTGAATCGCTGTAGCTCCCGGCCGGCGGGGGCTGTACGGCAGCGGAAAAAGCGACCGGACGGTCATCCCCGCTGGAACTCCGGGACGGCAAACGCGATCTGATGTAACACGCAGCCCCCTATCAGGAGTTCCCCCATGCGTTCCGTCAAACTCGCCGCCGCCACCCTGGTCATCGCCGCCCTGCCGCTGGGCTCGGCCATGGCCGATACCTTCTGGCGCAACATCATTTCCTCGGGTGCCACCACGGCCTCCACCTACCTGACCTTCCGCCACGACCACAAGCTGATCGTCGCCGCGCAGGACGACGCCGGCAGCTACATCGCCAGCGACGGCGCGATCCGCGGGCCGTACCTGGAAGCCGCCCTGCAGAAGCTGCGCAACGACAACCCGGACCTGCAGGCCAGCGACATGGAACTGGCCAGCGCGATCCTCGCCGGCGGCGAGCAGTCCGCCGTCCAGCAGTAGGCCCCGGCGACCTCGCCTCCGCCCGGAGGCGAGGTCACTCGCGGTAGTCGTCCAGCGGCACGCAGGCGCAGAACAGGTTGCGGTCGCCGTAGACGTTGTCCACCCGGTTAACCGCCGGCCAGTACTTGAACGCCCGCGCATGTTCGCTCGGGGTCACCGCCTCCGCGATCTCGTAGGGTCTCTGCCAGATCCCGGTAACGTCGGCCAGGGTATGCGGCGCCCGTTTCAGCGGGTTGTCCTCCGCCGGCCAGTCGCCGCTTTCCACCTTGCCGATCTCGGCCCTGATGCTCAGCATCGCCTCGACGAAGCGATCCAGCTCCGCCTTCGACTCGCTCTCGGTCGGCTCCACCATCAGCGTGCCCGGCACCGGGAAGGACATGGTCGGGGCGTGGAAGCCGTAGTCCATCAGGCGCTTGGCCACGTCTTCCTCGGTGATCCCGGTCTGCGCCTTGAGCGGTCGCAGGTCGAGGATGCATTCGTGGGCGACGCGCTCGTTGCGCCCGCGGTAGAGCACCGGGAACGCCCCGTCCAGGCGGTTCGCCAGGTAGTTGGCGGAGAGGATCGCCACCTCGCTGGCGTCGGCCAACTGCGGGCCCATCATGGCGATGTACATCCAACTGATCGGCAGGATGCTGGCGCTGCCCCAGGGCGCCGCGCTGACCGCGTCGTTCAGCGGGTTCGGCCCTTCGACGCGGATCACCGGGTGGTTGGCGACGAACGGCGCCAGGTGCCGCTTGACCCCGATCGGCCCCATGCCCGGTCCGCCACCACCATGGGGGATGCAGAAGGTCTTGTGCAGGTTCATGTGCGAGACGTCCGCGCCGATGTCCGCCGGTCGCGCCAGGCCGACCTGGGCGTTGAGGTTGGCGCCGTCCATGTAGACCTGGCCGCCGTGGCGGTGGACCACTTCGCAGATCTCGCCTATCCCCTCCTCGTAGACGCCGTGGGTCGAGGGATAGGTGATCATCAGGCAGGACAGCCGGTCGCCCGCCTCGGCCGCCTTGAGGCGCAGGTCGTCGAGGTCGACGTTGCCGCGGGGATCGCACTCGACGATCACCACCCGCATGCTGGCCATGATCGCCGAGGCCGGGTTGGTGCCATGCGCCGATGCGGGAATCAGGCAGATGTCGCGCTGGCTATCGCCGCGGCTCTGGTGGTAGCGGCGGATCGCCAGCAACCCGGCATATTCGCCCTGTGCTCCCGAGTTCGGCTGCATGCAGATGGCGTCGAAGCCGGTGATCGCCCGCAGCCAGGCTTCCAGTTCGTCGATCATCCGGCGATAGCCCTCGGCCTGCTCGCGCGGCACGAACGGATGCAGTTCGGCGAATTCCGGCCAGGTGATGGGGATCATCTCGCTGCTGGCGTTGAGCTTCATGGTGCAGGAGCCGAGCGGGATCATCGCCTGGTTCAGCGCCAGGTCCTTGCCTTCCAACTGGCGCAGGTAGCGAAGCATCTCGGTCTCGCTGTGGTGGGCGTTGAACACCGGATGCTGCAGGTAGGCCGAAGTGCGTTGCAGGACCGCCGGAATGCCGTCGGCCACCGCCCCGCCATCCAGGTGCGCGACATCCAGCCCGTGGCCGGCACCGAGGAAGATCTCGAACAGGGTCGCCAGGGTCGCCGCGTCACAGGTTTCGTCGAGGCTCAGGGCCAGCCGCCGGTCGTCGACCACGCGCAGGTTGACCCGCGCCGCCCGCGCCCGCTCGAGGATCGCCGCCTGACGCTCGCCGACCTCGTAGGTCAGGGTGTCGAAGAAGTGCCGGTTGAGCCGCCGTAGTCCCTTGCTTTCCAGGCCCGCCGCCAGCAGCGCGGTCAGGCGCTGGACGCGTTGGGCGATGCGTTTCAGCTCCTGCGGCCCATGGTAGACGGCATACAGCGAAGCAATGTTGGCCAGCAGCACCTGGGCGGTGCAGATGTTCGAGTTGGCCTTTTCCCGACGGATGTGCTGCTCGCGGGTTTGCAGGGCCATGCGCAACGCCGGGTTGCCGCGGGCGTCGCGGGAAACGCCGATGATCCGCCCCGGCATTGCCCGCTTGTACCCTTCGCGGGTGGCGAAGAACGCCGCGTGCGGCCCGCCGTAGCCCATCGGTACGCCAAAGCGCTGGGCGCTGCCGAGCACCACGTCGGCACCGAGTTCCCCCGGCGGGGTCAGCACCAACAGGGCGAGCAGGTCGCTGGCGACGCAGGCCAGCGCCTGTTGACCGTGCAACGCCTCGATAAGCGGGCGCAGGTCGCGGATCTCGCCACGACTGTCCGGGTATTGCAGCAAGGCGCCGAACACCGCGTGGGCGGCAAGATTGTCCGGCTCGTCGACGACCAGCTCGAAACCGAACGCCTCGGCGCGGGTACGCAACACCGAAACGGTCTGCGGATGGCAATGCGCATCGACGAAGAACCGGTTGCTCCTGGCCTTCGCCACCCGCCTGGCCAGGGCCATGGCCTCGGCGGAGGCGGTGGCTTCGTCGAGCAGCGAGGCGCTGGCCAGGTCGAGTCCGGTGAGGTCGATGGTCAGTTGCTGGAAATTCAGCAGCGCTTCCAGGCGGCCTTGGGCGATTTCCGGCTGGTAGGGCGTATAGGCGGTGTACCAGCCGGGATTCTCCAGCACGTTGCGGAGGATCACCGGCGGCGTCACGGTGCCGTAGTAGCCCATGCCGATCAGGCTGGTCCAGCGCTGGTTGAGCCCGGCGTAGCCGCGCAGGCGCGCCAGGGCGGCCTGTTCGTCGAGCGCGGCGGGCAGTTCCAGCGGCCGGTTGAGGCGGATCGCCGGCGGCACCGTCTGCACGATCAGTTCGGCGCGAGTGGAAACTCCGAGGAAATCCAGCATGGCCTGCTGTTCCGCCGGATCGGGGCCGAGGTGGCGGCGCAGGAAGGCATCGGCGGGCTGGAGCTGGGCGAGGGACGGCGTCTGCGACATGGCTTCGGTCTCGTTGAGGGCGGCATCGCCCTGCCAGCGATCGTCGCCGAACGGATATCGAATGAGAAAGCAACGACGGCGAAAACGCATTTCGCCGCTGCAAAAAGAACAAAGCCTCGAATGATCGAGGCCTTGTCCAAGGATAGCGGGTTTTGTCGCGACTACGCGGCGGCTCAGCCTTCCGCGTCGACGGCGGCCTGGTAGCCAGCGGCGTCGAGCAGCTTGTCCAGCTCGGCCGGATTGCTCGGCTTGAGCTTGAAGAACCAGGACGCGTACGGGTCGTTGTTGACGTCTTCCGGGGTGTCGGCCAGGGCTTCGTTGATAGCGATGACTTCGCCGCCGATCGGCGAATAGATGTCGGAGGCGGCCTTCACCGACTCGACCACGCCCGCTTCCTGACCGGCGGCGAGGGTCTTGCCCAGCTCCGGCAGCTCGATGAAGACCACATCGCCAAGGGCTTCCTGGGCATGGTCGGAAATGCCCACGGTAACGCTGCCGTCGGCTTCCAGACGCGCCCATTCGTGGCTCTGGGCGTAACGCAGTTCGGCGGGAATATTGCTCATCTTGTTTTCCTCGAAGTCGGGGGCGACGGCGGTCGCCATTGCCAGGTTAGATCAGGGGCTTGCCGTGACGCACGAAACTGGGCTGGACCACCCGTACCGGGTACCACTTGCCGCGGATTTCCACCTCGGCGCGGTCGCCGGTGGCGGCCGGCACGCGGGCCAGCGCGATGGACTTGTTCAGGGTAGGCGAAAAGCTGCCGCTGGTGATCTCCCCCTCACCAATGCCAGCTACCCGCACCACCTGGTGGGCGCGCAGCACGCCGCGCTCCTCCAGAACCAGGCCGACCAGCTTCGGCTGGTCGCCGGCGGCCTTCTGCGCTTCCAGCGCGCGGCGGCCGACGAAGTCCCGCGCAACCGGCTCCCAGGCTACGGTCCAGCCCATGTTGGCGGCAAGCGGGGAAACGCTTTCGTCCATGTCCTGGCCGTAGAGATTGAGCCCGGCCTCCAGGCGCAGCGTATCGCGCGCCCCCAGGCCCGCCGGGGAGATCCCGGCGCCAACCAGCTCGTTGAGGAAGCCTGGCGCCTCGGCGGCCGGCAGCATGATTTCCAGGCCGTCCTCGCCGGTGTAGCCGGTGCGGGCGATGAACCAGTCGCCCTCGGCACGGCCCTGGAACGGCTTGAGTTCGCGTATCAGCGCGGCGCGTGCCGGGGATACCAGTTCGGAGCTGTGCACGCGGGCGTTGGGGCCCTGGATGGCGAGCATCGCCAGGTCGCCGCGTTCCTGCAGGTCGACCTTGAAGCCGGCGGCCTGCGCCTGCATCCAGGCGATGTCCTTGTCGCGGGTGGAGGCGTTGACCACCACCCGGTAGCCGTTCTCGGTCAGGTAGACGATCAGGTCGTCGACCACCCCGCCCTCTTCGTTGAGCATCGCGCTGTAGAGCGCCTTGCCGGTCTCGCCGAGGCGCGCCACGTCGTTCGCCAGGAGATGCTGCAGATAGGCCGTGGCCTGCTCGCCGGCGACGTCGACCACGGTCATGTGGGACACGTCGAAGACGCCGCAGTCACGCCGGACCTGATGGTGCTCCTCGACCTGCGAACCGTAGTGCAGCGGCATGTCCCAACCGCCGAAATCGACCATCTTGGCGCCGAGCGCGACGTGCAGCTCGTAAAGCGGGGTGCGCAATCCCATGGGTATTCTCCTTCCGGGCGTAGCGGGTGCCGTCGGCAGGGGCCGCCGGCACGAAATCGCGCGCATTGTAGCCGCAAGCCCCGGAGCAGGACACCATGGAAGCGTGCCGCGATCTGTGCATAGACCCTACGGCCTGCATGGATACTAGGCTCAGCGATCGGAATGATGGGCAGAACGACGAATCAACCCGACCACCGGTAGCAGGCCGACCAGCACCAGGGTCAGGGCCGGCAGCGAGGCGCGCGCCCATTCGCCCTCGCTGGTCATCTCGAAGATCCGTACGGCCAGGGTGTCCCAACCGAAGGGACGCATCAGCAGGGTCGCCGGCATCTCCTTGAGCACGTCGACGAAGACCAGCAGCCCGGCGCTCAGCGAGGCCGGCAGCAACAGCGGCAGGTAGACCCGCAGGAACAGCAGCGGGCCGCCCACGCCGAGGCTGCGCGAGGCTTCCGGCAGCGACGGGCGGATCCGCGCCAGCCCGCTTTCCAGCGGCCCGTAGGCCACCGCCATGAAACGGATCAGGTAGGCCAGCAGCAGGGCGAACAGACTGCCCAGCAGCAGCGGCTTGCCGGCGCCGCCGAGGGCGCTGGAAAGCGGGATCACCCAGTGATTGTCCAGCCAACTGAAGGCCAGCATGATCGAAACCGCCAGGACCGAGCCCGGCAGCGCATAACCGAGGTTGCCCAGGCCCACCGCGCCGCGGATAGCGCGGGTCGGCGCCAGGCGCACGGCGAAGGCCAGCAGCAGGGCCACGGCGACCGTCGCCAGTGCGGCGATGCCGCCCAGCGTCAGGGTATGGCCGATCAGGTCCCAGTAGCGCTCGTCGAGGTCGAAACGGCCCTGGCGCCAGAACCAGACAACCAGTTGCGCCACGGGAATCACGAAGGCGCAGAGGAACACCAGCCCGCACCAGGCGCTCGCCGCCAGCGCCCTGGCGCCGCGCAGGCGGTACAGCGGCGCGCCGCGCGGACGCTCGCTGGCGGCCTTGGCCCGGCCTCGCGTGTGGCGCTCGCCGAGCAGCACCAGGCATACCCCGAGCAACAACAGGCTGGCCAGCTGGGCGGCGCTGGAGAGGCTGTAGAAGCCGTACCAGGTCTTGTAGATGGCGGTGGTGAAGGTATCGAAGTTGAACACCGATACCGCGCCGAAGTCGGCCAGGGTTTCCATCACCGCCAGCGCCAGGCCGGCGCCGATCGCCGGCCGCGCCATCGGCAGGGCGACCCGCAGGAACGCCTGCCAGGGCGACAGGCCGAGGACCCGCGCGGCTTCCATCAGGCCCTTGCCCTGGGCGATGAAGGCGCTGCGCGCGAGCAGGTAGACATAGGGATAGAACACCAGCACCAGGACCAGGATCACCCCGCCGGTGGAGCGTACGCGCGGCAACCGCAGGCCGCTGCCGAACCACTCGCGCAGCAGGCTCTGCACCGGTCCGGCGAAATCCAGCAGGCCGACGAAGACGAACGCCAGGACGTAGGCCGGGATCGCGAACGGCAACATCAGCGCCCAGTCCAGCCAGCGCCGCCCGGGGAATTCGCAGAGGCTGGTGAGCCAGGCTAGGCTGACCCCGAGCAGAGTCACGCCGATGCCGACGCCGAGCACCAGGGTCAGGGTGTTGCCGAGCAGGCGCGGCAACTGGGTATCCCACAGGTGGCTCCAGATTTCCCGGTCGATCTCCAGCCAGCTCAGCAGCAGCACGCTGAGCGGCAGCAGCACCAGCGCGGCAACGGTGAAGGTGATGGGGTACCAGCGGCGGGGAGCGGGATGGGCCACGAAATCCTCGGTGCGGAACGAACGACGCCCCGCTCGGACGAGCCGGGGCGCCGAGTATAACCGGCGGTCAGTTCCAGCCGGCGCGGTCCATCAGGCGAATCGCCTCGGCCTGGCGCTTGCCGGCGACTTCCACCGGGATGCTGTCGGCCTTGAAGCTGCCCCAGCTGGCGACTTCGGCTGACGGCGCGACCTGCGGGTTGGCCGGGAATTCCTGGTTGATCCCGGCGAACAGCGCCTGGGCGTCGGGCCCGGTCATCCATTCCACCAGCGCCTTGGCTGCCTCGGGATGCGGTGCGTGGCGAGTCAGGCCGATGCCCGACAGGTTGACGTGGACGCCGCGGTCGGCCTGGTTCGGCCAGAACAGCTTGACCCGCAGGTTCGGGTTCTGCTTGTGCAGGCGTCCGTAGTAGTAGGTATTGACGATGCCGACGTCGCACTGGCCGGCGTCCACCGCCTGGATCACCGCGTTGTCGTCGGCGAATACGTCGGTGGCCAGGTTGTTCACCCAGCCCTGGAGGATTTCCTCGGTCTTCTGCGCCCCGTGGGTCTCGATCAGGGTCCCGGTCAGCGACTGGTTGTAGACCTTCTTCGCCGTGCGCAGGCACAGGCGGCCTTCCCATTGCTTGTCGGCCAGGGCTTCGTAGGTGCTCAGCTCTTCCGGCTTGACCCGCTCGGTGGAGTAGACGATGGTCCGCGCGCGCAGCGACAGTCCGGTCCAGCTATCGGTGCTGGAACGATACTGCGAGGGAATGTTCCGTTCGATGGTGGCCGACTTGAACGGTTGCAGCAGGCCCATCTGCTCGGCCTGCCAGAGGTTGCCGGCGTCCACGGTGAGCAGCAGGTCGGCCGGGGTGTTCGCGCCTTCGGCCTTGATCCGCGCCATCAGCGGCGCTTCCTTGTCGGTGATGAACTTGACCTTCACGCCGGTCTTGCTGGTGTAGGCATCGAACACCGGCTTGATCAGCTCGTCGATGCGCGAGGAATACACCACCACTTCGTCGGCGGCCTGGGCCAAGCCGGTGATGCCCAGGGCCAGGGCGGCGAGTAGAGCTTTGCTTGCCTGCATGAAGAACAGCCTCGTCAGCGGAACGTAGGCACGAATGATAAGAAATCTCGCTTGCGAACCCGCGCGACTAAATGTGTCGGGGTGTTTCGCCTGCGTCCAGGCCGCCGAGGATGGCGAGAAACGCCTCCACCGCGGCGCTGCGGCCATGGCGGCGGGTGAAGACGAGGAAATCGGCCAGCGCCTCGGGCTCGGCCAGCGGGCGATAGACGACTCCGGCCCGGGCCAGCGCGGTGCTGCAACGCGGCACCAGGGCAACGCCCTGGCCGGCCGCGACCAGGGCGATGATCGAGGTGATCTGGCGTCCGGCCGGTCCCCTCGTCAGCGCCAGCCCGGCCTTCCGGTAGAGGCGCTCGATCAGTTCGTTGAGACCGGAGCCGTAGTCCAGTGGAAACAGGATCAGCGGCCGATCACGCAGATCGTACAGGTCGATCCGCTCTTGCCGCGCCAGCGGATCGCCGTTGGGCACCGCCACCACCAGCGGCTCGCCGCCCAAGGCCAGCACCTCGATGCCGACCTGGCCTTCCGGCGGCGGCAGGCGCCCCAGCCCCACATCGATGCCGCCTTCGGCGATCTGCGCCCATTGCGCTGCCGAAGCGCCTTCGAGCAGCTCCAGTTGCACCTCCGGGTGGCGCTCGCGGAACAGTCGGATCGCCTCGGTGAACAGGTCCGACAGGGCGATGGAGCTGGCGTAGCCCAGGGTCAGGTGGCCGGCCAGCCCCTGCGCCAGCTTGCGGGCGAAGCCGGCGGTGCGCTCCAGTTGGTCCAGCAGGCCGCGTGCGTAAGGCAGGAACAGGCTGCCCTCGGCGGTGAGGGTCACCGCCCGGCTGGAGCGGTCGAACAGGCGAAA
Source organism: Pseudomonas sp. HMSC067G02 (assembly GCF_001813485.1). Lineage (NCBI taxonomy): Bacteria > Pseudomonadati > Pseudomonadota > Gammaproteobacteria > Pseudomonadales > Pseudomonadaceae > Pseudomonas > Pseudomonas sp. HMSC067G02. The sequence continues at coordinate 110,467 of NZ_KV812726.1, forward strand.
GCCCAGCTCTTCCTCCAGCGCGGATATCTGCCGGGTCAAGGGCGGCTGCGCCATGTGCAGGCGCTGGGCGGCGCGGCCGAAATGCAGGGTTTCGGCAACGGCTGCGAAGCAGCGCAGGCGGCGTAGGTCGAGCATGCGGTTCCTCGGTATCGATCGGTCCTGAATCGGTATTGGCCAGCCCGTCGGGAGCGCCCCTATAACAGGGGGTTTCTCGTCCAGGCAGAGCGTTCCATGAATTCGTCCCAGGGTTTCCCCCGCCTCGCGCTGTTTCTCTGCGGTTGCGCTGCGTTCCTCAATCTCTATACCACCCAAGGCATCTTCGACGAACTGGCGGCGAGCTTCCACATCAGCGCCCATCAATCGAACTGGAGCATCACCGCCACCACCCTGGCGGTGGCCCTCGCCGCGCCCTTCGTCGGCCGGCTCAGCGGCGGTCGCGAGCGCAGCCGGGTGATCGCCTTCGCCGCCAGCCTGCTCTGCGTGCCCATGCTGCTGGCCGCCCATGCCGGCAGCTTCGCCGCCTTCCTGCTCTGGCGCTTCGCCGAGGGGATGCTGATTCCCCTGCTGTTCGCCAGCAGCGTGGCCTACATCGGCGAGCGCTGGAGCGGCGGCGCGGTCATCGAGCTGACCAGCCTCTATGTCGCCGGGACCATCCTCGGCGGCTTCGCCGGACGCTTCCTCACCGGCCTGCTGAGCGAGGAATGGGATTGGCACGTCGCCTTCCGGATCCTCGCCGGGCTGACCCTGCTCATCGCCGTCGCCATCCGCGCGCTGCTCCCTGCCAATTCTGGCAGGCACTCGCCCGCACCCGGGAAACGCCCCTTAGTATCCCGTGAACTGTTCCGGGCTCCGCTGCTGTCGTCCTACGCGGTGGGGTTCTGTGTCCTCTTTTCCCAGGTCGCCATGTTCACCTATATCGGCATCCATCTCAGCCGTCCGCCGTACAGCCTGGACACCGCTCAGCTCGGCTCGATCTACGCGGTGTTCCTCCTCGCCCTGCTGGTGATTCCCGCCAGCGGCCGCCTGGCCCGCGCCCGCCCGCACAGCCAGTTGCTGCTGGGCGCATCGCTGCTGGGCGTCTGCGGCTCGCTGCTGACCCTGGCGCCGGGCCTGCCGACGATTCTCGTCGGCCTGGCTCTCAGCGCCACCGGCGTGTTCCTCGCGCAGTCCACGGTCAACGCTTTCACCGCCAGCAACGCCGGGACCGACAAGGCCGGCGCCGTCGGCCTCTACCTGACCTGCTACTACGCCGGCGGCAGCCTCGGCGCGGTGCTGCCGGCGCCATTCTGGGACCGCTGGGGCTGGCCGGGCTGCCTGGGCCTGATCCTCCTGGCCCAGTTGCTGCCGTTGCTGATGACCCGCTACGGCGGGTCCGCACCACAGGCCGAACGCGCGGCCCTGCGCGCGTCGCAAGGAAGACCGTAACCATCGCAAGAACAACAAGAACCGACAGGAGGTTAGCCATGAACCATGTCATCACCCCCCACAGCAAGCTGCTCGGCGTCATCGAGCCGGTCCTCAACGACATGCCCGCCGGAACCCTGCGCCACGCACTGTTCCGGGCCTTCTGGGACGAGACGGCGTCGTTGCTGGACATTGAGGACGCCTTCGCCCGGGTCACCGCCCGGCGCCAGGCGGTCGAGCCGCTGCGCAAGTTCTTCGCCAGTTGGTCGAAGACCAACAACTCGGCGGCCAGCGTTTCCGGACTGGCCAATCGCCTTACCCTGCTGGCCCGTTCGGAACAGGGTTCGGCAGCGGCAGACCAGCTCTATCGAGCCTGCGGCAGCCTGCAACGGATCACCGACGAAGACCTCGGCGCCCTCGGCAACACCGTGCATGCCGATCTTTTCTACACCATGGCCACCACCCTTTGCGGCGACGACCGCTGGCTGCTGCGCGAGAACTGCCTGCCTTCGGCGCAGGCGTTCAAGGACTGGACCGACCGCCAGCGCCTGCGCGAGCGCGACCTGATGCAGGGACTGCTGACCACGCTGGTACACGAGGTCTATACCCACGGCGAGGTGGAGTACATCCACCCGCTGTACAAGGAATGGTTCAGCCGCGACATGGGCGTACCCGCCGAACGCGCCCGCGCCACCGTGGCCTGGGTAACGGTGCACACCGGCGGCACCGAGAGCAATCACTTCGCCCACGCCACGGCGGCGGTGAACGCCTTCGTCGAGGCGATGGAAATCGAGGTGAACGAAGAAGCCGCGCGCAACCTGTTCGGGCTCTACCTGCGCAACAAGGCGCAGGTCATGCGTGACTGCGCGGCGCTGTTCTGAGGACTGGCGGCCCTCCCGTCAGGGGAGCCGCCCCGCTCAGACTCGTGCCAGCGCCGGCAGGTCGCCGCTGAGGCCAAGCGCCTGGCGGACGAACAGCGCCTTCGCCTCGTGATGGCTGTCGACCAGGCGCAGGCCGGCGTTGCGCAGCCAGCGCAGCGGCAACCGGTCGGCCTGGAACAGGCGTTCGAAGCCTTCCATTGCCGTCATCATGCCCAGGTTGTACGGCATCCGCCGCCGCTCGAAGCGACTCAGCACGCGTTCGTCGGCAAGCCGTTCGCCGCGCTCCAGGGCGTGCAACAGGACCTCGGACAGCACCGCCGCATCGAGGAAACCCAGGTTCACGCCCTGTCCGGCCAGCGGGTGGATGGTGTGCGCAGCGTCGCCGACCAGCGCCAGGCCCGGCTCGACGTAACGCTTGGCGTGCCGCTGGCGCAGCGGGATGCACAGGCGCCGGTCGGCATGCAGGATGGCGCCCAGGCGCCGTTCGAAAGCTTCGCCGAGGGCAGCGCGGAAGCCATCCTCGTCCAGCGCCATCAGCCGTTCTGCCTGTTCCGGGGTGGTCGACCAGACGATCGAGCACCAGTGTTCGTCGCCGCGGTCCGGCAGGGGCAGGAAGGCCAGCGGGCCGTCGTCGGTGAAGCGCTGCCAGGCGGTTGCGCGGTGCGCGTTCTCGCAGCGCACGCTGGTGACGATGGCGTGGTGCAGGTAATCCCATTCGCGGGTGGCGCAGCCGGCCAGGCGGCGTACCGCCGAGTTGGCGCCGTCGGCGGCGACCACCAGCGGCGCGCGCAGCTGACGGCCGTCGGCCAGGGTCAGCAGCCAGTCGTCGCCGGAGTGGCGCATCTGTTCCAGGCGCGCGTTGGCCAGCAGGCCGGTGGTGGAATCGTGCAGGCGTTCCAGCAGGGCGTCCTGCACCACCCGGTTCTCGACGATATGGCCGAGCACCTCGGCGTGCACGCTGGCGGCGCTGAAGCCGATCCGCCCGGTGCCGGAGCCATCCCACACCTGCATCTCGCGATAGGGCTCGGCGCGGCGCGCGACGATGCCGTCCCAGGCGTGCAGGCGCTGGAGAATCCGCCGGCTGGCTTCGGACAGCGCGCTGACCCGCGGCTCGTAGGGCGCCTCCGGCTTGAATGGCGCCACGTCGAGCGAGCCGCCGTCCACCAGCAGCACCTCCAGGCCGCTGCCCTCCAGGGCCAGGGCCAGGGCGCTACCGACCATGCCGGCGCCGACGATGACCAGATCCGCGTGCATATCCTCGTTCTCCACTCGTGGGCCCTCTTCAGGCCGCGTTCCGCAGGCGCGGCTTGAGCCGCACGTACAGGGTTTTCTGAACCCGCGCCACCAGGGTGCCGGCGTCGTCGCGCACTTCGGCGTGCAGCCGGGGCAGGTACTTTTCGCCGCCGGCGGTCCGCTCACGGACCTCGTCGAGCAGCTTCTGGTCGATGCTGAAATGCGCATGCACCGGGCCCTTGCCCGGGCTGACGAACTCGATGTTGGCCGCCTTGTCCCAGACCACGTAGTCGCGGCCCAGGTTCTCCATCAGCATCAGCATGAAGAACGGGTCGGTCATCGCGTAGAGGCTGCCACCGAACTGGGTGCCTACATAGTTGCGATTGAGCCGGTTCAGGCCCATGCGCACCCGAACCTCGCGGAAATCGCCGGCGATGTGCCGCACACGGATGCCCGCCCCCAGGAAGGGCGGGTAGAGGTTCATGGCGAAGCGCAGCAGGCGGGCCTTGCGCGCCCTCGACCAGACCGGCATGGCGCTACAGCGGCCGCGCGCCGAGGCCCATGGCCTGACGGGCGAACCAGCGCTTGGCCGGCGGCAGCAGGTCGAGCCCGAGCAGGCCGAGGTTGCGCCCGGCACCGAGCAGCGCGCGGTCGTTGGAGAACAGCCGGGTCACCCGGTCGGAGAAGCCGACGGTCATCTGCTGGTCCAGGCGCTGCCCATCGAGGTAGCGCTGCAGCACGGCGAACTCGCCCAGCGGCGCGTCGTCGTGGAGCAGGGCGTCGACCAGCGCCAGGGTGTCGCGCAACGACAGGTTGAAGCCCTGGCCGGCGATGGGGTGCAGACTGTGCGCAGCGTTGCCCAGCACCACCAGGTGCGGACGCACCTGCTCGCGGGCCTCGACCAGGTGCAAGGGGTAGCAGTGCCGTGCGCCGACCTGGCGGAAGGCGCCGAGGCGGTAGCCGAAGGCAGCCTGCAGCTCGCCGAGGAAGGCCGCGTCATCGAGGCCACGCAGACGTTCGGCGTCCTTGCCTGGGCGGGTCCAGATCAGCGCGCAACGGTTCTCCGGCAACGGCAGCAGGGCCATCGGACCGCTGGGGGTGAAGCGCTCGAAGGCCTGCCCGAGGTGCGCCTCGGAGGGCGATACGTTGGCGATCAGCGCAGTCTGCCGGTACGGCGTCTGCTCCACGGCGATGCCGAGTTGTTCGCGCAGCCCGGAACGACCGCCATCGGCGAGGATCGCCAGCTCGCAATCGAGTTGCGTCTCGTCGTCGAGGGTAAGCCGGTAACCGCCCTCCCGGGCTTCCAGGGTCTTCACTTCGGCCGGGCAGTGCCAGCGCACCACCTCGGGGTCGAGCGCCTTCCACAGGCACTGGCCGAGCCAGGCGTTCTCCACCACGTAGCCCAGCGCCGGCACGCCTTCCTCGATGGCGGTCAGGCGGGTGGCGCCGAAGCGGCCGCGGTCGGAAACATGGATATGCAGGATCGGCTCGGCGCGCTCGGCGATCGCCGGCCACAGGCCGAGTCGCTCGTAGATCTGCCGGCTGCCGTAAGACAGCGCCGAAGAGCGGGCGTCGTAGCTGGGCTGGTAGGCATTGCCGGGGGCGAAGGGTTCGATCAGCACGATCGACCAGCCGCGCTCCCGAGCGCCGGCCTGCAGGGCCAGCGCCAGCGAGGCGCCGACCAGGCCCCCGCCGATGATCGCCAGGTTGACCTTGCTCATCGTCACCTCAGGCTGCCTCGCTCTTGGCCGCGGCCATCAGCGCCTCGATCTCGGCGACGGTCTTCGGCACGCCGTTGGTCAGCACTTCGCAGCCATTGCGGGTGACCACCACGTCGTCCTCGATGCGTACGCCGATACCGCGCCACTTCTTCGCCACCGAGGTATTGTCCGGGGCGATGTAGATGCCCGGCTCGACGGTCATCGCCATGCCCGGTTCGAGCACCCGCCATTCGCCGCCGACGCGGTACTCGCCGACGTCGTGCACGTCCATCCCCAGCCAGTGGCCGGCGCGGTGCATGTAGAAAGCCTTGTAGGCCTCGTGGGCGATCAGCTCGTCGACGTCGCCCTCCAGCAGGCCCAGGCGCACCAGCCCGGCGGTGATGACCCGTACGGTGGCCTCATGGGCCTCGTTCCAGTGGCGACCGGGGGCGATGTAGTCGAACGCCGCCATGTTGGCTTCCAGCACCAGTTCGTAGATCGCCTTCTGCTCGGGGCTGAAGCGGCCATTGGCGGGGAAGGTACGGGTGATGTCGCTGGCGTAGCAGTCGATCTCGCAGCCGGCATCGATCAGGATCAGGTCGCCGTCCTTGATCGCCGCATCGTTCTCGCGGTAGTGCAGGATGCAGGCGTTGCGTCCGGCGGCGACGATCGAGCCGTAGGCCGGCATCTTCGCCCCGCCCTTGCGGAACTCGTATTCCAGCTCGGCTTCCAGGTGGTACTCGAACAGCCCCGGCCGGCACACCTCCATCGCCCGGATGTGCGCCCGGGCGGAGACCTCGGCGGCGTAGCGCATGACCTTCACTTCGTTGGCGCTCTTGTACAGCCGCTGGTCGTGCAGCAGGTGGTCGAGGGCAACGAACTCGTTCGGCGGCTGCGCGCCCTGGCGGGCCTTGGAGCGGATCACGTTGATCCAGTCCATCAGCCGGCGGTCGAAGTCGGGATTGGCGCCAAGGGCGTAGTAGACCCGGTCGCGGCCTTCGATCAGGCCGGGCAGGATGTCGTCGATATCGCCGATGGGAAAGGCGTCGTCGGCGCCGTACTGGCCGATCGCACCGTCCTGGCCGGCGCGCAGGCCGTCCCACAGTTCACGCTCCGGATCCCGCTCGCGGCAGAACAGCACGTATTCGCCGTGGGCACGGCCGGGAATCAGCGCCATCACCGCCTCCGGCTCGGGGAAGCCGGTGAGGTACTGGAAGTCGCTGTCCTGGCGGTAGACATGCTCGACGTCGCGATTGCGGATGTACATCGGCGCCGCCGGCAGGATAGCGATGCTGTTGGGTTCCATCTGCGCCATCAGCGCCTTGCGCCGACGGGCGTACTCCGACTTGGGGATACGGATCATGCAGAAACCTCAGTGCAGTGAAGGCTTGGGAGCGGGCTCCAGCGGCTTGCCGCACTCGGCGAACAGCAGCAACGGAGCGACCCGCAGGTATTCCATGACTTCCATATAGTCCGTCTCGCCGTCCTCGCTGTCTTCCAGTTGGCCCTGGACCTGGGCGATGGCGGCCATGTCCTGCAGCACTTCCTCGGCTTCGCCGGTCAGGCTGCCTTCGCGGGCGGTGAGGCCGAAGCCGGCGAGGAAACCCTGGCACCATTGGCCGAGCGCCTCGGTGCGCTGGGCGAGCGGGGTTTCGTCGTCGGGCAGGAGCATGACGACGGCGACCTCGCCGGCGGAAAAGTCCTGCCGGACCATGCCGAGCAGGCCGGACAACGCGGCCTTGAGTCGTTCGCCCGGCGCGCCGCCGAGCAGTTCGGCGGCAGCGTGTTGCCAGGCGGCCTCGTCGAAGCCGGCGCCGGCGCAGACCCGACCCAGCAGATGGCCGTGCAGTTCGGCCGGCGAGACCGGCATGGCCGCCTCGGCGAGAAGGGAGGAAAAGGCGCTGTAGGCGGAATTCTGAGTGGACATCTCGGGACCCTGACGGCTGGGCGCCATTGGGGCGCTACACGTGAAATGAAGATGGTTATCCTAGCACCGCCCGCCCCGGCAAGACCATGCGACCGGTTGCCGGCGCGCCGGCCCGGCCGGGGCATTGGCCCCGACCGGGGACGATCCTATATAGTTGTCCAATCACCCCAATTCCCAAGCGAGAGCCCATGGAAGACGCCGATCTGCAATTGTTGACGGCCAAGTTCGACCAGCTGCTCCAGAAGCTGGAACAGCTCAAGGCGGAGAACCGGCTGCTGCGGGCGAACGAAAAGTCCTGGCGCGAAGAGCGCGCTCATCTGATCGAAAAGAACGAAATGGCGAGACACAAGGTCGAAGCGATGATTTTGCGTCTGAAAGCCTTGGAGCAGGACACATGAGCCAGTCGAATACCCTCACCGTGCAGATTCTCGACAAGGAATACTGCATCAATTGCCCGGACGACGAGCGCGCCAACCTGGAAAGCGCCGCCCGTTACCTGGACGGCAAGATGCGCGAGATCCGCTCCAGCGGCAAAGTCATCGGCGCCGACCGGGTTGCCGTGATGGCCGCCCTCAACATCACCCACGACCTGCTGCACCGCAAGGAGCGCCTGGACCAGGAAAGCAGCTCGACCCGCGAGCGCGTGCGCGAACTGCTCGATCGCGTCGACCGCGCCCTGGCGAATCCGGCCGATGCCGGCGAAGCCTGACCCGGGCACGGCCAATTCGGGTATACTGGCCTCCGCTCCCTGGTGTGTTGGCCAGTCGGTGATGTCCCTGAGCCGATAACTGCAACAACGGAGGTTGCCAGTTGGACCGGTGTGCATGTCCGCACGACGGAAAGCCTTAAGGTCTACTGCAACCGCCACCTTGAACTTTCGGGTTCAAGGGCTAACCCGACAGCGGCACGACCGGGGAGCTACCTTTCCACATGATCGAATCGCAAGACCTCAGCCGCCCGGCCCTGCGCCGCAAGCTCCGCCAGGCGCGCCGCGCGCTCTCCCCCCTGCAGCAACGCCTCGCCGCCCGCGCCCTCTATCGACAACTGGCGCAGCATCCCCTTTTTCGCCGTGCCCGCCATATCGCCCTGTACCTGCCCAACGACGGCGAGATCGACCCGCGTCCGCTGCTGCGTGCGGCGCAGAAGCGCGGCAAGGCCACCTACCTGCCGGTGCTGGCGCCCTGGCCGCGGACGCGCATGGTGTTCCAGCGGGTCGGCAGCGGCGAACGCTGGACCCGCAACCGCTTCCGCATCAGCGAACCGCTGGCCGACGCCGGCCGCCAGCGCAAGGCCTGGGCGCTGGACCTGGTACTGCTGCCGCTGGTGGGGTTCGACGAACAGGGCGGGCGCCTGGGCATGGGCGGCGGCTTCTACGACCGCAGCCTGGCCTACCTGGCGAGGCGCAAAAATGGTCACAAACCGACGCTGATCGGCCTGGCCCATGAATGTCAGAAGGTGGATCGACTGGCGCTGGCCAGCTGGGACATTCCCCTGGCGGGAACGGTGACCGATGCGGGCTGGTACGTGGCAGGGAAACGCTAGGAAGGAGGGAGAACCCTGGGTACCGCGTTCCATGCGATACCCGGCGAGTCTTACGGCTGTTGCGTCACCTGGGCGGGCGTACTGGCCTGTCGTTCCCAGAGGCTCTGGGTATAACCGGTGGTGACGACCCCAAGTCCGAAGATGATGACCAAAACCCACAGCAAGTCTGGCTTGCGCTTCATCGATTGCCTCCCCCTTCCAGGCAATTTTCGAGGCCGGTCCTTGCGATTATCTTATCGCCTGAGCACCCTGCCCCGCTGAAAAACGGCATTTTCCGATAAGCTGAAGTCATACGCAATTACACCGGCGACCGGTGGTCACGCGCAGACGTTTCCTACGTACATCTACGAAAGAGGAGCAAAGTTCATGCCTGCCTACTGGCTGATGAAATCCGAGCCGGACGAACTCTCGATCCGCGACCTGCAGCGCCTCGGAACCGCCCGCTGGGATGGCGTGCGCAACTACCAGGCGCGCAACTTCATCCGCAGCATGAACCCCGGCGACCTGTTCTTCTTCTACCACTCCAGTTGCCCGCAGCCCGGCATCGCCGGTATCGCCCGCATCGAGGGCGAAGCCTATCCCGATCCCACGGCCCTGGATCCCGCCAGCCCTTACCACGACCCCAAGGCCAGCACCGAGAAGAATCCCTGGAGCGCCCGCGACGTCAGCTTCGTCGAAGCCTTCGCCGAGGTCGTTCCACTGGCCCGGCTGAAGGCGCAGGACGCCCTGGCCAACCTCGCCCTGGTGCAGAAGGGCAGCCGTCTCTCGGTGATGCCGGTCAGCGCCGAGGAATGGCAGGCGATCCTGCCGCTGGCGAAACGCTGAAGCCATCGCTCAGGCCATCTGCGAGATGGTCCGGCGGAAACGCCAGAGCGCGCCGAAGAAGAACGCCGAACCGATCGCCACGATGCCGGCGAACTGCGGCCAGACGATGTCGAAACCGGCGCCGCGGAACAGGATCGCCTGGGCCAGGCTGACGAAATGCGTGGTCGGAGCCGCCAGCATGATGTTCTGCACCAGTTCCGGCATGCTTTCCCGTGGCGTGCTGCCGCCCGAAAGGATGTTCAGCGGCAACAGCACGAGGATGGTCAGCAGCCCGAGCTGAGGCATCGAGCGCGCCACCGTGCCGAGGAATATGCCCATGGAGGTGGTGGCGAACAGATGCAATCCGGCGCCGAGCAGGAACAGCCCCACCGAGCCGCTGATCGGCACGTCCAGCCAGCCACGCACCACCCACTGCAACGAGAGCCCCGCCGCCACCAGCACCACCAGCCCCATCGACCAGACCTTGGCCATCATGATCTCGAAGGCCGACAGCGGCATCACCAGCAGGTGCTCGACGGTGCCGTGCTCGCGCTCGCGGATCAGCGCGGCGCCGGTGAGGATGATCGACAGCATGGTGATCTGGTTGATCACTTCCATCACCCCGCCGAACCAGGCCTGGGTCAGGTTCGGGTTGAACTCCATGCGCACCTCGATCTGCGCCGGCATGCTCGGCTCCGCGCGGTAGCGGCTGACGAACTCGCGCACCTCGGTGGCGACGATGTTCTGGATGTAGCCCGCGCCGGAGAACGCCTGCCCGGTCTGGGTCGCGTCGACGTTGACCTGGATCGAGGGCTTGCGCCCGGCCAACACGTCGCGCTGGAAGTCCGGCGGAATATCGAGGGTGAAGGTATACAGGCCGACGTCCATGCCGCGATCCATCTCGGCATGCCCGATCATTTCCGGCGGCCGGAAGTACGGGGGCTGGAAGGCATTGACGATACGCGACGAGAGTTGCGAGCGGTCCTCGTCGACCACCGCGATCGGCGCGTGATGCAAGGTTTCCGGAATACCGGTAGCGGAACTGTAGACGCCCAGGGTGAAGGCCCAGACGATCAGTGCCAGCATCGCGTAGTCGCGGCCGAGGCTGCGGAACTCCTTGATGCCCAGGTTGAAGATGTTGGCCAGGCTGCGCATCGCTCAGTCCTCCTGCTTCTTCAGGCAGGCCACGCTGAGCAGGGTCAGCACCACGATGGAAGCGGCAAGCGGCAGGTAGTAGGCCCAGAGATCGGGCAGGCCCAGCGATTTGGAAAAGGCGCCGCGGCTGACCACCAGGAAATGCGAGGTCGGATAGAGCTTGCCGATCCAGGCCGCCGCACCTTCCAGCGAGGACACCGGGTGGATCAGCCCGGAGAACTGGATCGCCGGGATCATGGTGGCGATCGCCACGCCGAATACAGCGGCGATCTGGCTGCGCATGAACGTCGAGAGGAACAGCCCGAGGCCGGTGCTGGTGACCACATAGAGGAAAGCGCCGATGGTCAACGCCAGGAAGCTGCCCTTGAGCGGCACGCGAAATACCACGATGGCCAGGACCAGCATCAGCAGGAAGTTGATCATGCCCATGGCGACGTAAGGCAACTGCTTGCCGACCAGGAACTCCAGGCGCGTCACCGGGGTGACATAGAGGTTGGTGATCGAGCCCAGTTCCTTTTCGCGCACCACGCCGAGGGCGGTGAGCATGGCCGGGATCATGATCAGCAGCAGCGGGATCACCGCCGGCACCATCGCCTTCAGGCTTTCCACGTCGGGGTTGTAGCGATAGCGCACCTCGGTGCTGGCCGCCGCGCTGGCCTCGGCCCCACCCACCTGCCGCGAGAGGTCCGCCAGGTAGCTGGTGTGCAGGCCCTGCACGTAGCCGAGCACGGTGTTGGCACGGGTCGGCATCGCTCCGTCGATCCACACGCCGATGGCCGGATCGGAGCCACGCTTGAGATCGCGCCCGAAGTTCGGCGGGATCTCCACCGCCAGGCTCAGCTCGCCGCTGCGCAGGCGCCGGTCGAGGTCGTCCGGGTCGGTGATCGGCGCATGTTCGACGAAATAGCGCGAGCCGGCGATGTTCAGCGCATAGGCCTGGCTGGTGGTGGTCTGGTCACGGTCGAGGACCGCCCAGGAGAGGTCCTCGACGTCCATGTTGATGCCGTAGCCGATGATGAACATCAGCAGCGCGGTGCCGAGCAGGGCCAGGGTCAGGCGGATCGGGTCGCGGCGCAGTTCCATGGCTTCGCGGCGCGCATAGCTGAACAGCCGCAGGGGGCTGAAGCGTTCGCGTTGCGCCTGGCGCCCCTGGCCATCGCCGGGCTGCTCCGCGACGGCCGGCGCCTCGGCCGGTTGCGCTGGCGCGGCGGCGCCGGCGGCTTCTTCCAGGTACGCGATGAAGGTCGCCTCCAGGGTCGGCAGGCCGCGCTGGCGCACCAGCTCATCGGGAGTATCGCTGGCCAGTACCTTGCCGGCATGCATCAGCGAGATGCGATCGCAGCGCTGGGCCTCGTTCATGAAGTGGGTGGAAATGAAGATGGTCACCCCGTCGCGGCGCGACAGCTCGACCATCAGTTCCCAGAAGCCGTCGCGAGCCACCGGATCGACCCCCGAGGTGGGCTCGTCGAGGATCAGGATCTCCGGCTTGTGGATCACCGCCACCGCCAGCGACAGGCGCTGGCGAATGCCCAGCGGCAGGTCGTCGGGCAGTTCGTCGGCCACCTTCTCCAGGTCGAAGCGCCGGAGCATTTCGCCGACCCGTGCCGGGATGCCATCCGCCGGCAGGTGGAACAGCCGGGCGTGCAGCACCAGGTTCTGCCGCACGCTCAGCTCGGCATACAGGGAGAAGGCCTGGGACATGTAACCGACCCGGCGACGGGTCGCCATGTCGCTGGCGTCCACCGCCTGGCCGAACAGCGCGCACGTGCCTTCGCTGGCCGGCAGCAGGCCGGTGAGCATCTTCATGGTGGTGGACTTGCCGCAGCCGTTGGAGCCGAGGAAGCCGAAGATTTCCCCACGCTCGATACGGAAGCTGACGTGATCGACCGCGACGAAGTCGCCGAAACGACAGGTCAGGCCCTCGGCCTCGATGGCGATCCGCGGCGCGCCTTCGCTCTGCGGTCGCGGCGGGATCACCAATCGATGGTGGCCGGCGCGCTTGCTTTCCGGCAGCAGGGCGATGAACGCCGACTCGAGGCTCTGCGTCCCGGTACGCTCGCGCAACTCCTGCGGCGTACCGGTGGCCAGGACCTTTCCATCGTCCATCGCCACCAGCCAGTCGAAGCGCTCGGCTTCCTCCATGTAGGCGGTGGCGACCAGCACGCTCATGCCTTCGCGGCCCGCGCGGATACGGCCGATCAGCTCCCAGAACTGGTTGCGCGACAGCGGGTCGACGCCGGTGGTCGGCTCGTCGAGGATCAGCAGGTCGGGATCGTGGATCAGCGCGCAGCACAGCCCGAGCTTCTGCTTCATGCCGCCGGACAGCTTGCCCGCAGGACGCTCGGCGAACGGCGCCAATCCGGTGCTTTGCAGCAGATCGGCGATGCGCCGCTCGCGCTCGGCCTTGTCGTGGCCGAACAGCCGACCGAAGAAGTCGACGTTCTCGAACACCGAGAGCGTCGGGTAGAGGTTCTTGCCCAACCCCTGGGGCATGTAGGCGATGCGCGGGCAGACCGCCCGGCGGTGGCGGCGGTCGCGCATGTCGCCATCGAGCACGCGGATCTCGCCATCCTGCATCTTCCGTGCGCCGGCCAACAGCGCCAGCAGGCTGGACTTGCCGACCCCGTCCGGACCGATCAGGCCGACCATGCGGTTGGCCGGGATATCCAGGCTGACATCGTCCACCGCGCGCGTCTCGCCGTAGCGCAGCGAAACGCCCCGGAGGCTCGCCACGCCGCTCCCGCCAGCGGTCATTGCGGAACCTTGATCTGCAGGTTGGCCGGCCACTCGACCTCAGGGTCCAGTCGCAGGTAGGCCATTCCGGGCACGCCGGTCTTGACGTAGGTGATGTATTTTTCCAGCAGCGCCGGATCGAGCCGCGCCTTGACCCGGAACATCAGCTTCTCCCGCTCGTTGGCGGTTTCCACCGTTTTCGGGGTGAACTGGGCGACGCTGGCGACATAGGACACCTTGGCCGGGATCACGTAGTCCGGCACCGCGTCGATCACCAAGCGCACTTCCTGGCCCAGTCCGACCCTGCCGGCCTGCATGGATGGCAGGAAGAAAGTCATGTAGACGTCGGCCAGGTCGACCATGTTGAGCAGCTTGCCACCGGCCGGCAGCACTTCCCCCGGCTGTGCCACGCGGTACTGCACGCGGCCGTTGCGCGGCGCCTTGAGCAGGCTGTCGTCGATATCCGCCTGGAGCCGGGCGACGCTGGCCTTGGCCGCCTCGATGGCCGACTGCGCCTCGATTACCTGGGAACGCCCGGCCTCGATCGCCGCCTGCGCCGAAATCACTTGCGAGCGTGCCGCGGACAACGCCGCCTGGGCGCTCTGCAGGGTCGCCCGATCGTCGTCGAGTTGCTGTTGCGGCAGGGCATTGCGCTTGACCAGCGCCTCGGTACGGGTGAAGCGCTTCTGCGCCGCTGTCAGCTCGGCCTGGCGCTGCGCCACCACGGCCTGGGCGGTGCTCTTCTCGCTCTCGCGCTGGGCCACCAGCGAGGTCGCGGTGAGCTTGGCGTTCTCCGCCTGGCGCACCTGGGCCTGGGCCTGGGCCAACTGCGCCTCGAGCACCTGAGTATCCATCCGCGCGACGATTTCGCCGGCCTTGACGAAGTCGCCCTCGTCGACCTTGATCTCGGCGACCCGCCCGGGAAGCTTGGCCGCCACGTCCACCTCGGTGGCCTCGATGCGTCCGTTGCCGCTGGCGAATCCCTCGCCCAGGCCGGTCGGTCGCGATACCTGCCAGACCAGCACGCCTACGCCGAGCAGCGCCGCCACGACCAGGGCACGGCTCAGCCACCGTTTGCTTTCCTGTTTCATCCCTTCTCCTCGCACGTTCGGCCAGGCCGCGGCGATGACGCTCACGCTGGAAAGCGCGGCCGCCGCGGACTTCACTGGCTCGATTGTCCCTCCAGGGCGGCGCGCAGGTGTTGATGCACGTCAGACGCGCCCGACCGAACCTCACAGGAAAGCAGAATCCCCGGTGCCTCGCATCCGGGAGCGCGGGACAGAACGGATAGTTGACCTCAGGGCTGGACGATGAGGTTGTTGAACAGCAGGTCGGTCACCAGCGGCTTGCCCTCTTCCTGCTCGAGGGTCTGCTGGACCTGCTTCAGCGCCTCCTGGCGCAGGCTTTCCTTGGCCTCGACCGTACCCAGGCTCTGGTCGGTCTGCTGGGCGAACAGCATGATCAACTGGTTGCGGATCAAAGGCTCGTGATGCTCGACCTTGGTCGCCGCGTCCTTGTCGGCCACCTGCAGGGCGATGTCGGCCTTGTAGTACTGCAGGCGCGGCCCGCTGCCGTAGTTGCCGACCAGCGCCGGGGTCAGGTCGACGTAGACCGGCTTGTTCGCGCCCTCGCCTTCCGGCGCGGCCTCCTCGGCCGAGGCGAACGACGGGAACAGACTCAGGCACAGGGCCAGCGACAGGGCAATGGGGGTTCTCACGGGCGCATCTCCTCGACGAATGCCGGCAAGCATAGCCAGACTCTCGGCCGGGCCCAAGCCCGGGGTTTATGGACAACCATCAGTTGTGGCGATGCTGATTGACCCCCGGCGTCTCCCTCCTACACTGGCCGGACCGCAAACTGGAGCGTCCCGATGAAAGCCGTCCTCTGCAAAGCCTTCGGCCCGGCCAGCAGCCTGGTCCTGGAAGAAATCGCCAGCCCGAGCCCGGCGAAGAACGAAATCCTCCTCGATGTGCACGCCGCCGGGGTCAACTTCCCCGACACCCTGATCATCGAGGGCAAGTACCAGTTCAAGCCGCCCTTCCCCTTCTCCCCGGGCGGCGAGGCGGCCGGAGTGGTCGCCGCGGTCGGCGAAAAGGTCGCCCACGTCAGGCCCGGCGACCGGGTCATGGCCCTGACCGGCTGGGGCAGCTTCGCCGAGCAGGTCAAGGTGCCCGGCTATAACGTGATGCCGATACCCGAAGGCATGGACTTCGCCAGCGCCGCCGCCTTCGGCATGACCTACGGCACCTCGATGCACGCCCTGAAACAGCGCGCCAACCTGCAACCCGGCGAGACCCTGCTGGTGCTCGGCGCTTCCGGCGGGGTCGGGCTGGCTGCCGTGGAGATCGGCAAGGCCATGGGCGCCCGGGTGATCGCTGCCGCCAGTACCCCCGACAAGCTCGCCGTGGCCAAGGCCGCCGGCGCCGACGAACTGATCAACTACAGCGAAGGTAGCCTGCGCGAGCAGCTCAAGGCCTTGACCGGCGGCCAGGGCGTCGATGTGATCTACGATCCGGTGGGCGGCGAACTGTTCGAGGAGGCCTTCCGCAGCATCGCCTGGAACGGACGGATGCTGGTGGTCGGCTTCGCCAGCGGCAGCATCCCTTCGCTGCCGGCCAACCTGACCCTGCTCAAGGGCGCCTCGCTGGTCGGCGTGTTCTGGGGATCGTTCGCCCAACGCCAGCCGCAGGACAACGCTGACAACTTCCGCCAGCTGTTCGCCTGGCACGCCGAAGGCAAGCTGAAACCGCTGGTGTCGCAGCGCTTCCCGCTGGAACGGGCCGGTGACGCCATCGACGCCCTCGGCCAGCGCAAGGCGGTCGGCAAGGTGGTGGTGGAGGTTCGCTGAGCCACGAAGGCGGCGAGTATTGCCTCCCGCCCCTGCGGAGAAAGGCATGGCGGGCCGGAGCGATACACCGGCCGAGGCCCACGCTGTCAGATGTTTTTCCCCTATGAAGGCCCCGGTTTCCGACCGGGGCTTTCTTATTTCCGACCAATGCACTCAACCTGTAACATTTCCGCTATTTTTTCATTTACGAAAAATGTAGTGTTCGCAACCGCGTAAAAAGGCGCGACACAACAACAAGCGGAGTTCGCGATGTTCGGAATCTTTCGTCCCGCGCCACACCAGGCGCCACTGCCCGATGCCGAGGTGGACAGCACCTACCGGCGCCTGCGCTGGCAGATCTTCGCCGGTATCTTCATCGGCTACGCGGGTTACTACCTGCTGCGCAAGAACTTCTCCCTGGCCATGCCCTACCTCATCGAGGACGGCTACAGTCGCGGCCAGCTGGGCGTCGCGATGTCGGCCATCGCCATCGCCTACGGCCTGTCGAAATTCATCATGGGCCTGGTCTCGGACCGTTCCAACCCACGGGTCTTCCTGCCGTTCGGCCTGTTGGTGTCGGCGGCGGTGATGTTCATTTTCGGATTCGCACACTGGGCTACCTCCAGCGTCGCCATCATGTTCGTCCTGCTCTTCATCAACGGCTGGGCCCAGGGCATGGGCTGGCCGCCGAGCGGACGGACCATGGTCCACTGGTGGTCGCAGAAGGAGCGCGGCAGCGTGGTCTCGGTGTGGAACGTCGCCCACAATGTCGGCGGCGGCCTGATCGGCCCGCTGTTCCTGCTCGGCCTGGCGCTGTTCGGCGACTGGCGCTCGGCCTTCTACGTGCCGGCCATCGTCGCCGTGGGCGTAGCCGTGTTCGCCTATTTCGCCATGCGCGACACCCCGCAATCCTGCGGCCTGCCGCCGATCGAGAAGCACAAGGACGACTACCCCGAAGGCTACGACGAACACCACGAGCGCGAGCTGTCGACCAAGGAGATCTTCGTCACCTACGTGCTGCGCAACAAGCTGCTCTGGTACATCGCCCTGGCCAACGTGTTCGTCTACCTGCTGCGCTACGGTGTGCTCGACTGGGCGCCGACCTACCTCAAGGAGGCCAAGCACTTCAACGTCGACAAGTCGTCCTGGGCGTACTTCTTCTACGAATGGGCGGGGATTCCCGGCACCCTGCTCTGCGGCTGGCTGTCGGACAAGCTGTTCAAGGGCAATCGCGGCGCCACCGGCGTGGTGTTCATGATCCTGGTGACCGTCGGCACCCTGATCTACTGGCTGAACCCGGCCGGCAACCCGGCGATCGACATGGCCGCGCTGATCATGATCGGCTTCCTGATCTACGGCCCGGTGATGCTGATCGGCTTGCAGGCCCTGGAGCTGGCGCCGAAGAAAGCGGCCGGCACCGCCGCCGGCTTCACCGGTCTGTTCGGCTACCTCGGCGGCTCGGTGGCGGCCAACGCCCTGGTCGGCTACACGGTGGACCACTTCGGCTGGGACGGTGGCTTCAAGCTGCTGATCGGCGCCTGCCTGCTGGCCATCCTGTTCCTCTGCCTGACCCTGCGCAAACCCGCGGTCCAGGCCGCGCCGCAGCAAGCCGGCGGATGACGCGGCGGCTCCGGCGCCAGGCCGGAGCCGCGTTCAGTCCCGCGGCGCGTAGGCGAACACGTCGGCGCGCATCTGGTGCGCGTCCATCCCTGCTTCGACCAGGGCATCCAGGGTCGCGTAGACCATCGCCGGCGAGCCGCTGGCATACACATGCAGGCTCGACAGGTCGGCGAAATCCTCGCGCACCGCCTCGTGCAACAAGCCGCAACGCCCCTCCCAGCCACAGAGGTCGCTGACCACCCGGTGCAGGAACAGGTTCGGCAGGCCTTCCCACTCCGTCCAGTGCGGCAGTCGGTAGAAATCCTCCGGACGCCGAACGCCCCAGTAGAGATGTACAGGATGGGCGAAGCCGGCGGCGCGGCAGTGCTCGATCAGGCTGTGCATCTGCGACATGCCGGTTCCCGCGGCGATCAGCACCAGCGGACCGTCGGGCAGTTCCGCCAGGTGCGCGTCGCCGAACGGCAGCTGGATCCGTGCCAGGCGCTCGCGCTGCAACTGCGCGATCAGCGCGACGGCACTGTCTTCCTTGGCCAGGATGTGCAACTCAAGGTCGCGTCCCGCATGCGGCGCGGAGGCCAGGGAAAACGCCGCGCTGTCGCCGCCGTCACGCTCCAGCAACAGGTACTGCCCGGCGTGATAGCGTGGCGGCTTGCCGGCCGGCGCGCGCAGGCCGACCCGGTAGACGTCGCCGCCGACCTCTTCGCAGAAGCTCAACTGGCAGGTCAGCTTGCGCAGAGGCAGTTCACCCGGCGCCAGCACCCCGTCCCAATGCAGCACGCAGTCTTCCAGCGGCTCGGCGAGGCAGGTGAAGAGTTCGCCATGATCGCGTACCTCGCCGTTCTGGCGTACCCGCCCCTCCACCAGCAGCGCCGCGCAGATATGGCAGTTGCCGTTGCGGCAGCTCTGCGGACAGTCGTAGCCAAGCCGCCGGGCGCCATCGAGGATGCGTTCCCCCGGCAGCAGCTCGAGGCAGGCGCCGGACGGTTGCAGGACGATACGCATCAGTCGATCCCGAGGCTCGACCAGAGCGCGTCGATGCGCCGTGTCACCGCTTCGTCCTTGACGATGGCGCGCCCCCATTCGCGGCTGGTCTCGCCCGGCCACTTGTGGGTGGCATCAAGCCCCATCTTCGAGCCGAGGCCGGAGACCGGCGAGGCGAAGTCGAGGTAGTCGATGGGCGTGTTGTCGATCATCACCGTGTCGCGCTTGGGGTCCATCCGCGTGGTGATGGCCCAGATCACATCGTTCCAGTCGCGCGCATCGATGTCATCGTCGGTGACGATGACGAACTTGGTGTACATGAACTGCCGCAGGAACGACCAGACCCCGAGCATCACGCGCTTGGCGTGCCCTGGGTACTGCTTCTTCATGGTCACCACCGCCATCCGGTAGGAACAACCTTCCGGCGGCAGGTAGAAATCGACGATTTCCGGGAACTGCTTCTGCAGGATCGGCACGAACACTTCGTTCAGTGCCACCCCGAGGATCGCCGGCTCGTCCGGCGGACGCCCGGTGTAGGTGCTGTGGTAGATCGGTTTCTGCCGGCGGGTGACGCGCTCGACGGTGAACACCGGGAAGCGATCGACCTCGTTGTAGTAGCCGGTGTGATCGCCATAGGGACCTTCGTCGGCCATCTCGCCGGGGTGGATCACCCCTTCGAGGACGATCTCGGCGCTGGCCGGCACCTGCAAGTCGCTGCCGCGACACTTGACCAGCTCGGTACGATGCCCGCGCAACAGGCCGGCGAAAGCGTATTCGGAAAGGGTGTCCGGCACCGGCGTCACCGCACCGAGGATGGTCGCCGGATCGGCGCCCAGCGCCACGGCTACCGGATAGGGCTGGCCCGGATGCTTCTGGCACCACTCGCGGTAGTCCAGTGCGCCGCCGCGATGGCTGAGCCAGCGCATGATCACCTTGTTGCGGCCGATCACCTGCTGGCGGTAGATGCCCAGGTTCTGCCGTTCCTTGTTCGGCCCGCGGGTAACGGTCAGGCCCCAGGTGATCAGCGGCCCGACATCGCCCGGCCAGCAGGTCTGGACCGGCAGCCGGCCGAGGTCGACGTCCTCGCCCTCCTCGACCACTTCCTGGCAGGGGGCGTCCTTGAGCACCTTCGGCGCCATGGACAGGACCTTCCTGTACATCGGCAGCTTGGCCCAGGCGTCCTTGAGGCCCTTCGGCGGCTCGGGCTCCTTGAGTTGCGCCAGCAGCTTGCCGATCTCGCGCAGCGCGCCGACGTCCTCGGCGCCCATGCCCAGCGCCACGCGCTCCGGCGTACCGAACAGGTTGCCGAGTACCGGCATGTCGAAGCCGGTCGGCTTTTCGAACAGCAATGCCGGGCCCTTGGCGCGCAACGTGCGGTCGCACACCTCGGTCATCTCGAGCACGGGGGAAATCGGCACCTGGATGCGCTTCAACGCACCGCGCTGCTCCAGCTGGGCGATGAAATCGCGGAGATCCTTGAACGTCATTGGCCTAACCATTCACTGCAAGACCCCACATCCTACCTGCTCCCGGCCCATCCGGCAGCAGGCAAACGCGGCATTCGGTCACTGCTGGCTGGCGATCCGCGAGTCGTCGAGGCTCTGTAGCATCGGCTCGAACAAAGGCCCGAGTTCATGGGCCCCCTGGGTCGAAAGGTGGTTGTTATCCATGTACAGCGACCAGCCATCACGTTCGGCGAAACAATCCAGGCCATCGCAGAGCACGCTGGAGGGGTCGATCACGCTCACCCGCGGGTTGCCTTCGGCCAGCGCATCGAACAGCGCATTCACGTAGGCGACGCGCGCAGTGTGCTCAGCGAAGGGAAAACGTGCGCGCCCGACATCCTCCCCGCTCAGACTCAGCCGCACCAGCCGCGCCGGTGCCTTGAATGGCAGCAGCGGTACGTCTTTGACCAGCCAGACATGTACGTCGGCCGCGTTCAGCCTTTCGATCATCCCGCTCAGGCGTTGCCGCAGCAGCGCCTCGGCGATCGAGCTGTCCGGCGTGTCGTCCGGCTCGCGGAGAATGTTGCGGGTGCCGTCCTGCGAGTCGCCGTAGACATACATGTCCCAGCGCCCGGCGAGGATCACCCCGCCCGGCCGCTGCTGTTCGACGAACTCGAGCATCTGCTGATTGAAACGCAGGCAATTGTCCTTTTCCAACATCCCCAGCAACGGCGGACAGCCCGCCAGCGAAGCCTGCCAGATCGGCAGTCGGCGACTGGCAGCCAGTTCGCGCAGCAGCGGGCTCAACGCCGCGGAATGGCTGTCGCCCCAACTGACCAGCAGCGGTCGTTCGGCAGCCAGTTCCGCCGGGAAGCGGCAGATGCTTTCCTGACTGAGCGCCTTCTTGTCGAACATGCAGTCGGTCTGCCCATCGCGCCATTTGGACGCCTTGGCATAACGCAAGGCTTCCTCGGAAAGACGCGACGGCACGCCGTCGTAATGCCGCACCAACTGGCCGACGACTCCCAGCAGCAGCAAGCTGCACAGCGCCGCGCCAAGCATCTGCCGGCGCCCGGCGAACAGCTTGCGCTCGCGGAACGGTGCCTCGACGTAGTACAGCGACAGTGCCGCCAGGCCGATGCTCGCCGCCAGCAACCCCAGACGTGCCGGCAGGCCCAGGGTTTCCAGTGCGTGGTACTGGACGAAGACGTACAGTGGCCAGTGCCAGAGGTACAGCGAATAGGAGATCAGACCGAACCAGACCAGCGGTTGCCAGCCCAGCAGGCGGCGAACCCAGGTGTCGCCGGCGCCGTTGGCCCAGATCAGCAGGGCGGTGCCAAGCACCGCCGGCAGCGCCGCGAGGCCGGGGAAGGGAGTGTCGCTGTCGTAGAAGAACACCGGCAGGAGAATCGCCGCTATCCCGAGGGTGGCCGCCAGTTGCAGGGACCACTGCGAATGACCGCGGCTACCGCCCGGCAGCAATGCCAGCGCGGCACCCGCCAGGAGTTCCCAGGCGCGCATCGGCAGGAGGAAGAATGCACTGCCAGGTCGCTGGTTCACCGCCCAGACGCTGGCCGCCAGCGATAGCGCCAGGACCGCGAGGAGGATGGCGAGCCGCCAGCGCAGCAGACGCCCGGAGATCGCGGCCAGCAGTAGAGGGAAGAGAATGTAGAACTGCTCTTCCACCGACAACGACCAGGTATGCAATAGCGGCTTGAATTCGGACGCGGCGTCGAAATAGCCATCCTGCTTCCAGAACAGGATGTTCGAGGCGAACATCGTCTGGTAACGCACCGCACGACCCAGTTGCTCGTAGTCCCGCGGCTCCATCAGGAACCAGCCGGCCGCCAGGCTGACGGCCATCATAACGAACAAAGCGGGGAGGATGCGTCGCGCCCGGCGAGCCCAGAAATCGACGAAGCTGAAACGCCCGGCCTGCCGATCGCGCCGGATGATCGAAGTGATCAGGTAGCCGGAAATCACCAGAAAGACATCGACGCCGACATAGCCGCCGGTGAAACCGCCCAAGCCCAAGTGATAGAACACCACCGACAAGATGGCCAGTGCGCGCAATCCATCGATATCTCTTCGATAAGGCAGGCTCGACATCTATTTTTCTCCAGGCATGAAAAAAGGCGCTCCGGTCAAACCGGAGCGCCTTCTTCAATTCCCTGGAAGACTACTTCCGTTTCATCGAATCGAAGAACTCATCGTTGGTCTTGGTCTGCTTGAGCTTGTCGATGAGGAATTCGATCGCGGAGATCTCGTCCATCGGGTGCAGGATCTTGCGCAGGATCCACATGCGCTGGAGCTCGTCCTCGCTGGTCAGCAGCTCTTCGCGGCGGGTACCCGAACGGTTGATGTTGATGGCCGGGAACACGCGCTTCTCGGCGATCTTGCGATCCAATGGGAGTTCCATGTTGCCGGTACCCTTGAATTCCTCGTAGATCACCTCGTCCATCTTCGAGCCGGTTTCCACCAACGCCGTGGCGAGAATCGTAAGAGAACCGCCCTCTTCGATGTTCCGCGCGGCGCCGAAGAAGCGCTTCGGCTTCTCCAGGGCATGGGCGTCGACACCGCCGGTGAGCACCTTGCCGGAGCTGGGGATCACGGTGTTGTAGGCCCGCGCCAGACGGGTGATGGAGTCGAGCAGGATGACCACGTCCTTCTTGTGCTCGACCAGGCGCTTGGCCTTCTCGATCACCATCTCGGCGACCTGTACGTGACGGGTCGGCGGTTCGTCAAAGGTCGAGGCGACCACTTCGCCGCGCACGGTGCGCTGCATTTCGGTCACTTCCTCAGGGCGCTCGTCGATCAGCAGGACGATCAGGTGGCATTCGGGGTTGTTGCGGGTGATGTTGCTGGCGATGTTCTGCAGCATGATGGTCTTGCCCGCCTTCGGCGGCGCCACGATCAGGCCGCGCTGGCCCTTGCCGATCGGCGCGCAGAGGTCGATGACGCGGCCGGTCAGGTCTTCGGTGGAGCCGTTGCCGGCTTCCATCTTCATCCGCTCGTTGGGGAACAGCGGCGTCAGGTTCTCGAAGAGAATCTTGTTCTTCGCATTCTCCGGACGATCGAAGTTGATCGAGTCGACCTTGAGCAGGGCGAAGTAGCGTTCGCCCTCTTTCGGCGGCCGGATCTTGCCGATGATGGTGTCGCCCGTGCGCAGGTTGAAGCGCCGGATCTGGCTCGGCGAGACATAGATGTCGTCGGGGCCGGCCAGGTAGGAAGAGTCGGCGGAGCGCAGGAAGCCGAAGCCGTCCTGAAGAATCTCCAGCACGCCATCGCCGGAGATCTCTTCACCACTTTTCGCGTGCTTCTTCAGCAGGGCGAAGATGATGTCCTGCTTGCGCGAACGGGCCATGTTTTCCAGGCCCATGGCATCGGACATTTCCAGCAGTTCGGCAATCGGCTTTTGCTTGAGTTCGGTCAGATTCATAGGAAAGAGATAGGTACGCAGAAAGAGGAATTGGAGAAAGCGTCGAGCTTGGGAAAGCCGTGTCGCAAGGGGGCGACAGGAGCGCTAGAAAGTTCGAGTAGGAAGTGCGTCCGGGACGGCATGCAGAAGGCGACGGAAAAAACGTCGCGAACCCGAATTTAACACCGTGGCCGCGTGGCGTCTATAGAAACGCAAAAAAAAGCCCCGCGAATCGCGGGGCTTTCCAGCGAGGCCTGGGCCCGGCTCAGATATTGGCGTCGAGGAAGGCCGCCAGCTGCGACTTGGACAGTGCGCCGACCTTGGTCGCCTCGACATTGCCGTCCTTGAACAGCATCAGGGTAGGGATGCCACGCACGCCGTACTTCGGCGGAGTGTCCTGGTTCTCGTCGATGTTCAGCTTGCAGACCTTCAGCTTGCCCTGATAGTCCCTGGCGACTTCGTCCAGCACCGGCGCGATCATCTTGCACGGACCGCACCACTCGGCCCAGTAGTCCACCAGCACAGGGCCGTCGGCCTTCAGCACGTCCTGCTCGAAGCTGGCATCAGTAACGTTGACGATATGTTCGCTCATGAAATCTCTCCGTAGTCGGACGCGAATTGAAACGCGAAAGTGCCGACCATCATATCCCGCCTTGACCCTCGCCGGAAGGCGCAGCCGATTGAGAGTCTCTATCGTTGGTCGGCTGATTCCCGATTGATCGGCTGCCGCATTGGCGACCCTCGCCCTATCGTGGCAGGATGGCGCAGTTTTCCAATGGACTTGCAAAGCATGCCGCAAAAACCTGCCGAGGCATTCCCGCTGATTGCCGCCCTGGACCTGGGTTCCAACAGTTTCCACCTCTGTCTGGCCAAGGCCAATATCCACGGCGAAGTCCGCATCCTCGAACGGCTGGGCGAGAAGGTTCAACTGGCCGCCGGCCTCGACGAGGAGCGCAATCTCAGCGAGGAGGCCACCCAGCGTGGCCTCGACTGCCTACGCCGCTTCGCCCAGTTCATCAGCGGCATGCCCCAGGGTTCCGTACGCGTGGTCGCGACCAACGCCTTGCGCGAGGCGCGCAACCGCAGCGATTTCATCCGTCGTGCGGAAGAGGTTCTCGGCCATCCCGTGGAAGTCATCTCCGGCCGCGAGGAAGCCCGCCTGATCTACCTCGGCGTCGCCAACAGCATGCCCGACAGCGGCGGTCGCCGGCTGGTCAGCGACATCGGCGGCGGCAGCACCGAGTTCATCATCGGCCAGGGTTTCGAGTCCGAGCTGCGGGAAAGCCTGCAGATGGGTTGCGTCAGCTACACCCAACGCTACTTCCGCGACGGCAAGATCACCCCGGCCCGCTACGCCCAGGCGTACACCGCCGCACGCCTGGAACTGATGGGCATCGAGAACAGCCTGCGGCGCCTCGGCTGGCAACAGGCGGTCGGCGCCTCCGGCACCATCCGCGCAGTGGCGCTGGCGATCAAGGCCGGCGGCCACGGCAACGGCGAGATAAGCCCGGACGGACTGGCCTGGCTGAAGCGCAAGGTGCTCAAGCTCGGCGACGTGGAGAAGCTCGATCTGGAGGGGATCAAGCCGGACCGCCGGACCATCTTCCCGGCCGGACTGGCCATTCTCGAAGCGATCTTCGACGCGCTGGAACTGGAACAGATGGTTCACTCCGAGGGCGCCCTGCGCGAAGGCGTTCTCTACGACCTGGTCGGCCGTCACCAGCACGAGGACGTGCGCGAACGCACCATCAGTTCGCTGATGCAGCGCTACCACGTCGATCCGGAGCAGGCTTCGCGGGTGGAGGCCAAGGCCCTCAAGGTGCTTGCCGAAGTCGGCGACGCCTGGGAGCTGAACGACGAACTGCACCGCGACCTGCTGAGCTGGGGCGCACGGGTCCACGAGATCGGCCTGGACATTGCCCATTACCACTACCACAAGCACGGCGCCTACCTGATCGAGCACTCCGACCTGGCTGGCTTCTCGCGCCAGGACCAGCAGATGCTGTCGCTACTGGTACGCGGCCACCGCCGCAACATTCCGGCGGACAAGCTGGCGGAGTTCGCCGCGGAAGGCGACAAGCTGGTGCGCCTGTGCATCGTGCTGCGCTTCGCGATCCTCTTCCACCACATTCGCGGCACCCAGGAAATGCCCTCGGTGCGCCTGAAGGCAGAGCCCAAGAGCCTTTCGGTGACCTTCCCCGAGGGCTGGCTGGAAGCCAACCCGCTGACCCAGGCCGACTTCGCCCAGGAAGCCGAATGGCTCAAGCGGGTCGGCTACAGCCTCAACGTGCGGTAAGCACCGGCGCGGCCAGCTTCTCCAGCAGGGTCGCTTGGGTATTGCGGGGGTTCTGGTTACCGGTGGGACTGAGCCGCTGGTAGCTACCGTCGGCCTGCAACACCCAGGCCTGGGTGTTGTCGGTCAGATACGTTTCCAGTTCCTTCTTGACCCGCTGCACCAGCTTCTTGCCTTCCACCGGGAAGCAGGTCTCGACGCGCATGTCGAGGTTGCGCTCCATCCAGTCGGCGCTGGAGAGATAGAGCTTCTCGTCGCCGCCGTTGAGGAAGTAGTAGATGCGGCTGTGCTCGAGGAAGCGTCCGATGATCGAGCGCACGTGGATATTGTGCGAGACCCCCGGGATGCCTGGCCGCAGGCAGCACATGCCACGCACCACCAGGTCGATCCTGACCCCGGCCTGGCTGGCCTTGTACAGGGCGCGGATGACCTTCGGATCGGTCAGCGAGTTGACCTTGGCCATGATGTGCGCCGGCTGGCCGAGCGCCGCCTGGGCCGCCTCGCGGTTGATCATTTCCAGCAGGTTCTTCTTCAGGGTGAACGGCGCATGCAACAGCTTCTTCATGCGCAGCGTCTTGCCCATCCCGATCAGCTGGTTGAACAGCTTGTGCAGGTCCTCGCAGAGCGCCACGTCGGCGGTCAGCAGGCTGTAGTCGGTGTACAGGCGAGCGTTGCCGGCATGGTAGTTGCCGGTGCCCAGGTGCGCGTAGCGGCGCAGTTCGCCGTCCTCGCGACGGAGGATCAGCATCATCTTGGCGTGGGTCTTGAAGCCGACCACGCCGTAGATCACTACCGCGCCGGCCTGTTGCAGGCGGCTGGCCAGTTGCAGGTTGGACTCTTCGTCGAAGCGGGCGCGCAGCTCGATCACCGCGGTGACCTCCTTGCCGTTGCGTGCCGCCTCGACCAGGGCGTCGACGATCTCAGAGTTGGCACCGCTGCGGTACAGGGTCTGCTTGATCGCCAGCACGTTCGGATCCTTGGCGGCCTGGCGCAGCAGGTCGATCACCGGGGTGAAGGACTCGAACGGGTGCATCAGCAACACGTCGAGCTTGCTGAGGACGTTGAAGAGGTTTTCCTTCTTCTGCAAAAGACGCGGGATCGCCGGGGTGAAGGGCGGGTACTGCAGCTCCGGATGGCTTTCCAGGCCGGTGACGCTGAACAGGCGGGTCAGGTTGACCGGGCCGCTGACCTTGTACAACTCGCTTTCGGACAGGCCGAACTGCTTGAGCAGGTAGTTGGTCAGGTTCTGCGGGCAGGTATCCACCACCTCCAGGCGTACCGCGTCCCCGTAGCGACGCGAGAACAGCTCGCCGCGCAGCGCGCGGGCCAGGTCCTCGACATCCTCGGTGTCCACCGACAGGTCGGCGTTGCGGGTCAGGCGGAACTGGTAGCAGCCCTTCACCTTCATGCCGGGGAACAGGTCGTCGGCGTGGGCGTGGATCATCGACGACAGGAACACGTAGTTGTCGCCCTCGCCGCCAACGTCTTCCGGCAGCTTGATGATCCGTGGCAGCAGGCGCGGCGCCGGGATGATCGCCAGGCCGGAGTCGCGGCCGAAGGCATCCATCCCCTCCAGCTCGACGATGAAGTTGAGGCTCTTGTTCACCAGCAGCGGGAACGGGTGGGTCGGGTCGAGGCCGATCGGGGTGATGATCGGCGCGATCTCGTCGCGGAAGAAGCGCCGTACCCAGGTCTTGATCTTCAGCGTCCAGTGACGCCGGCGGATGAAGCGGATCTGGTGCTTGGCCAGCTCCGGCAACAGGGTCTCGTTGAGGATCCGGTACTGCCGCGATACCTGCTCGTGGACCAGCTC
The DNA here is from genome assembly GCF_001813485.1 of Pseudomonas sp. HMSC067G02. NCBI lineage: Bacteria > Pseudomonadati > Pseudomonadota > Gammaproteobacteria > Pseudomonadales > Pseudomonadaceae > Pseudomonas > Pseudomonas sp. HMSC067G02. Next base: position 138,243 of record NZ_KV812726.1, read on the forward strand.
GCTGATCCGCGCCAGGGCCTGGTGCGGCAGCAGGCCGTCGGCGCCGGCCTGCTCGCGGGCGAAGGTGATCTGCTTCTTCAGGCCGGCGATGCGGATCTCGAAGAACTCGTCGAGGTTGCTCGAGAAGATGAGGAGGAACTTCAGCCGCTCCAGGAGCGGGTAGGACTCGTCCAGCGCTTGTTCCAGCACGCGGATGTTGAACTGCAACTGGGAGAGCTCGCGATGAATGTACAGGCTGCTGTCATCCACGCTGGGAACCACCGCAGGTGGCGTTTCCACCGGGATCGTTTCGGCCATCTTCACTTCTGCTTCGCTTTCCACGTTCGCCACTACGGTTTCGTCGGCGGCGATACGTTCGATCTCATCAAGTCCTTGCTGCGTATTCATTCATCTTCCCGAGGGGGTCAACGCCCCCGTCTTAATTGTTCTGCGGCCTGCTTGGCGAAGTAGGTCAGAATGCCATCGGCGCCGGCACGTTTGAAGGCGGTAAGGGATTCGAGGATCACCGATTCGGCCAGCCAGCCGTTCTGGATGGCGCCCATGTGCATCGCATACTCGCCGCTGACCTGGTAGACAAAGGTCGGGGCGCGGAATTCATCCTTCACCCGACGCACGATGTCGAGGTAGGGCATGCCCGGCTTGACCATCACCATGTCGGCGCCTTCGGCCAGGTCGGCGGCCACTTCGTGAAGTGCCTCGTCGCTGTTCGCCGGATCCATCTGGTAGGTGGCCTTGTTGCCCTTGCCGAGGTTCGAAGCCGAGCCGACCGCATCGCGGAACGGACCGTAGTAGGCGCTGGCGTACTTGGCTGAGTAGGCCATGATCCGCACATTGGTGTGACCGGCAGACTCCAGAGCCTCGCGGATCGCACCGATGCGACCGTCCATCATGTCCGAGGGCGCTACCACCTGGGCGCCGGCCTCGGCGTGGGACAGCGCCTGCCGTACCAGCACGTCGATGCTGACGTCGTTGAGGACGTAACCGTCGTCATCCAGGATGCCGTCCTGGCCATGGGTGGTGAACGGGTCGAGCGCCACGTCGGTGATGATGCCCAGCTCCGGAAAGCGCTCGCGCAGGGCGCGGGTGGCGCGCTGGGCGATGCCTTCCGGGTTGTATGCCTCGGCGGCGTCCAGGGACTTCTTCTCCACCGGGGTCACCGGGAACAGCGCCAGCGCCGGAATGCCCAGGGCCACCCACTCTTCCGCCTCGATCAGCAACTGGTCGATGGACAGGCGCTCGACGCCGGGCATCGACGGAATGCTTTCACGCTGGTTGACCCCATCGAGGACGAACACCGGCAGGATCAGGTCGTCGACGGTGAGGACATTCTCGCGGACCAGGCGGCGGGAGAAGTCATCGCGGCGATTGCGCCGCAGGCGGGTGTAGGGATAGGCGCGGTTGGCGGGAGTGAAGCTCACGGTTTACTCCAGGGCCCAGATAACGGGCACAGTGTGACAGTTATAGTCCCTGATTATGACGGATTGGCAACAAGCGACGACAGTGACTCAAGGTCGCGGCATCCTGCCGCACCGCCAATCATCGCAAAAAGCCAGCGGCAAAGGCCATTCATTGCACAATCAATGACCTGGGCCGTGACGATCGCGCTTTCCCCACGCCCTCAACCGAGTTAGGCTGCGCGTTCATTTCGCTTCGCTGCCCCGATGATGCTCCAACAATTCCTGCAGGACTTCGGCTATTTCGCCCTTTTTCTCGGTACTTTCTTCGAGGGCGAAACCATTCTCGTGCTGGCCGGGTTCCTTGCCTTCCGCGGCTACATGCAGCTGGATACCGTGATTCTCACCGCCTTCCTCGGCAGCTACGCCGGTGACCAACTCTGGTACTTCCTCGGACGCCGCCACGGCCGCCGGTTGCTGGCGCGCAAGCCGCGCTGGCAGAAGCTCGGCGACAAGGCGCTGGACCATGTGCGCCGCCATCCTGACCTGTGGGTGCTGAGTTTCCGCTTCGTCTACGGCCTGCGTACGGTGATGCCGGTGGCCATCGGCCTGTCCGGCTATCCACCGGCCCGCTATCTTCTTCTCAACGGCATCGGCGCCATCGTCTGGGCCGCCGCGCTGGGCTCCGCCGCCTACTATTTCGGCAGCGTACTGGAAGGCATGCTCGGCAACATCAAGAAATACGAACTCATGGTCCTCGGCGGCCTGATCGTGCTGGGCCTGCTGCTCTGGCTATGGCGGCGTTTCAAGACACCGCGCGGCAACGGCGCGGGCGGCAACGCCGACAAATCCGAGTGAACCCGCGCCGGCGCGACTGAACAGCCGGCCCCTTCGCACACTCCAACTCCTTGTACCCTCCGCTCCGGCTGGCCGCCGGGGCCGGCGGCTCGCTATGCTTGCGCGATACCGACCCCGGCCAGGCCCGTCCGGTCCGGATCCTGCGTTCCCAAGGAGTAAGCCTCATGCACAAGAAAGTTGCCGTCATCCTCTCCGGTTGTGGCGTCTACGATGGCGCGGAAATCCACGAAAGCGTGATCACCCTGCTCCGCCTCAGCCAGCGCGGCGCCGAGGCACAATGCTTTGCGCCGAACATCGCCCAGCACCATGTGGTCAACCACCTGACCGGCGAGGAAATGCCGGAAAGCCGCAATGTCCTGGTCGAGTCCGCGCGTATCGCCCGCGGCGAAGTCAAGGACCTGCGCGAAGCCCGCGCCGAGGACTACGACGCGCTGATCGTGCCCGGTGGCTTCGGCGCTGCGAAGAACCTCAGCGACTTTGCCATCAACGGCGCGCAATGCCAGGTGCAGCCGGACGTGCTGGCGCTGGCCAAGGCTTTCGCCGAAGCCGGCAAGCCAGTCGGGCTGATCTGCATCGCTCCGGCGATGGCGGCGAAGATCTACGGCGCCGGCGTCCAATGCACCATCGGCAACGACGCCGACACCGCCGACGCGCTGAAGCAGATGGGTGCCGAGCACATCGACGCGCCGGTGGACGAGATCGTCGAAGACAGCGCGCGCAAGCTGGTGACCACCCCGGCCTACATGCTCGCCCAGTCGATCGCCGAAGCCGCTTCCGGGATCAACAAGCTGGTCGACCAGGTGCTCGAACTGGTGGACCAGGACAAGGCCTGATCGGCCAAGCACGAGGGCGGTCGCGCCGCCGCCCTTTTCAAATCCGTGCCGCTACGCCAGCGTGCGTCTCGAAACCATCGAATCGAGACGCCGCGATGAGCGAAACGCCCTCCCCCGCCCTGCCTGACGACGTCCACCAACTGGTGGCGGATTTCTTCCAGCGCATCCCCTTCAACCGCATGCTCGGGATCCGCGTGGCGAGCCTCGGCCGCGAGCGGGTAGTCCTCGACCTGCCGATGAAGGACGAACTGATCGGCAACTTCGTCCAGGGCATTCTCCACGGCGGGGTGATCTCCAGCCTGCTCGACGTCACCGGCGGTGCGATGGCCCTGATCGGCGCCCTCGAACGGCATCGCGAACTGCCAGGCCACGAGCGCATGGCGCGGCTGTCGAAGCTCGGCACCATCGACTTGCGCGTCGACTACCTGCGCCCGGGACGCGGCCGGACGTTCACCGCCCATGCGGTGCCGCTTCGCTCGGGCAACAAGGTCGCAGTGGTGCGCTCGGAACTGCATAGCGACGACGGCACGCTGGTCGCCGTCGGTACCGGTACCTATCTGTGCGGCTGACTCGCGCGTAGATCGGCTTCCCGCTGCAGGCGGGTGAGCAGGCGGTCCAGGGCGTTGGCGAACGCCTGGCGGTCACGCTCAGCGTAGGGCGCCTGGCCGCCGCCCATCTGCCCCTGGTCACGCAGGTCGGCCATCAGGTTGCGCATGGCCAGCTTATCGCCCATGTTCCGCGCGTCGAACTCGCGGCCGCGAGGATCGAGGGCGGCAACCTGTTTCTTGATCAGCCGATCGGCCAGCGGTACGTCGCTGCAGATCGCCAGGTCGCCCGGCTCGGCCTGCTCCACCAGGTAATCGTCAGCCGCATCCATCCCGCTTTCCACCACCACCAGACGCACGCAGGCGAACGGCGGCTTGACCTGCGGCTGGCCGGCGACCATCCAGACTTCCAGCTTGCGCTTGAGGGCGAACTTGCAGACCAGTTCCTTGGCCGCCTTGGGGCAGGCGTCGGCATCGATCCAGATACGCATGAACGGACTTCCGTAGAAATGACGACGGCCAGTATCGCACTGGCCGTCGTGGTTGCGCGATCCCGCTCAGTCGGCGGCGTTGGCCGCCGCACGCCGGCGCTCGACGATCCGGCTACGCCCGTAGAGCAGCGCGATGGCCACCAGCGCCATGGCCTGGGCCGACAGCGAATAGGCGTCGGCCTTGATCCCCAGCCAGTCGAAGTCGAAGAACGGCACCGGACGGGTGCCGATCACCCCGGCTTCCTGCAAGGCGATGACGCCATGTCCGGCGAACACCACCGAGAGCGCACAGAGCAACGCCGCGTTGATGCTGAAGAACAACCCCAGCGGCAGTTTCGCCGAGCCACGCAGGATCACCCAGGCCAGGCCGATCAGCAGGACCACGGCGGTCGCCGCGCCGCCGATCACGGCATTGTGCCCGGCCGGTCCGGCCTGCAACCAGAGGGTTTCGTAGAACAGGATGACCTCGAACAACTCGCGGTAGACCGAGAAGAACGCCAGCACTGCGAAGCCGAAGCGTCCACCACCGCCCACCAGGCTGCTGCGGATGTAGTCCTGCCAGGCTGCCGCGTGGCGGCGGTCGTGCATCCAGACGCCGAGCCAGAGCACCATCACGCAGGCGAACAGCGAGGTGAAGCCCTCCATCAGCTCGCGCTGGGCACCGCCGATATCGATCACATAGGCGGCCAACGCCCAGGTGGCGAAGCCGGCGACGAAGGCCAGCCCCCAGCCGACGTGCACGCCACGCACGGCACTTTCCTGCCCGGTATTGCGCAGGAAGGCGAGGATGGCGGCAAGCACCAGGATTGCCTCTACCCCTTCGCGCAACAGGATCAACAGGGCGGAAACGAAACTGATGGAGAAACTCAGCGAGTCGCCGCCAAGCTGCTTGGCGGCCTCTGCCAGCTTGCCCTTGGCCAGCTCCAGCTGTTGCGCCACCTGGGTTTCCGGGAGGCCATCGCGCAACGCCTGGCGGTAGGCCATCAGCTGCTTCTCGGTGGAGCGGCGCAAATCGGCGTCGACGTTGTCCAGCGAGCTTTCCACCAGCTCGAAGCCTTCCAGGTAGGCCGCCACCGACAGGTCGTAGGCCTGGTCGCGGTCGCCTTCGCGATAGACCGCGAAGCTCTTGTCCAGGGTGGCGGCGGTATAGTCGATCAATTGCCCAGGACCGCGCTGCTCCAGCGGCGGATGCGCACGCAGGGCGCGGAAGCTCTCCGCAGCGGCCTCGCCGTCGTGCTCGGCGACTTCGGCCGGAGTCTGCGTGGCCAGGGTCGCCAGCGGGTAGGCATGGGCCTTGTCCGGCTGCGCACTGCCGGCGCTCAGGCCGGCCACATAGCTGGCCAGGTCCCAGCGCTGGCGTTCGTCGAGCTGGTCGGCGAACGCCGGCATGTCGGTGCCGGCCACGCCCAGGCCGATGACGTTACGCAGGTCGTAGAGGCTCAGGTGGTCGAGGCGCTGGCGATCGGTGAGGTTCGCCGGCGGCGGTTCCAGGCCGATGCCGGCGGGGCCGTCGCCCTTGCCCGCATCGCCATGGCAGATCGCGCACTGCTGGGCATAGATCGGCGCTGCGCGGCTCGGGTCGGGGGTGATCGCGGGGGTCTGCACCACCTGGTAGATATCCGCCACCCGTGCCTCGAGGTTGCGCGCCTGGAGGGCCACGTCCCTTCCCGGCAAGCGCTGCTCGATGGCCTGGCGCAGGCTGGCGACCCCCCTCTCCAGCTCGGCGCGCTCGGGGCGCATCGGCAGGGTCAGGACCAATGCCTGCAGGTTGCCAACGAACTCCACCTGTTCCTGGTATTCGCTGGGGTCGACGATCTTGCCGTCAGCCACGGTCGGCGGATAGTCGGCCGCCAGGTAACTCAACAGATGCAAGGCTTGGGAGGGGTCGACGGCCGTGTCGGCAATAGCTCCAAGGCTGAACACGCAGACCAGCGGCAGCAGCCACAGCAGGATTTTCGGAGGGTGCATGGCGAAGACGAAGTGAGAATGGAAGAGATTAAATTGTCCCTTCGCCTTCCCGCCCATGCAAGAAATACTCTGTAACAATCACGCCCGTCGGCGTGTCGGGCGGCTCAGAGCGGCGCTCGGCGTACCGTCGCCAGCAGCCCCGCGGCGCCGACGAACAGGCTGGCGAAGGTACGGTTCACCAGCTTCTGCTGGCGCGGCGAACGCAGTACGCGTAGCACGCGCGCAGCCAGTCCGGTGTAGCCGGCCATGACGATCAGGTCGACGACGATCATGGTGCCGCCCATGATCAGGTACTGCGCCAGCAGCGGCTGGTGCGGGTCGATGAACTGCGGCAGCACCGCGAGCATGAAGATCACCGCCTTGGGATTGCTGGCGTTGACCAGGAAACCACGCAGCACCAGGGTCAACGGTCGCCCCAAAGGCCGTTCGCCATCGGTGCTCAAGGCCTGTGGCGGCGCCTGCCACTGGCGCACCGCCAGGTACACCAGGTAGGCCACGCCGAACCACTTGATCAGGCTGAAAGCCAGTGCCGAGGTCGCCAGCAACGCACCGACGCCGGCGGCGACGATGGCGATCTGCAGGGCCAGGCCGATCTGCAGGCCCAGCGCGTTCCAGTAGCCTCGCGCAAAGCCGTACTGCAACCCGCAGGACATCGAGGCGATGGCTCCGGCGCCCGGCGACAGGCTGATGGCCCAGCAGGCGAGAAAGAAGGCGAACCAGGTACTGACGAGCATTGCACACCTCGGAAAGCGAACGCGGCTGGCGGCGGGAACGAAAAAGCCAGTGTGCACCAAGGCGGAGCAGCCGCACAGGTTTTCCGACCACGCGCCTCGCCCAACCTTTGCGGGCGCAACCTGGCGGACAGAAAAAACCCGGCAGATGCCGGGCTTTCCCGAGGATACGCGCTCAGCCATGTTGGGCGGACCACCGCGATGCGGCTATTCGCCCTGGCCCCGAACGCTCTCAGTCCGGCGAACCCTTGCGCAGCTTCACCGGCTCTTCGCCGCGCTTGCGCGCCATGGCCCCGCGCAAGCGGATGTTCAGCGCCTCCACCGCCAGGGAGAAGGCCATGGCGAAGTAGACGTAGCCTTTCGGCACGTGCACTTCGAAGGACTCGGCCACCAGCACGGTGCCGACCACGATGAGGAACGACAGGGCGAGCATCTTCAGCGATGGGTGTTTCTCGATGAAGTCGCTGATGGTGCCTGCCGCCAGCATCATCACGCCGACCGAGATGACGATCGCCGCGACCATCACCGGCACGTTCTGCACCAGACCGACGGCGGTGATCACCGAGTCCAGGGAGAAGATGATGTCGATGATCGCGATCTGGACGATGATGCCCATGAAGCCGTGGGCCTTGCCGCCGCTCTTCTGCTCTTCTTCCGCGCCTTCCAGGCTGTGGTAGATCTCCATGGTGCTCTTGAACAGCAGGAACAGGCCGCCGAAGAAGAGGATCAGGTCACGCCCGGAGATGCCCTGGCCGAACAGGTGGAACAGGTCGGTGGTCAGGCGCATGACCCAGGTGATCGAGAGCAACAGCAGGATCCGCGTGCCCATGGCCAGGGCCAGGCCGAAGAAGCGCGCCTTCGGTTGCTGGGCCGGCGGCAGGCGCCCGACCAGGATCGAGATGAAGATGATGTTGTCGATGCCGAGGACGATTTCCAGGGCGGTCAGGGTCAGGAACGCGACCCAGATTTCAGGACTGGCGAGCCATTCCATAGATGGTTATTTCCCGTTTTTTGTTGGAGTTGAAAAACCTGGCCCACGCCAGCGACGCACGGCTTTCTGGAAGAACAGGCTGTTGGGAACCTGCAGCAGCGGGCCCGGCGAGCCATCCTCGAGGGTTTCTTCCAGTGTCGTATACAAGAGATTGATGGCAACCACGCGTCCGGTGACGCCCGGTTTGTCGGCGCTATCGATCAGCTCCACGCGGTCGCCGATGCGGAACGGTCCGACGGTGAAGATCAGCAACGCACAGAACAGGTTGGAGAGCACGCTCCAGATGGCGAAGAAGGCTACCGCCGCCACCGCGGCGAAACCGGTCAGCGCGGTCCACAGCACTTCGGCGGACACGCCCAGGCGCTCCAGCACCATGATCAGTGCGCTGACCATGATCAGCCAGCGCAGGCCGCCACGCAGCGGCAGGAGCAGCTCCGGCGGCACCGGATAACGCTCGCCGATACGGGTCACCGTGCGTCGGACCAGGCGCTGGAGCAGCCAGGCGACCAGCAGGATGAGCAGGATCTGCAGCGCCACCACCAGCGGCCCGCTCCAGGTCTGCGTCAACATCTGCAGGTTATCCATCACTCACTGGCCTCCAGTTCTTTCTGCAAGGCTTCGAGGGTTTCCAGGGCCTCTAGCCAACGTTCCTCCAGCTCGCCTTCGCGAACCTTCAGGCTCGATTGTTCGGACAGCAACTCGCGCAATTCGTCCTTTCGCGATACGTCGTACAGGGCGCTGTCGCCCAGCCGCGCCTCGATAGCGGCTAGCTTTTCGTGCAGGCCGCCGAGTTCGCGCTCCAGCTTGTCGGCCTCGCGCTTGTGCGGCGCCAGCTGCTGGCGCAGCGCGGCCGCTGCCTGGCGCTGGGCGCGCTTGTCGGTGCGTTCGGACGGCGCGCCCGGCGCGGTCTCGGCCTGCGGCGCCTTGCGCGCGCGATAGTCGACCAGCCAGCGGGCGTAATCGTCGAGATCGCCATCGAACGGCACCACGCGCCCATCGGCGACCAGAAGGAATTCGTCGGTGGTGCTTTTGAGCAGGTGCCGGTCGTGGGAAACCACCAGGACCGCCCCGGAAAACTCCTGTAGAGCCAAGGTCAGGGCCAGGCGCATTTCCAGGTCGAGGTGGTTGGTCGGCTCGTCGAGCAGCAGCAGGTTGGGCTTCTGCCAGGCGATCAGCGCCAGGGCCAGGCGCGCTTTCTCACCACCGGAGAAGTTCAATACCGGCTCGTCCACCCGAACGCCGCGGAAGTCGAAGCCGCCAAGGAAGTCCTTGAGGGTCTGTTCGCGCTCGCCGGGGGCGATACGCTGCAGATGCAGCAACGGGCTGGCCTGTGGGTCCAGCGAATCGAGCTGGTGCTGGGCGAAGTATCCGATGGCCAGGTTCTCGCCGCGCAGCAGGCGGCCGCCCAATTCGGGCAGGTCCCCGGCCAGGGTCTTGATCAGGGTCGACTTGCCGGCGCCGTTGGGACCGAGCAGGCCGATCCGCGCACCGGGCACCAGTTGCAGCTTGACCTTCTCCAGCACCGCCTTGTCGCCATAGCCGAGACGGCCTTCGCCGAGATCCAGCAACGGCCGGGAGATCTTGTCCGACTCGCGGAAACTGAAATTGAACGGCGAATCGACATGTGCCGGCGCCAGTTCCTCGAGACGCTCCAGCGCCTTGATCCGGCTCTGCGCCTGGCGCGCCTTGGTGGCCTTGGCCTTGAAGCGGGCGATGAAGCTTTCCATGTGCGCACGCTGCGCCTGCTGTTTCTCGTAGGCCTGCTGTTGCTGAGCCAGCCGCTCGGCGCGGGTCCGCTCGAAAGCGGAATAGCCGCCGCGATAGAGGGTCAGCTTGCGGTTTTCCAGATGCACCACATGGTCCACCACCGCATCGAGGAAGTCGCGGTCGTGGGAGATCAGCACCAGAGTGCCGGGATAACCCTTGAGCCACTCTTCCAGCCAGAGGATGGCGTCCAGGTCGAGGTGGTTGGTCGGCTCGTCGAGCAACAGCAGGTCGGACGGGCACATCAGCGCCTGCGCCAGGTTCAGGCGCATCCTCCAACCGCCGGAGAAATCACCGACCCGGCGCTCCATCTGCTCGCTGCTGAAGCCGAGTCCGGCCAGCAGCTTGCGCGCCCGTGCATCGGCGGTGTAACCGTCGGCGTTGTCCAGTTCGGTATGCAGGCGCGCCAGGGCAGAACCGTCGTGCGCCGCTTCGGCGGCGGCCAGTGCCGCCTGGATCTCGCGCAGGCGACTGTCGCCGTCGAGCACGTAATCCACCGCCAGGCGATCCAGGGTATCGACCTCCTGGCGCATGTGCGCGATGCGCCAGTCGGCGGGCAACAGGCAGTCGCCGGCATCCTGGCCGAGCTGGCCGCGCAACAGCGCGAACAAGCTGGACTTGCCAGCGCCATTGGCCCCGATGAGACCGGCTTTCTGGCCGGCGTGCAGGGTCAGTTCAGCAGCTTCCAGGAGGCGCTGCGGCCCGCGCTGTAGCGTAAGATTGAGGAGTCGGATCATGGCGGCGGAGTTTATCAGTTTCGCCCTTGCGGAGCGTGAGGCTGTATGACTGGAAATGTCTGGAAATTCGCGGTGGACGTCTATGCCCGGCCGGGCGTGGAAACGGCTTGCCTCGCGCTTCAGGAGCAAGGTGCGGACGTCTGCCTGTTGCTGGTCGCCGCCTGGCTTGGCAGGCGCGGTGTGAGCTGCTCGAAAGAACGCGCCCAGATCCTGGAGAACGCCGCGCGTCCCTGGCGCGAAACGGTCATCGAACCCCTGCGCAGATTGCGTTGCGCCTGGCGCGAAGCGGCAACCCACGACGCCTGCCTGGCCGAACTCCGCGAGGAAATGAAGGCCCAGGAACTACGAGCGGAACGGGAACACCTGCAACGCCTGGCCGACCTGGCCACAGCCTGGCTGGAGGGCCAGGAAGCGAATCGCAGTGCGGATGCCTGGCTGCAAGCCTGCAGCCGGGACATCTGCACGGAAGCAGAGCGCCGGGCTTTGCTGGTGCTTGGCTCGGCGGCTTTGCAGACAGCGCCTTAGGAGGCGCTGGTCGGGGCGGCGCCGTTGCTGCCCGCGGCAGGCGTTGCCGAAGCAGCGCTGGAGGCGGCTGCCGGGGCGCTGGGAGTCGCCGCAGGCTTCGCAGCAGGAGCGGTGGCGGGCTTGGCTGCGGCAGGCTTCGCGGCTACGGGTTTCGCCGCAGGCTTGGCCGCCGGTTTCGCCGCGGGCTTGGCCGCCGGTTTCGCCGCAGGCTTCGCGGCCGCGGGTTTCGCCACAGGCTTGGCCGCCGGTTTCGCCACAGGCTTCGCCG
>NZ_KV812727.1:0-32678 GCF_001813485.1 Pseudomonas sp. HMSC067G02
ACGACACCGCTGCGCCGACGTTTCATGGCGGATATGCGTCCCGCGGCCCCGGAGTCGGGCCGGAGGGCGGATAACGCCACCGGCGTTATCCGCCGCTGCGCCGACGTTTCATCGCGGTAAACGGTCATCCGTCCCAGCCGAACCCCCATCGATTCGAACACTCGAGAAAAGGAAGCACCCATGAGCGAACCCATCGATATCCTCATCGCCGGCGCCGGCATCGGCGGCCTCAGTTGCGCCCTGGCCCTGCACCAGGCTGGCATCGGCAAGGTCACGCTGCTGGAAAGCAGCAGCGAGATACGCCCCCTTGGCGTCGGCATCAATATCCAGCCGGCGGCGGTCGAGGCCCTTGCCGAACTGGGCCTCGGCCCGGCGCTGGCGGCCACCGCCATCCCCACCCACGAGCTGCGCTACATCGACCAGAGCGGCGCCACGGTATGGTCCGAGCCGCGCGGCGTGGAGGCCGGCAACGCCTATCCGCAGTACTCGATCCATCGCGGCGAACTGCAGATGATCCTGCTCGCCGCGGTGCGCGAGCGCCTCGGCCAACAGGCGGTACGCACCGGTCTCGGCGTGGAGCGCATCGAAGAGCGCGACGGCCGCGTACTGATCGGCGCCCGCGACGGACACGGCAAGCCCCTGGCGCTCGGTGCCGATGTGCTGGTCGGCGCCGACGGCATCCATTCGGCGGTCCGCGCGCACCTGCATCCCGACCAGGGGCCGCTGTCCCACGGTGGGATCACCATGTGGCGCGGCGTCACCGAGTTCGACCGCTTCCTCGACGGCAAGACCATGATCGTCGCCAACGACGAGCACTGGTCGCGCCTGGTCGCCTATCCGATCTCGGCGCGCCACGCGGCCGAAGGCAAGTCGCTGGTGAACTGGGTGTGCATGGTGCCGAGCGCCGCCGTCGGCCAGCTCGACAACGAGGCCGACTGGAACCGCAACGGACGCCTGGAAGACGTGTTGCCGTTCTTCGCCGACTGGGACCTGGGCTGGTTCGACATCCGCGACCTGCTGACCCGCAACCAGTTGATCCTGCAGTACCCGATGGTCGACCGCGATCCGCTGCCGCACTGGGGCCGGGGACGCATCACGCTGCTCGGCGACGCCGCCCACCTGATGTATCCGATGGGCGCCAACGGCGCTTCGCAGGCGATCCTCGACGGCATCGAGCTGGCCGCCGCGCTGGCGCGCAACGCCGACGTGGCCGCAGCCCTGCGCGAATACGAAGAAGCGCGGCGGCCGACCGCCAACAAGATCATCCTGGCCAACCGAGAACGGGAAAAAGAGGAATGGGCCGCGGCTTCGCGACCGAAGACCGAGAAAAGCGCGGCGCTGGAAGCGATCACCGGCAGCTACCGCAACCAGGTGGAACGGCCACGCTAGCAACACCGGGCAGGCCACCGCGCCTGCCCTCTCCCGCCTCTCCCGTCCGTGGGAGAGGCGGCATCCGTGCGGGTGCCGGGCGCTGCGCGCCTATCGGCAGCGCCTCAGGCCTCTTCCGCCCGCCCCTTCCACTCCCCGCGCCCCTCGCCGGCCTGCAGGCGCAGGGCGAGCAGCAGGGCCAGCACCGCCAGGGCGCTGCCGGTGAGAAAACCGCCGGCATAGCCGATCTGCGCGGTGAGGCTGACCAGGAACGAAGACGCCAGCATCTCGCCGAGGTCTCGGGTGCTCTGCACTGCGGTGACATCGGTGCCGGCCTGGCCGCCCTGGCCGGCGAAGCGCATCGCCGCGGTGAGGATCGCCACCGAGGTGATGCCGGTGGCCAGCGAGCCGATCAGCACGCAGGTCCACGCCAACCCTTCGCTCAGTGCCAACCAGCGACCGGCCTGCAGATACCAGAGCAGCGCCGAACAGCCGGCGAGCACCACGCCAAGGGCGAAACCGCGCCACAGGCCGATCCGCCTGACCAGCCAGGCGCCGCCGCCGCAGCCGAGGAATACCGTGACCAGGCCACCGCTCATGCCCAGCCGGCCGATGTCCTGCAAGGCCCAGCCGGCATCGCTGAGGTACAGCTTGGACAGGCCGAAGCCGGACACCGCGGTCATCGCCGACAGCAGTGCCAGCGCCAGCAGCGAAGGCGCCAGCGGCCGACGCAGGAAGCGCAGCAGGCTGGCCTTGGCGGCCGGTGCCGGGGGGAGTTCGTGGGGGTCGCCGCGCCCCAGGGCGAGCACGCAGCACAGGCTTGCCAGCGGCACGCAGGCCATGACCAGGAACGCCGTGCGCTGGCCGAAATGCCCGGCGAGGATCAGGCTGCCGGCGCCGCCGCCGAAGAAGCCGATCATCACCCCGGCGATCTGTACCGCGTTGACCTTGGCCAGCAGCTCGCCGCTGAAGTGCTCCGCCGCCATGCCGTCGGTGGCGATGTCCTGGGTCGCGCTGGCCAGCGAAGCCAGCGCCAGCAGGCCGACCGCCCAACCGGCACTGGCCACGCCGAGGCCGAGCGTCGCCAGGCCGAGCAGGCAGGCGAGGACGATGCATTGCATCGGCAGGATCCAGCTACGCCGCCGGCCGAGACGGCGCGACCAATGGTTGTCGACCCAGGGCGCCCAGAGGAACTTGACCACCCAGGGCAGCCCCACCAGGGGCAGGAAGGCCAGCGCCTGCAATGGCGCGCCATCCTGGCGCAGTAGGGTGGGCAGGGCGTCCATGGCCAGGCCGATGGGAATGCCCTGGGACAGGTAGAGCAACGCCAGGGTGATGACCAGGCGGCGGTGGCGATACAGCTCAAGCATGGTGGTCTCCGGTGACACGGGGGTGGGCGGGTGGCGCGGCGGCGCGCGCCTGCATCCAGGCGTGCCGGATGAGCAGCGCGCCGCAGAGGATCAAGGTGAGGTCGGAGCCCAGGGCCGGCAGCCGGCCGCGCATGAGCCAGGGCGCCAGGTGCGCGACGGCGGCCGCCAGGCAGGCCAGCCCGGCGACGCCGAGCAATCCGCGCGCCAGCGGCCAGTCGCCCGGCAGCAGCAACGCCGCCAGACCAGCGACGCCCCACAGGACAAGGAACAGCCGCCCCGGCCAGGGTCCGGCGAGCAACTCCAAGGGCGCGAGTTGCAGCCCCAGCAGGAGCAACGCGGCCGCCGCCACCAGGCCGGCGCAGAAACCCTGGCTCAGGCGCTGCAAGAGCCGTACGCGGGCGTCCGGCGCCGAGGCGCGTCGTTGCAGCCACAGGTACAGGCCGCTGGCGCAGAGCAGGCAGGCGCCGAGGCCCATCGCCAGGTGCAGGCCGCGCAACGCGGCGGACCAGCCCGGCCCGAGCCACTGGTACTGGGCGAAATGCAACGGCTGCACGGCGATGAAGGCGCGCAGCCAGAAACCGCGCTGCGCCGAGCTGCGCTCGCCGAGCAGGGTGCCGTCGGCCAGCCGATAGCGGTGCCGCTCGAAGTTCGCGGTGCTCGGCAGGCCACGCCGGATACCGGCGATCTCCACGCTACCGGCGACATCCCCGGCATGGCTGAGGCTCAAACGCTGGGCAACGAAGCCGGGCGCCCGCACGGCATCTCCGGCAAGCAGGCGGTCGAGATCGATGCGGGACGCCAATGGCCGCCCCTCGGCGGCGGGCGGCGGCGGTCCCATCAACTCGACAAACACCCGGTTCGGTTCCTGCGGGTAGGCCACCGGCGCCAGCAGCAGGGTCCCGAGAGCGCCCAGCCCGCTGAGCGCGCCGGTGAAACCGAACAACAGCAGCCAGGGCAGTCCCCAGATGCCGATCAGGCCATGCAGGTCGAACAGCGCCAGGCGCAGCCCGCGATCCCGCCGCCAACGCCGCAGGTCGCGCCAGCGGCGGCTGTGCAGCAGCACGCCGGCCAGGCACAGCAGCAACAGCGATACGCCGAACAGGCTGACCAGCACCCGCCCGGGGAAGCCGACGAACAGGCTCTTGTGCAGGTTCAGCAGGAGGTCCAGCGCCGGCGTCGGTGGCAGCACCCGGCCGCTGGCCGGGTCGAGGTCCAGCCGGCAGTCCAGGCGCGCATCGCAGACGCTGAAGGCGGCATGGCCGGGAGCGGGCAGCAGCAGGGTCGCATCGCCGATGTCGACGCCTTCCTCGCCCGCCCGTTCGAGCAGGCGCTCCAGCGCAAGGGCTTCTCCTCCCGCCTGCGCCGGGGCCCGCAGCCACTCGCGCAGGTCGTCGTGGCCAAGACTCCAGGCGCCACTGAACAGCACCACGAACAGCAGCACGCCGAACAGCGCGCCGGCGCCACCGTGCAGCGAGAGCAGGAGAGGACGCGCCGCCACTTCAACCGCGCCCCGCCAGCAGCCACAACGCCAGGCCCAGTGCCAGCAGGCTACCGCCCAGGCGCCAGGCGAAGTTGCCCGGATCACGCGCCAGCAACCCGCCGACAAGCAGCAACAAGCCCACCCCGAGCGCGCCGAAGAGCCCGGCGTAGAGACGCTCGAGCGGGTCGTCCAGGGGCAGCCCGCGAGTCAACAGATAGCCGCTGGCGGTCGCCGCCGCCAGGCTGCCGGCGAGCGCCAGCGGAACCCGCCAGGCCCAGCCGAAGCCCGACCGGCGCGGCATCAGAACGCGCCCCGCAGGCTGACGTTGAAGCTGCGCGGTTCGCCGTAGCGGTTGTTCCAGTTGGGGTTGGACAGGCTCTGGTAGTAGGTCCGGTCGAACAGGTTGTTGACGTTGACCGCCGCCGTCCAGTGCTCGTCGATCTTGTAGCCCAGGCGCATGTTGACCAGTGCGTAGCCGCCCTGGCGCATGCTCACGCCACGGTAGTCGACGCTGTAGTCGCTCTGCGCCTGGAGTCCGCCGCCGACGCTCCAGCGCCGATCCTGCCAGGGCAGGTCGTAGTTGCTCCACAGGCGCAGCAGGTGCCTCGGGGTGAAGGTGGAGTAGCGCGTCCCCGAGTCGTTCTGGCTGTCCTTGAGGTACTCGGTGCTGGTGTAGGTGTAGCCGGCCGAGAGACTCCAGTAGGGCGTCAGGTAGCCTGTGCCTTCCAGCTCGAAGCCCTGGCTGCGCACCTTGCCGCCGCTGATGTAGAACGGATTGTTGGGCGGCCCCGGATGGTCCGGGTCTTCCTGCGGATTGTTCTCCAGGTCGATGCGGAACGCCGCCAGCGACAGGTTCAGGCGGCCGTCGGCCAGTTCGCCCTTGATCCCGGTTTCGTAGGTCTTGCCTTCCACCGGGCTCAACGGCTCGCTGTTCCAGGTCTGGCGATCCGCCTGCGGCTGGTAGACCTCGGCGTAGCTGACATACCACGACCAGTCCCTGGCGAAGTCCCAGATCAGCCCGCCGTAGGGCGTGAACTGGCGACCGGGCTTGAAGCGAGTGGCCGGGGTGTCCTGGTCCCACCAGCTTTCGCGGCCGCCGACCACCAGGGTCAGCGGCTCGGCGAGCTTGATCCGACCCAGGGCATAGAGGCCTTTCTGGGTGGTGGTGGTGGTGCCCGGCGAAGTGTACTGGCCGATCTGCGGGCGCGGCACGCCGTGCGGGTCCCAGCGGTAGACATTGACCGGGGTGTTCGGCAGGTTGAGGAAGCGTGCGGTGTCCTGGCGGGTCTCGCCCTGGGCGTAGGTGACCCCACCGAGCAGTTCGTGGGTCAGGCCGAACAGTCGCACCGGCCCATTGAGGTTGGCGTCGAGGCTGCGCTGGATGCTCTTGAACTTGTAGGCGGCGCCCATCAGCTGGCCACCGTCGCCGGTCTGCGGGTCGATGGCGCCGAAGGAGCCGGCGTAACGCAGGCGCGAATCGGCTTCCTGGTATTCGGCGCTGACCTTGCCTTTCCAGCCGCCGCCCAGTTGCTGTTCGAGGGAGCCGAAGGCGCGGTAGGTGTCCCACTTGAAGCGGTCCCAGTCGACATCGAGGTAGGTGTCGCGGGACAGTCCGAGATTGGACCCATCCTTGGCCATCGGTACCCCGGCCATGTTGGTGATCGAGTCGATGTGCTGGTATTGCGCACCGACGGTGAGCAGGGTGTCGGGGCTCAGGTCGAACTCGGTCACCCCGTAGAGCAGGCGGGTGCCCTGGTCGGCCACGTCGTAGAAGTAGTCGCGGTCCTCGTAGGCGGCCACCGCTCGGCCGCGCACGTTGCCGCTGGCGCTCAGCGGGCCGCCGACGTCGACCTCGGCGCGGTAGCGGTCCCAGCGCCCGGCGCTGAGGGTGGTGCTGGCGGCGAACTCGCGCTGCGGCCGCTTGCGCACCAGGTTGACGGTGGCCGCCGGGTTGCCGGTGCCATGCAGCAGTCCGTTGGAGCCGCGGAGGATCTCGACCCGCTCGTAGATCGCCATGTCCTGCGGCGAACTGGCGGTATTGCCGAGCAGTGCCGGCACCCCGTCCAGCTCGAAGGAGTCGACCTTGAAGCCGCGCACGTAGTAGGCGGTGGTCAGCAGCTGGAACGGCTGCACGGTGACCCCGGTGGCCTGCTGCATGGCTTCGTCGAGGCTGAACAGGTTCTGCTGTTCGAGGCGCTCATGGTCGATGACACTGGCGGACTGCGGCAGCTCGCGCGGCTTGAGCGGCACCTTGCCCAGGGTAGTCACCCCCGGCGGCTGGGTGGCAGACGTGCTTTCTCCGCTGATCACCATGTCCGGCAGTTCCGTCTCGCCGTCCTTGCGCGCGTCGGCCACGGCCGCCGCCAGCGGACTCAGCGCCAGCAGCAGCCCCAGGCACAACGGGGTGTGCCGATTGCGGGCGATGCCCTGGCGTCCCTTGATCACCTTCGTCTCCGTTTTCATCGTTCGAACAGCCTCGGGGGATATACGATTTGATAATGCTTATCATTATGAAGAAATCGTCTCCGAGGCTTTTTCGATTGCCGGTCTTTCTCTATCGATCCACGACCGTCGCGGAACTTTCCTCGCCCGCCAGCCCGACGAAACCGGCATACCAGTCGTCCCGGACGAGCAGATCGGCGTGACGTCCGCTGAGGCGCAGGCGCCCCTCCTCCAGCAGCAGTACCTGGTCGGCCTGACGCGCCAGCGCCGGGCGGTGGGTCACTACCAGCAGGGTGCGCTGGCCGCGCAACCCGAGCAGGCTGCGCAGCACCTGCGCCTCGCTGGCGGCGTCGAGGCTGGCGGTGGGCTCGTCGAGCAGCAGCAACGGCGCCGTCGAGAGCAGCCCGCGAGCCAGGCACAGGCGTTGCCGCTGGCCGCCGGAAAGCAGTGCGCCGCCGGGGCCGACGTCGCTGTCCCAGCCCTGCGGCCAGGCCTCGATCTCTTCCAGCAGGCCAACCGCCCGCGCCGCCTCGCGCAGCGCTTCGAGATCGGCGTCCGCTCGCGCCATGCGCAGGTTCCAGGCAACGCTGCCGCGGAACAGGCCGTTGTCCTGGAACACCAGGTTGCGACTGGCGGCGAGGGTCGTTTCGCTCAACCGGCGGATATCCACGCCACCCAGCAGGACACGCCCGGCATCGACGTCGTAGAGCCGCCCGAGCAGCGCCAGCAGGCTGCTCTTGCCGG
This sequence comes from Pseudomonas sp. HMSC067G02, assembly GCF_001813485.1. Classification (NCBI taxonomy): domain Bacteria; kingdom Pseudomonadati; phylum Pseudomonadota; class Gammaproteobacteria; order Pseudomonadales; family Pseudomonadaceae; genus Pseudomonas; species Pseudomonas sp. HMSC067G02. The sequence continues at coordinate 7,405 of NZ_KV812727.1, forward strand.
CCCCGGAGGGTCCGACGAGGACGTTCAGCGAACCCGGCTCCAGCCTCAGGGAAATGTCCTCGAGCAAGGCGCGGCCATCTTCCAGGCGCAATTCCACGGCCTCGGCCGCCAGGCTGGCGTCGTGCGGCCGCTCGCCCGGCTCGGGGTTGTGCAGCGGAGCCAGGGCGAAAACCCGCAGCAGGGTGTCCAGCGCCTGCCAGGCGCCGCGCAACGCCTGGTCGAGATGGGTGAGCTGGGCCAGCGGCTCGATGAAGCGCACCAGCAGCACCAGCACGGCCACCAGCCGCGCGCCGTCCAGCCATTGCCGCTCCACCGCCCAGGCGCCGCCGAGCAGGGCGAAGGCGAACGCCGCCTGCACCGCCAGGGCGAAGCCGAGGCCGCTGGGCAGGCTGCGCCGCAACAGTTCCAGGGTGCTGCGGTGGAGACTGCGCAAGGCCTCTTCCAGCCCCTGGCGGGCGACGCTTTCGCGCTGCGCCGCGCGCAGCAGCGGCTGGCGTTCGGCGAACGCCTGCAACTGCCGTGCGGCGTCGCGCTCGGCGGCCAGCCGGGCATCCTCCGCCGCCAGATTGCGCCGCCCGCTCCAGCGCAACAGCGCGGCGAAGACGGCACCGGCAAGGAGCAGGCCGAGGGCGATGGACGGGTCGATCAGGAACAGCCCGAGGATCACCCCGAGCGGCGTCACCAACGCGGCGACCAGCGGCCCCAGCAGGTGCGCCGGAATGCCCATCGCCTGCATCACCGGGCCGCGCAGCAGGCCTTCGGCCGGCGCGACCCGGCGCAGCGCCGGCGGCGCCAGGCGCGGCAAGCGCGCCACCAGGCTGCGCACCAGTCCAGCCGCCAGCGAGCCGCCGGCGGCGAAACCGCGACGCAGGGCCAGGTACTGCAACAGCGCCTGCGCCAGGCTCAAGCCGAGCAACGCGGCGACCCAGCGCCAGGGCAACGCGCCTTCGGCGAACCAGGCCTCGACCAACGGCACCAGCAATACGCCGCAAGCGGCGTCCAGCAGCGCCGCCAGGACCGCCCAGGCGCTCGCCCGGCGCAACGCGGCACGGCAGTCTTCGGGCAGCGCACGCATTCGTTCGAACAGGGTCATGCCGCCACCTCCGCGCCGTTCTGTTCACGCCACAAGCGCGCATAGGCGCCGTCCGCCGCCAACAGCGCCGCGTGCTCGCCGCGTTCGACCAGACGGCCAGCGACCAGCACCAGGATCAGGTCGGCATCGCTGACTTCGGCCAGACGATGGGCGACGATCACCCGGGTCCGGCCGCCGCCACGCTCGCGCAGGTTGCGCAGGACCTGCCGGGCGGTCTGCGGATCCAGCGCCGAGGTCGGCTCGTCGAGCAGCAACAGGCGCGCCGGCGATAACAGCGCACGGGCCAGGGCCAGTCGTTGCAGTTCGCCGCCGGACAGTTGCAGGTCGCGTTCCGGCACGCTGTCGTAGCCACGCGGCAGGGCCATGATGCGCTCGTCGAGGCAGGCGTCACGGGCCGCCTGGCGAATCTCCTGGAGATCGGCATCGGGGCGGAACAGGGCGATGTTGTCGGCCAGGGATATCTCCAGCGCCGCCGCCTGCTGGCCGACCAGCGCGATATGCCGATGGCGCACGGCATCGGGCATGTCCTTCAGTGCCAGGCCGCCAATCTCCAGTTCGCCGCGCTGCGCGTCCATGTAGCGCGCCAGCAGGTGCAGCAGGGTGCTCTTGCCGGAGCCCGAGGGACCGACCAGGGCCACCAGGTTGCCATCCTTCAGCTCCAGATCGATATCGGCCAGGACCTCCACGCCCTCGTAGGCATGGCCCAGGCCGTGCAGCGCCACCGCGCCATCGACCGGCTCGCGGGTCGAGCGGCCCTCGGCCAACGGCGCCTGGTCGAATACCTGCTGCAGGCGCTCGGCGGCGGCGCGCGCGCCCAGCAGCGCGTCGCCGCCGTGGCCGAGCGCCTGCACCGGGGCGGCCAGGGCCCGCAGCAGGAGCAGGAAGGCACAGGCCTGGCCGAGCGCCAGCGGCACGCCGAGGGCATCCAGGACCAGCGCGCCGAGCAGGACCCAGGCCAGCAGCCAGGGCGTCGACAACTGCACGTAGACCAGCGCGGCGAGGTGGCCGACCCGCTTCACCCAGGCGCCGAACGCTTCGCCGAAGGCCGCCGCCGACGCCTCGGCGCCCTGTTGTATGCCGGCGCCGGGGTACTGTCGGGCCAGCAGCAGGTTGTGGGCGAATTCGCCATAGTCCGCCGAGAGCCTTTCCAGCGCGGCGTTGCGCCGCAGCACCAGGTCGCGGTAGCGCACCGAGCGCAGCAGCAGGAAGCCGGCGGCGGCCAGCACCAGCGGCAGCAGGCAGAACAGCAGCAGCCAGGGGTGCAGCCAGGCCAGCCAGAGCAACGCGACGAGCGGCACCACCAACAGGTTGCTGAGATCGTTGGGAGCGTGCGCGATCAGTTGGTGCAGGGCCCGCACGTCCTGCTCCACGAGGCGCGCCACGCCGTCCGGGCCCTGGCGACCGAACCAGTCCAGCGGCAGCCGTTGCAGGTGCGCCAGCAGGCGCAGGCGCAGGTCGTTGCAGAGGTCCGCGTCGACCCGGTGGGCCAGGTGCGCGGCCAGCGCCTGGCAGCCCAGCCAGGCCAGCACCGCCAGCAGCACCAGGGCCAGCAGGGCCGGCTGCGCCTGGCCGCGCGCCAGCGGCTCGGCGAGCCAGGCGAGAAGCATCCAGGGCAACAGCGAGCAGAGCCCGGCCAGGGCCTGCAACCCCATGGCCGCCGCCAGCCGCCAGCGATAGGTGCGCAGCAGGCGCCACAGCACCGGGGTCACGAGGCTTGCTCCAGCACCTGTTCCAGGCTCGCCGGCGCCAGCGACGCCGGCGGCGCCTCGGGGAAGCCAAGGCGCTCGCCGATCCGCTGCCACAGGGCGGCGACCTCCAGGCTGCGCTGGTTGCGCCGGCGCACCTCGTCGCCGTCGGCGAGCAGCGCCAGCGCCTCGGCCGCCGCCGCCGGCCACAGGCGCTGGTGCACCTGGGCCCAGCTGCACGGTTCGGCATACCAGAGCTGGGCGCTGGGCAGCGGTTCGCCGGCTATCTCGTCGAACAACGCGAACAGGCCGTCGTCATCCTCTGCCGGTACCGCCACCGCAGGCGTCCACAACAACGGGCCATGGGGGCTGAGCAGGCTCAGCGTGCCGCGATCGGTGGTCAGGCTGACGCGCTGCAACAAGGTCATGCGCCCATCGTCGGCGGCCGCCAGTTCGTTGAGCACGTGCAGGCTCAACGGCACTTCCGCCAACACCAGGGATAGCCCGCGCATCGCCGACAGGTCGTTCGAGGGCGACTCCAGCGACCAGGGGCCGACGCCCTCCAGCAACGCGGCGAGGATGTCCAGGGTGGCGAAACCGACCTGCACCCCGCAGGCCGCGTCCAGGTGGCGGATGCCGCGCCGGTGGTGCAACTGGCGGCCCAGTTCGATGAAACGCGCCACCGCCGGCAACTGCGGATAGAAGGTGTTGAGCAGGCAGCGCCGGCCCAGGCGCTCGGCGCTGCGCAGCAGGTCCTGCCATTCGCGCGGCAGCAACGGATGCTCGATCAGCACGTCGATGCCACGCGCCATCAGCGCCTCGGCCAGCGCCGGGCCCTGCTCGCCGCGTGCCGCGCCGCCGACCGCGACGCAGGCCAGGCGGACATCGTCAGGCAACGCCTCGACCTCGCACCAGGTCTCCACCCCGAGGCGCTCGGCCAACGCCCGCGAACGCCGGCTGCCCTGGCCAAGGATCCCGCGCAGGACGAAGCGCGGATCGGCGGCGACGCCGGCGGCATAGAACTGGCCGAACCGGGAACCGGCGACCACCACGGAACGGACGTCGCTCATCGGCTCGCCTCCTCTGGCATGGGTTTCGACAGGGATTGCGCCAGGGCTTCGCCCAGGCAGTCGAAGTGCCCGCCGGGCACCTCGTGGATGCCGCACGCGCCGAGCGCGGCGGCCCGCCATTGGGTCTCCAGGGCCTCGGCGTAGCACGGCACCAATGGGTTGCCGGCGTCCGGCACGAACAGCCGCAGCGCGCCGACGTAGGGCTCCGGCGCCTCGGCCTGGCTGGCACGCACCGAGTGGCAGAACAGTCGGTAGAGGGTGTCGCGTTCGACGCTGGCGGCGTCGGCGCTACCGCTGGCCGCCTGTAGCACGCGGCCGCGCAGGGCGACGAGATCGGCCAGGCCCGGTAGCTCCGCCAGCGCCTCGGCGCCCAGGCGCTCCGGTGTCTGCGCGAGCGCCGCCTGCACCGCCTGGCCGAGACGTTCCGGCGCGGGGAAGCCGAGCGCCGCGGTATCCAGTCCGAGGGTCGCGGCGAAGCTGAACAACAGTAGGCGCTCGTCGTCCACCCGGTAGGGAATCCGGTAGCTGGAGACGATATCCAGGTGGCGCACGCGCACCCCGCGCTGGACCAGGGACTTGGCGGTCTCCAGGGCGACCAGCCCGCCGGAGCAGTAGCCGAGCAGGTCAACCTCACGCAGCCCGGCGCCATGGAGCGCCTCAGCGTAGCGGCGGCCGAGGCAGGCGTTGAGATGCTCGGCGGGGATCGCCAGGTAGGCGTCGCTGTCATGCACGGCCAGGCCCAGCAACGGCCGCCCCTCACCCAGGGCGCGAAGCAGCGGGCGGTACGGCAGCAGCGTGCCGAGGCCTTCGTGGACCAGCACCCTCGGCACGCCCTCGCCGGGCACCAGGCGCACCAGCGGGTCGAGCGCCACCGCGCCCTCGGCGAGCGGTGCGCGCGACATGCCGGTCTGCGCCGGGGCGACGCCGCGCGCCGCGGCCAGGGCTGGCCCACGGCCCTCTTCCGGCGCGCTGCGCAGGCGTTCGGCCAGGCCGCGCGGCGTCGGCTGGCTGAGCGCCCAGCGTAGCAGGCGATCGAACGGATGCCGGCGGGCGCTTTCCAGTCGTTCGCGCAAACGGGCGATCAACTGGGCGATCAACAGCGAGTCGCCGCCAGCCCCGAAGAAGTCTTGCTCGACGCCCAGCGACGGGTTGTCCAGCACCTCCCGCCAGAGTGCCAGCAGCGCATTCTCCAGTTCGTCGGCCGGTGCCTGCGCGACGCCATGCCGAAGGTCCGCCTGGGGCTGGCGGGCAAAGCCGGTCAGGGCCTTGCGGTCGATCTTGCCGTTGCCGGTGACCGGCAGGCGTTCGAGCACGCGCAACTGCGCCGGGAGCATGTAGCGCGGCACCCGCGCTTCGACGAAGGCCAGCAGCTCGGCCGGCTCCAGGCGGGCGCGGTCGGTCTTGCAGCGAGCCAGCAGGACATCGTAGCCAAGCAGGTCGAGAGCGCTGCCCGGCGGCACCACCCCGCAAGCCAGGTCGCCACCCTGTGCCGCCAGCCACTCCAGCCATTGCCCGGTGTGGACGAACAGTTGGCGGCGCTCGTCGCGGAGGTCGCGCGGGTTTTCCATCATCAGGCTCTGGCTGACGCTGATCTCGTTGTGCTCGCGCGTCAGTTCCTGGATCACCAGCCAGGCGTCGGCGCTCAGCAGCTCGCGCAGGCCGGCCAGCAGCGCCGGGGTGTCCAGCGCGTTGTTCAAGGCCCCGGAGCTGAGCAGGATATCCACCGAGTGCGGCGCCACGCCCTGGTCGAGAAGATCGCCGTTCATGTCGAAGCGGCCGAAGCGTACCCACGGCTGGTCGGCGAAGCGCTCGCGGGCGGCGGCGAGGAAGTAGCTGGAAACGTCGGTGAACAGGTAGTCCACCTCCGCCCCTCGCTGCACCAGCGGCGCCAACCGGGCGATCACCGCGCGGCTGGCGGCGGCGGTGCCGGCGCCAAGCTCCAGCAGGCGCCAGCGCCGTTGCGGCTGGCGCTCGACGATGGCGGCGATGGCCTCGGCCATCGCCTCGTGCAGCGCCTGGGCATGCAGGCCCTGGCTGTACATGGCCTCGGCGATGCGCGCCGAGCCCTGCGGGAACATCAGCGCCGCCGGGCTGATCCGCCCGGCCAGTTGCTCGCCGAGGGATTGCGCGCTGTCACGCAGGTAGGCGACCAGCTCGGCCGGCCAGAGCGCCGCCGGCGCGCAGCCGGCGAACGCCGTCCAGGCGTCCTCCGGACTCTGCGCGGGACGCTCGGCGCAGCCCAGCCAGCCCTCGCCCTCGGCGCGCAGGTAGCCGCCCTCCTCCAGCTGGCGCAACCAGTGGCGCAGCAGGCGCTGGCGCGCCTCGGCGATACCCAGGCGCTGGCACAGGGTGGCGAAGTCCAGCGGCGTCGCACTGGCGAACAGACTGCTGCCGGCCAGCCAGGCGGCCAACGAGGCGAGGCAGGCACGGTCGAGTGCGGCCACCGCCGCGGCGATGCCCTCCTCGCTGCCCCAGTCGCGGCGCAAGGCCTGGGCCGCCCGCTGGCGCACCGTGTCGAGCGCCGTGCACGGGTCCTCGCCAGCCTCCGCCGGCGCATGCAGGGTGACGAAGCTGGCCAGGCTGCGCTCGTGGGTCTCGCCGAGCACCACGGTGGCCGCCAGGTTGACCTGCGGATGGGCGCACAGCGCGGCGTCCAGCTCGGCCAGTTCGATGCGGTGGCCGCGAATCTTCACCTGGTCGTCCTCGCGACCGAGGAACTCGATGCTGCCGTCGGCCAGGTAGCGGCCGAGGTCGCCGGTGCGATACAGGCGACGGCCATCGGGGTGACGGACGAAGCGTTCGGCGGTGCGCTGCGGATCGCCGGCGTAGCCGAGCGCCAGGCCCCCCCCGCCGATATGGATCTCGCCGCGCACGCCCGGCGGGCAGCGCCGCCCGCGGGCATCCAGGACTTCCACGCTCTGCCCGCGCAGGGCGCGGCCATAAGGGATGCTGGCCAGCTCGGTGTGCTGCGGGCGGATCGGCTGCTCGATCGACCAGATCGCCGCCTCGGTGGCGCCGCCCAGGCTGAACAGCGCGCTGTCCGGCCAGCGCCGCCACCAGCGGGTCGGCAGGCTGACCGGAATCCAGTCACCGGACCAGAGCACGCAGCGCGGTCCCGGCAGGTGGCGTTGCGGCTCGCTCTCCAGGTAATCGATGAGCATCTGGCCCTGGGCCGGCACCGAGTTCCACAGGGTGATGGCGTGGCGTTCCAGCAGTTCCGCCCAATGCGAAGGATCGCTGCCGCGCGCCGGGTCCGGCAGGACCACCTGGGCCCCCGCCGCGGTGGCGCCGAAGAAGTCGTAGACCGAGAGGTCGAAGCTCAGCTCGGCGAGGCCGAGGACGCGGTCGTTGGCGTCGACGCCGTAGCGCTGGTTGATGTCGAGCAGCGTGTTGCTCACCGCCGCATGGCTGAGCATCACGCCCTTGGGCGTGCCGGTGGAGCCGGAGGTGTAGATCACGTAGGCGAGGTCGTCCGCCGCCACCTCCGCCGCGGGCGGTGGCGGCCAGTCGCTGTCGGCGGCCAGCCGGTCGATAGCCACGCAGGCGCAGCCGGCGTCCGGGACATCGCTTTCCAGGCAGACCAGCGCGACCACTTCGGCGCTGGCGAGGATCGCCTGGCGCCGCAGCAACGGCTGGCGGATGTCCACCGGCACATAGGCGGCACCGGCCTGGAGGATGCCGATCACCGCGACCAATTGCGCGGCGCTTTTCGGCAGCATCACCGCGACCCGCCGGCCACGGCCCGCGCCGTGCGCTTCCAGGACGCGGCGCAGAGCGCTGGCGTGCTGGGCGACCTGGCGGTAGCTGTAGCTGCCGGCGGCATCGTGGATCACCGTGGCGTCGGGGGTCAGCAGGGCACGCTCGGCGAAACCGGCGGCGATGCTCCGGGCACTACCGGGCAACGCCTGCGGCGGCGCCTCGACGGGTTCCGTGGCATCGCCGTCGGTCCAGGCGCGCGGGCTCTGCGCCAGGCGCCGGAGCAGCCCGACGAAGTCGTCGAACATGGCTTCCGCCTGGCCCTCGGGGAACAACCCGAGGCGTACGTCCCAGCCGATCTCCAGGCCGCCGAACTGGTCGGTGACCTGGCAGTCCAGCCAGACCTGCGGGGTCTGGCTGATCATGTAGCGTGGCGCGCGCGGCGCCTCGCCATCGCCGAGCAGGCGCTGCACACTGCCGATGCCACTGGTGAACACCACCGGCATCAGATCGGCGCCGCGACCACGCCGGCGCGCCAGTTCGCGCAGCAGGTCGACGCCGCTGAAGGTCGGGTGGTCGAGGTCGTCGAACATCTGCTCGCCGATGCGTCGGGCACGCTCGACGAAACTGTCGCCGTGGCGGCTGTCCACTGCCAGCAGGCTGAGCGCGGTGAAGTCACCGAGCACCTGCGCCAGCTGCGGATGCAGCGGCGGCCGGTTGAGTACCGTCAGGTTGAGACAGAACGCCGGTGCCTGGCTCCAGCGACCGATGGTCTCGGCGAAGGCCGCCAGGGCCACGCCGGCAGCGCTCAGGCCGTGTTCGCCGGCGCGCGCGCCGAGCGCCTGCCAGGCGGCCTCGTCGAGGCGCGCGTGGAAGTGCCGGAAGCGCGTGGACCGGGTGTCCGGCTGCACCCGCAGCGGCAGGTCGGGACGCCCCGGTAGCGCGTCGAGACGCGCCAGCCACCAGTCGCGGTCGCGCTGCCAGGCTGGCGACTGGCGTCGGCGCTGCTCGACGCCGACATAGTCGCGGAAGGTCGCCTCCAGCGGTTCCGCCGTCCATTGCGGATCGAGATAGCGGCGGCGCCATTCGCCAAGCAGCAATTGCAGGCTGGCGTAGTCGACCAGGGTGAAATCCACCGAGCAGTGCAGTACGCAGGCATCCCGGCCGATACTCAGCTCGGGGCGCAGGACCGGCCACTGGTCGAGCGCCGCGCAGGCGTGGTCGAGGCGTTCGCGGACCCGCTCCAGGTGCGCCTGGAAAGCGGCCTCGTCGAGCCCCGCGCAGGCATGCACGGTCAGCCGCTGCCAGGGCACCTCGGGCAGCACGCGCTGCCAGGCGTTGTCCTCGATCACCGCGCGCAGCATCGGGTGGCGCTCGACCATGGCGTTCCAGGCCGCCTCCAGGCGCGCCGGATCGGTGTCGGCCGGCCAGTCGTACTCGGCGTACAGCTGGCAGGCGTTACCGCCGTAGTCGAAGGCCGCCTGGCGGCCCAGCACGTAGGCGGCCTGCACCGGGGTCAGCGGGAAGCGCTGGTGGGCCAGGTCGGGTTCGGCGCGCCAGCCAGGGCCGCCCTCCAGGTGTTCCAGCAGAGCCTCGCGCTCGGCCCGCAGGCGCTCGGCGAGGCCGGCGTCGAGGGCGCCCTGGGGGGCGCGATAGCGCAGGCGGCCCGCCTCGCTCCAGAGTTCGATGCGCCGGCTGCGGCAGGTTTCCAGCAGTTCGCCGAGGCTCATAGCACGCCCTCTTCCAGTTGGGTTTCCTCGATTTCGACGGTCTGCGCTTGCAAGTGGCGGGCAAGACCGGCCAGGGTCGGCTGGCGATAGAAGTCGGCCATGCCCAGGCGTACGCCGAAACGCTCACGTATGCCGGCCAGCAGGCGGGTCGCCAGCAGGCTGTCGCCGCCGAGGCTGAAGAAGCTCGCCTCGCGACGACGCACCGGGCGTTTGAGGACCGCTTCCCAGCACTCGGCCAGCGCCTGCTCATGGGCTTCCAGCGGCTCCTCCGCCGAGGGCTCGTGACGACACTCGCCGAGTGCGCGGGTCATGCTCTCGGCCAGGCGGCGACGATCGACCTTGCCATTGCCGTTCAACGGCAGGCTTGGCAGGCACCACAGGCGTTCGGGCCGCATCGCCTGGGGCAGGCGTTGCTCCAGGCCGGCCTGGAGCGCGGCGGCGTCGAGCCCGAGCCCCGGCGCCAGCGCCTCGACCAGGGCGATCCGTTCGCTGCGCCACAGGCAACGCGGCGCCAGTCCCGCAGCGGCGAGATCGGCCAACAGGCTCGGCAGCTCCGCCAGGCGCAGCGGCCGGTCGTCGAGCAAGGCCGCACCGAGCAGCGCCAGTGGCGACTCGCATAGCAGGTCCACCAGCAACAAGCGGCCCTGCGGGCGCAGCAGCGCCGCCGCCAGCGCCAGGCCTTCGCGGCTGGCCGCGTAGGTGTGCAGCGCGGCGAAGCTGATCACCCGGTCGTAGCGACCGAGGTGCTCGGCAGGTAGCAGGCCGTCATCCAGCGCCTGCACCGCGATCCGTTCCGGCAAGCGGGTGGCGGCGGCGTCGAGGAGGACGCGGCTGCGTTCGAAGAGGGTCAGTTCCAGCCCCGGGCGCAACAGCGAGGCCATGCCCTGGTCGAGCCAGAGCCCGGCGCGGGTATCCAGCACCGCCACCCGCAGGCGTTCGCCGGCAGCCGGCGTCGGCAGCGCTTCGAGCAGGCGCGCCAGGGCCTCGCGGCCGTCCGGCAGGCGCGCGGCCACCGCCTGCGGCGCCAGCCAGGGATCGAGGAGCAGCGCGGCCGGCGCCTGTTCGCCGGCGAGCAGGCCGCGCAGAGCGTTGCCCATCGCGGTCAGCCCCGCGGCCTGCCAGCCGAGCCGGCGCAACGCCTCGTCGAGCGACGGCAGCGCGCTGGCGGCGGAGTCCGCTAGCCAGTCCAGCCAGCGCCGGCGCAAACCGTCGTCTAGCTCCAGCGGCGCCTCCAGCAGCGCGCCGAGGATTTCCCGGGTGAGTACCGCCTCGGCCTCTGCCAGGCCGGCGAAGGGCTGTGCGGCCGGTAGTTCCATGGAGCCTTCGGCCCGTGGCGCCAGGCGCGGTACCAGCACCGCGCCGAGGCTCGCCACGCCACCGCCGAGCACCGCCGCGCAGGCGCTCTCCACGCCAGCCTGGGCGCACAGCGCGGCCTCCACCTCGCCCAACTCGATGCGCTGGCCGCGCACTTTCACCTGCTGGTCGACCCGACCGAGGAATTCCAGGGTACCGTCGCCCCAGTAGCGACCGCGATCGCCGGTGCGATACCAGCGGCCCTGGGCATCGTGGACGAAGCGCCGGGCGCTGAGTTCGGGATCGTTGCGATAACCGCGGGCCAGGCTGGCGCCGCCGATCCACAACTCGCCGACCACCAGGTCCGGCACGTCGCGCCCGTGGGCGTCGACCACCCGGTAGGCCTGTCCCGGCAATGGCCGGCCGTAGGGAATCGCACGCCAGTGCGGCGGCACCGTATCGACGCTCTGCAGGTTCGACCAGATGCCCGCTTCGGTAGCGCCACCCAGCACATGCAGGCGGCAGCCTTCGGCACAACGTGGGCGCAGGCGGCCGGGCAGGTCCAGGGCCACCCAGTCGCCGGACAGCAGCACCGCCCGCAGACTGCGATAGTCGGCCTGGCTCGCCGGCAGGCTGAGGGCCATCTCCAGCAAGGCCGGCGCCGAGTTCCACAGGCTCACCGCATGCCGCTGGATAGCCTCCGCCCAGGCGGCGGCATCGCGCGCCTGTTCCTGGGCCGGCAGGACCAGGCTGGCACCGGCGCCGAGGCCGCCGAACAGGTCGAAGACCGACAGATCGAAGTCCAGCGCGGAGACCGCCAGCAAGCGATCCGATGCGTCCACCCGCAGCAGGTCGAGCAGCGCGTCGATGGTATTGATCGCCGCCGCGTGGCTGACCTCGACGCCCTTGGGCACCCCGGTGGAGCCCGAGGTGTAGATCACATAGGCACTCGCCTGCGGCGCCAGCGGCACGGGGGCGGCCAGCGCCGGGCCGCGCAGCAGGCGCTGGACATCCAGGCGCGGCGGCAAGGCCTGCGGATCGTCCTCCTCGGTGATCGCCAGGCATACCCCGGCGGCCTCTTCGATCAGGCGCCGCCGTGCGGGCGGCTGGTCGATGTCCAGCGGCACGTAGCAGGCGCCTGCGGCGAGCACACCGAATACCGCCGCGACCTGCTGCGGTCCGCGCGGCAGGCTGACCTCGACCGCGTCGCCGGGGCGCACCCCGGCTTCGCGCAGGCCGCCGGCGATGCGCAGCGCACGCTCGGCCAGTTCGCCGCGGGTGACACGTTGGTCGCGATAGAGCAGCGCGTCGGCATCCGGCGCCTCGGCGGCGCGAAGGAAGAAGTCGCGATGCAGGGTGCGCGCCGTGGCGCATGCCGGCTGGCCGTTGAGCAGGGCCCGGCGCGCCTGCTGCGCCCAGGGCAACGGCAGATCGGCGGGCTGCTCCCAGGCGCTGTCGCAGAGACGCTGGAGCAGCCCCACGTAGGCTTCGAACATGGTTTCCGGCAGACCTTCGGGGAACAGGCCGACGACGCTGTCCCAGGCCAGCAGGATACCGTCGCCCACCCGGTAGAGCTGGTGGTCGAGCCAGACCTGCGGGGTCTGCGAGAGCATGTCGTGGAGATCGCCGAAAGCGTCGCGGAAGGCCGCCGGGACGAAGCCCTCCTCGCCCAGGTTGCTGGCGAACACCACCGGCGCCGAGCGTGGCTGGCCCTGCCGGCGCGCCTCGCGGAGCACCTCCAGGGCGGGGAATGCGGCGTGGTCGATGGCTCCGTGGAGGTTGCGCTGGAAGCTCTTCACCGCCTCGGCGAAGGACACCCCGGCCTGCATCCGGCACTCCAGCAGCAACAGGGTGGTGAAGTCGGCGATCACTTCGCCGATACGCGGGTCGTCGGCATGCCGATCGAACAACGGCACGTTGAGGAGAAATTCCGCGCTTTCGCTCCAGCGCGCCAGGACCAGCGCGAAGGTGCAGCCGAACACGCTGGACAAGGTCACGCCATGCTGCGCGGCAAGACGCTCCAGGCGCCGGCTCTCGCCGGCGGAAAGCTGGAATGCCAGGCGCCGGGTGCGCGGCTGGCGGATGCTTTCCGGCGCGCAGGCCAACGGCAGGGCCGGCGCGTCCGGCAAGCGCGGCAGGCGTTCCAGCCAGTAGTCGCGGGCCCGCGCCGCGGCCTCGGCGCGTTGCGCCGCACGGCGCGCCAGGTAGTCGGCGAAATGCAGCGCCGGCGGCTCCGCCAGGCGCTCCGGCGCCAGGTAGGCAACGCCCAGTTCGGCCAGCAGCAGGCGCAGGCTTTCGACATCGGCGGCAAGCAGGTCGAGACTCAGCCAGAGGCGATCCTCGCCGCCCGGCATGCGCACCAGCCCGAGCAGGAACACCTGGCCACGCTCCACCGCCAGGCATTCATGGGCGCGCCAGTCGCGCAGCGCCTGCCAGTCGCGCTCGGCCTCGTCCACCTGCAAAGTGCGCCAGTCCTGCAGGTCGAAGCAGGACAGCGGCGGCGTCGGAAGGATCTGCTGGCGACCGTCGAGGAAGCGCGCCCGCAACATCGGGTGGCGTTGACGCACGCACTCCGCCGCCGCGGCCAGGCGCTGCGGGTCGACATCCCGCGTGCGGAACTCCAGGAAGGCATGGCAGCTGACGTTGCCCAGCACCTCGCCGGCGCCACGTCCCAGCCAGTAGGCCTGCTGCACGGAAGACAGCTCGAACGGCTGATCGCGATCCTGCGCCGCCGGCAGCGCGACCGTTGCCGGGGCGGACAGCCGGTCCGCGCAGGCCAGCAGGTCGAGCCAGGCCCCCAGGCAGGGGCGCTGCGCCAACTGGGCGAAGTCCAGCGTCGAGCCACGCGCGCGCAGGCGTTCCTGCAGGTACATCAGGCGGATCGAGTCGAGGCCGCAGCCCAGCAGGTCGTCGTCGTCCGCCAGGGCGCGCACGTCGGCAAGCGGTTCACCGAGCAGGTCGGCGAGCTGCTCGGTCAGCCAGTCGCGCAGGGCGGTACGGGAATCGGGGGGCAGATCCATGGGGGCTCCCTAGGGCAAGCATCTGAGGTCGGTTGCCAGTTCCTGGCAACGATTATCAAATGCGACCTTATCTCACTTGCCTGGGAGGCCTGGCCGGCAATGCTTTAGACAGCCGGACTGTTTCGTTAGATGCAGCGTCATCCCGCAGCGGCGACACCCCTCCCGTGGCCGGGTCGGGGGGCGTCGCGGAGACTCAGCGGATCTCGCTGGGGGAGATGCCGTAGCGCTTGCGGAAAGCGATGGAGAAATGCGCCGGGCTGTAGCCCACCCGGTAGGCCACCGTGGAGACGTTCGCCTCTTCGTCGCAGAGCATCCGGTGCGCCTCGCGCAGGCGGTATTCCTGCAGGTAGCCGAATACGCTGGCGCCGAACACCTTGCGAAAGCCGGCAGTCAGCTTGCGCGGGTTCATGCCCACGCGGCTGGCCAGCGTGTCCAGCGACGGCGGCTCCTGCAAGGCGCCGACCAGCAGGTCGCGGGCGGCGTGGATGCGCTCGACCTCCGAGCAGGTGATGCGCGGCTCCTCGACGGGGCGCCCCTCGCCGGAAAGGAACTGTGCGCTGAGCGCGGCCAACTCCAGGGCCTTGCCGCCGAGGTAGAGATCGCGGGTCGGACCGAGCATCTGGCAGGTGGCGATCTGCGAGGCCAACGCCTGCATCGCCCGCGGCGCCGGGCAGCTCATGATCCGCGGATCGCCGCCGGGGCGGCGTATCAGTTGCTCGGGCAGCCAGCCGAGGCGGCTGTCCAGGGCTTCGACGCCGAGCTGGACGATGGTGTAGCGCAACGGCTTGTCGGTGCCGTAGATCTGCGCCGAGGTGAAGTCGCCATCGTTGGCGATGGTGCACAGGCTCGGCCCCTCGATGAGGTGCTCGGGCTGGCCGGGAATCCGGCAGCGCAACTGGCCGCTCTGCACGAGGATCAGGCGCAGGCCGCGCTCCAGCGGTTCCTCGAACCAGTCCTCGCTGGCCGAACAGAAGGTTCCGGTCACCAGCTTCATGTTCGGATCGATGTGCGCGACGCCGGGCCGGTTGCCCGGTGCCGGCGCGGCGGCATCGGCCTGTGGCGGAGCAATGATGGTGATGGTCATCAGGTTTTCCTGTAGCCCGGGCGCTGCCGACGCGGCGACGCCTTCCTGGATACGTGGGGGCAGGGGGACTTTTTAGCGGAGATGGACAAAGCGCCCTGCACTCCGCCCCTGCAGCGAATGAAAAAGCCCCGCAATCGAAAGGCGCGGGCTTGCGCGGTCCCTGCCGCCCGCCAATGATAATAAATCTCATTTCCCAGCAATGGCAATCGACCGCATCCACGGAGATCGCATGACTTCCTCGCCCGCCACCCCATCGGCCGTCGACGACGCCCCCGACTGGCCCGCCGCCTTCGTCCGCCGCTATCTCGACGCCGGCCACTGGCAGGACCAGAACTTCGCCGAAGCCCTGGCCGCCAGCGCCGCGCGCCATCCGCGGCGGATCGCGCTCTGCGACGACGACCAGCGGCTCAGCTATGCCGACCTGCTCCAGCGCTGCCGCCGCCTGGCAGCCGGACTGCGCCAGGCCGGCCTCGCACATGGCGACACGGTAGTGCTGCACCTGCCCAACGGCATCGCCTTCGTCGAGACCTGCTTCGCCCTGTTCCAGCTCGGCGTACGCCCGGTGCTCGCCCTCCCCGCCCATCGCCAGCATGAGATCAGCGGTTTCTGCCGCTTCGCCGAGGCCAAGGCCTACATCGGCGCCGAACGGATCGACGGCTTCGACCCACGGCCGATGGCCCGTGAGCTGCTCGCCAGCGGCGCCTGCCGGATGGCGCTGATCCACGGCGAGGCCGAGGCGCCGCTGCAAGCGCTGGCACCGCTGTACCAGGCCGACGCGCTGGAAGACTGCGCCGCCCGCGCCGAGGATATCGCCTGCTTCCAGTTGTCCGGCGGCACCACCGGCACGCCGAAGCTGATTCCCCGGCGTCATCGCGAGTATCTCTACAACGTCCGCGCCAGCGCCAAGGTCTGCGGCTTCGACGAGCACACGGTGTACCTCACCGGCTTGCCGATGGCGCACAACTTCACCCTCTGCTGCCCCGGAGTGATCGGCACGCTGCTGGCCGGCGGCCGCGTGGTGGTCAGCCAGCGCGCCGATCCCGAGCATTGCTTCGCCCTGATCGCCCGTGAACGGGTCACCCACACCGCCCTGGTACCGCCGCTGGCGATGCTCTGGCTGGATGCCCAGGAAAGCCGCCGCGCCGATCTATCCAGCCTGCGTCTGCTCCAGGTCGGCGGCTCCAGGCTCGGCAGCAGTGCCGCGCAACGCGTCGAACCGGTGCTCGGCTGCCAGTTGCAACAGGTGCTGGGAATGGCCGAGGGGCTGATCTGCTACACCCGCCTGGACGATCCGCCCGAACGCGTGCTGCATACCCAGGGCCGGCCGCTGTCGCCGGACGACGAAGTGCGGGTGGTCGACGCCGAGGGCCGCGAGGTCGGCCCCGGCGAGGTGGGCGAACTGACCGTGCGCGGTCCCTACACCATCCGCGGCTACTACCGCCTGCCCGAACACAACGCCAAGGCCTTCAGCGCGGACGGCTTCTACCGCACCGGCGACCGGGTCAGCCGCGACAAGGACGGCTACCTGGTGGTGGAGGGCCGCGACAAGGACCAGATCAACCGCGGCGGCGAGAAGATCGCCGCGGAAGAGGTGGAGAACCTGCTGATAGCCCATCCGCAGGTGCACGACGCCACCGTCGTGGCGATGCCCGACAGCCTGCTCGGCGAGCGCACCTGCGCCTTCGTCATCCCGCGCCAGCCGGCGCCCTCGGCGCTGAAGCTGAAGCAATACCTGCACGCCTGCGGGCTGGCCGCGTTCAAGGTGCCGGACCGCATCGAGCTGGTCCCGGCCTTCCCCCAGACCGGCATCGGCAAGATCAGCAAGAAGGACCTGCGCGAGCGCCTGCGCCGCGAGCTGGAGGCCCGCGCATGAGCGCCGCCTGGGTCCGGCCGTTCCGCCTGACGCCGATGCCGCGCCTGCGCCTGGCCTGCTTCCCCCATGCAGGCGGAAGCGCCAGCTTCTTCCGTAGCTGGAGCGAACGCCTGCCACCAGACATCGACCTGCTTGCCCTGCAGTACCCGGGTCGCGAGGACCGCTTCAACGAGGAGCCGGCCACCCGCCTGGAGGACCTCGCCGACGGCGCCGCCCTCGCCCTGCGCGATTTCGCCGACGCGCCCCTGGCGCTGTTCGGCCACAGTCTCGGCGCGGCGCTGGCCTACGAAACCGCCCTGCGCCTGGAAAGCGCCGGCGCGCCGCTGCGCCACCTGTTCGTCTCCGCCCATCCGGCACCGCACCGGCAACGCGGCGGCGCATTGCACCGCGGCGACGAGGCGGCGCTGCTGGAGGACGTCCGCCGCCAGGGTGGCGCCAGCGAGCTACTCGAGGACGCCGACCTGCGCGCGCTGTTCCTGCCGATCCTGCGCGCCGACTACCAGGCGATCGAGACCTACCGACGGGCGCAGCCCATCGCCCTGGCCTGCGCCCTCGACGTCCTCCTCGGCGAGCACGACGAGGAAGTCAGCGCCGCCGAGGCGCAGGCCTGGAGCGACGCCAGCCGGACTCCCGCCAGGCTGCGGCGCTTTCCTGGCGGCCACTTCTACCTGAGCGAGGGGCGCGACGCGGTGATCGAGCACCTGCTGCGCCGCCTCGCACATCCCGACGCCCTTTCCCGAGAGGTTGCATGATGAAAACTCCCGAAGACTGCACCGGCCTGGCGGACATCCGCGAGGCCATCGACCGGATCGACCTGGATATCGTCCAGGCCCTCGGCCGCCGCATGGACTACGTCAAGGCGGCGTCGCGCTTCAAAGCCAGCGAAGCGGCGATTCCGGCGCCCGAGCGGGTCGCCGCGATGCTCCCCGAGCGCGCCCGCTGGGCCGAGGAAAACGGACTCGACGCGCCCTTCGTCGAGGGACTGTTCGCGCAGATCATCCACTGGTACATCGCCGAGCAGATCAAGTACTGGCGCCAGACACGGGGTGCCGCATGAGCCGGCTGGCACCCCTGAGCCAGTGCCTGCACGCCTTGCGCGGCACCTTCGAGCGCGCCATCGGCCAGGCGCAGGCGCTCGATCGTCCGGTGCTGGTGGCGGCGTCGTTCGAGATCGACCCATTGGACCCGCTGCAGGTATTCGGTGCCTGGGACGACCGGCAAACGCCCTGCCTGTACTGGGAACAGCCCGAGCTGGCGTTCTTCGCCTGGGGCTGCGCCCTGGAGCTGCAAGGCCACGGCGAACAGCGCTTCGCCCGGATCGAGGAAAACTGGCAATTGCTCTGCGCCGACGCCGTGGTCGAGGGCCCGCTGGCGCCGCGCCTGTGCGGCGGATTCCGCTTCGATCCGCGCGGCCCGCGCGAGGAACACTGGCAAGCCTTCGCCGATGCCAGCCTGATGCTCGCCGGCATCACCGTGCTGCGCGAGGGCGAACGCTACCGGGTACTCTGCCAACACCTGGCCAAGCCCGGCGAAGATGCCCTGGCCCTGGCCGCCTACCACTGCTCGGCGCTACTGCGCCTGAGGCAGCCGGCCAGGCGCCGGCCCTCGGGGCCGACCGCTGGCGCGCAGGGCGACGCTTCGGCGCTGGAGCGCAGGCAATGGGAAGCCAAGGTGAGCGACGCGGTAAGCAGTGTCCGCCAGGGACGCTTCGGCAAGGTCGTGCTGGCCCGTACCCAGGCCCGGCCTCTCGGCGACATCGAGCCGTGGCAGGTCATCGAACACCTGCGTCTGCAACATGCCGACGCCCAGCTGTTCGCCTGTCGCCGCGGCAACGCCTGCTTCCTCGGCGCCTCCCCGGAACGCCTGGTCCGCATTCGCGCCGGCGAGGCACTCACCCATGCCCTGGCCGGGACCATCGCCCGCGGCGGCGATGCCCAGGAAGATGCGCGGCTCGGACAGGCCCTGCTGGACAGCGCCAAGGACAGGCACGAACACCAGTTGGTGGTGGAGGCGATCCGTACGGCCCTGGAACCCTTCAGCGAGGTACTGGAAATCCCCGATGCGCCCGGCCTGAAACGACTGGCGCGAGTCCAGCACCTGAACACGCCGATCCGCGCCCGCCTCGCCGACGCAGGCGGCATCCTGCGGCTGCTGCAGGCGCTGCATCCGACCCCCGCGGTGGGCGGCTACCCACGCAGCGCGGCGCTGGACTACATCCGCCAGCACGAAGGGATGGACCGTGGCTGGTACGCCGCGCCGCTGGGCTGGCTCGACGGCGAAGGCAACGGCGATTTCCTGGTGGCGCTGCGCTCGGCCCTGCTCACGCCGGGCCGGGGCTACCTGTTCGCCGGCTGCGGTCTGGTAGGCGATTCGGAACCGGCCCACGAGTATCGCGAAACCTGCCTTAAGCTCAGTGCCATGCGGGAAGCTCTATCCGCCATAGGCGGCCTGGACGAAGTGCCCTTGCAGCGCGGCGTCGCCTGAAAACGAAGACCCCCTGCGGCCCGAGGGCGGCAGGGGGGCTTCGAAGGTCTGCCCGTGGCGCGGACGGGCCGCGCCGCAAGGGCGTCGCTTAGAACGGAATGTCGTCGTCGAAGCTGTCGTAGTCCTGGGCCGGTTGCGGCGCCGGTTGCTGCTGCGGGGCCGGACGCGACTGTTGCTGCGGGGCCTGCTGCGGGCGCTGCATGGGCTCGCGCGGGGCGCGCTGCGAATCGTCGCCGGAGGGGCGGCCGCCGAGCAACTGCATGTTGCCGTTGATGTCGACCACGATCTCGGTGGTGTAGCGATCCTGACCATCCTGGCCCTGCCACTTGCGGGTGCGCAGGCTGCCTTCGACGTAGACCTGGGAACCCTTGCGCAGGTACTCGCCGGCGATCTCCGCCAGGCGGCCGAAGAACACCACGCGGTGCCATTCGGTGCGCTCCTGTTGCTGGCCGGTCTGCTTGTCCTTCCAGCTCTCGCTGGTGGCGAGGGTGATGTTGGTCACCGCATTGCCGTTGGGCATGTAGCGGGTTTCCGGGTCACCACCGACGTTACCAACCAGAATGACTTTGTTAACCCCACGGGCCATGACGTTCTCCTAAGGTTCAGCATCCGCCCGGCGCGGCCTGGGCCAGGCGCTCGAGGGCGGTGCGATCCACTTGTTGGGTATCCACTTTGACATAGGCGGCGGCCTCCTCGGCCACCACCACGGCGTCTGCCACACCGGGCAACGCCCTGAATCGCTGGACCAGCACCGCGTCCTGCAGCGCGGCGGGCGCGAGCGGCAGGCGAATGCTGGTCACATAAGGCGGTTCGCGCATGGTAACAGCAATCGCCAGCCAGAGGGCAGCGAGCACCGCGCATCCGATGAACACCATGCTCAGCCCGCCGTGCTGGAACATCCAGCCGCCGAGGATGCCACCCAGCGCCGCGCCGAGGAATTGGCTGGTGGAATACACCCCCATTGCCGTGCCCTTGCCGCCGGCCGGCGAGACCTTGCTGACCAGCGACGGCAACGAGGCTTCGAGCAGGTTGAAGGCGGTGAAGAACACCACCGTGCCGACCACCAGCATGGCCAGGCTGTGACCGAAGACCAGGAAGAACAGTTCGCAGGCCAGCAGGGTCGCCACCGCGCCGGTCAGCACGCGCTTCATGCGACGCTTCTTCTCGGCGTAGATGATGAACGGCACCATGCCGAAGAAACCGACCAGCAGCGCGGTCAGGTAGACCCACCAGTGCTGCTCCTTGGGCAGGCCGCCCTCGTGCACCAGCGCCAGCGGCAAGGCGACGAAGCTGGCCATGAGGATGGCGTGGAGGATCAGGATGCCGGCGTCCAGGCGCAGCAGGTCGCCGTGCTTCAGGGTCGGCAGCAGGGCCTGGCGCGCCACGCTGGATTCGCGGTGCTGGGTCATGTGGTCGGGCTGCGGGACGAAGAACAGGATCAGCAGCAGGCCGACCAGCGCCATCCCGGCGGTGAACCAGAACAGCCCATGCAGGCCGAACAGATGGGTCAGCACCGGGCCGAGCACCATGGCCACGGCGAAGGAGACGCCGATGCTCATGCCGATCATCGCCATCGCCTTGGTCCGGTGCTGCTCGCGGGTGAGGTCGGAGAGCAGTGCCATCACCGCCGCCGAGATCGCCCCGGCGCCCTGCAGGATGCGGCCGGCGATCACCCCCCAGATGGAGTCGGCATTGGCCGCGAGGGCCGCGCCGGCGGCGAAGATCAGCAGCCCGACGACGATCACCGGGCGCCGGCCGATGCGGTCGGAAATGGTCCCGAAGGGAATCTGCAGGATCGCCTGGGTCAGGCCGTAGGCGCCGATGGCCAGGCCGATCAGCGCCGGGGTCGCGCCGGCCAGGTCCTGGCCGTAGGTGGCCAGCACCGGCAGGACCATGAACATGCCGAGCATGCGGAAGGCGAATACCAGTGACAGCCCGACGGCCGCTCGCGTTTCGGTACCGCTCATCCGCTCAGTATGTGAGTCGTGCATAACACCCTCATGGAAGAAACCGCTGCAGGGCAAGGCCTCATGCCCCTGCCGATGGCGCCGCCGCCCGCTCCTGGGCGGCCGGGGCAATGCCCGCGCCGGAAAAATGCCGCGCATTCTACCAGTCCGCCCCCTCGCGGCACAGGCGCGCCACTTTGCCGCGCGCTAGCGGCCAGCCGTATAATCAGCGGTTTTCGCCCGCCATGCGAGGCCGCTGTGGATAAGATCCTGATTCGTGGGGCGCGTACCCACAACCTGAAGAACGTCGACCTCACACTGCCACGCGACAAACTGATCGTGATCACCGGTCTTTCCGGTTCCGGCAAGTCTTCCCTGGCTTTCGACACGCTCTATGCGGAAGGCCAGCGGCGCTACGTGGAATCCCTCTCGGCCTACGCCCGGCAGTTCCTGTCGATGATGGAGAAGCCGGACGTGGACACCATCGAAGGGCTGTCGCCGGCGATTTCCATCGAACAGAAGTCCACTTCCCACAACCCACGCTCCACCGTGGGTACGATCACCGAGATCTACGACTACCTGCGCCTGCTTTATGCCCGCGTCGGTACCCCGCGCTGCCCGGACCACGACATCCCGCTGGAGGCGCAGACCGTCAGCCAGATGGTCGACCAGGTCCTGGCCCTGCCGGAAGGCAGCAAGCTGATGCTGCTGGCGCCGGTGATCCGCGAGCGCAAGGGCGAGCACCTGGCGGTGTTCGACGAGATGCGCGCGCAGGGTTTCGTCCGCGCCCGGGTCGACGGCAAGCTCTACGAACTCGACGAAGTGCCGAAGCTGGATAAGCAGAAGAAGCACAGCATCGATGTGGTGGTGGACCGCTTCAAGGTTCGCGCGGACCTCCAGCAACGCCTGGCCGAGTCGTTCGAGACCGCCCTGTCCCTGGCCGACGGTATCGCCCTGGTAGCACCGATGGACGAGGACGAGGATGTCGAGGAGATCATCTTCTCGGCGCGCTTCGCCTGCCCGGTCTGCGGCCACTCGATCAGCGAGCTGGAACCCAAGCTGTTCTCCTTCAACAACCCGGCCGGCGCCTGTCCGACCTGCGACGGCCTCGGCGTGAAGCAATTCTTCGACGCGCGCCGGGTGGTCAATGGCGAGTTGACCCTGGCCGAGGGCGCGATCCGCGGCTGGGACCGGCGCAACGTCTATTACTTCCAGATGCTCGGCTCGCTGGCCCAGCATTACGGCTTCAGCCTGGAAGAACCCTTCGACGAACTCGGCGCCGAGCACCAGAAGGTGGTGCTCTACGGCTCCGGCCGGGAAAACGTCGACTTCCGCTATCTCAACGACCGCGGCGACATCGTCAAGCGTTCGCATCCCTTCGAAGGCATCCTGCCGAACCTTGAGCGGCGCTACCGCGAGACCGAGTCGGCCACGGTCCGCGAGGAGCTGGCCAAGTTCCTCAGCACCCAGCCCTGCCCGGATTGCCACGGTACCCGCCTGCGCCGCGAGGCGCGGCATGTGTGGGTCGGCGACCGGACGCTGCCGGCGATCACCGCGATGCCGGTCGGCGAAGCCTGCGAGTATGCCGCCGGACTCAGCCTGACCGGCCGCCGTGGCGAGATCGCGGCGAAGATCCTCAAGGAAATCCGCGACCGCCTGCAATTCCTGGTCAACGTCGGCCTCGACTACCTGACCCTCGACCGCAGCGCCGACACCCTGTCCGGCGGCGAAGCCCAGCGCATCCGCCTGGCCAGCCAGATCGGCGCCGGCCTGGTGGGAGTGATGTACATCCTCGATGAACCCTCGATCGGCCTGCACCAACGCGACAACGAACGCCTGCTCGGCACCCTCACCCACCTGCGCAACCTCGGCAACACGGTGATCGTGGTCGAGCACGACGAGGACGCGATCCGACTCGCCGACTACGTCGTCGACATCGGTCCGGGCGCCGGCGTGCACGGCGGCCAGGTAGTGGCGGAAGGTACGCCCGACCAGGTGATGAACCACCCCGACTCGCTGACCGGCAAGTACCTTTCCGGGCGCAAGAAAATCGCGGTTCCGGCCAAGCGCACCCCGCGCGACAAGAAGAAGCTGCTGAAGCTGAAAGGCGCCCGCGGCAACAACCTGCAGAACGTCAACCTGGAAATCCCGGTCGGCCTGTTCACCTGCATCACCGGGGTCTCGGGCTCCGGCAAGTCGACGCTGATCAACAACACCCTGTTCCCGATCACCGCCACCGCGCTGAACGGCGCGACTACCCTGGAAGTGGCGCCGTACGACTCGTTCGACGGTCTGCAGCACCTGGACAAGGTGGTCGACATCGACCAGAGCCCGATCGGTCGTACCCCGCGCTCCAACCCGGCGACCTATACCGGCCTGTTCACGCCGATCCGCGAACTGTTCTCCGGCGTGCCGGAGGCCCGCTCGCGCGGCTACGGTCCCGGCCGCTTCTCGTTCAACGTCAAGGGCGGCCGTTGCGAGGCCTGCCAGGGCGACGGCGTGATCAAGGTGGAGATGCACTTCCTGCCGGATATCTACGTTCCCTGCGATGTCTGCAAGGGCAAGCGCTACAACCGCGAGACCCTGGAGATCCGCTACAAGGGCAAGAGCATCCACGAGGTGCTGGAGATGACCATCGAGGAAGCCCGCGAGTTCTTCGACGCCGTCCCCGCCCTGGCGCGCAAGCTGCAGACGCTGATGGACGTCGGCCTGTCCTACATCAAGCTGGGCCAGAGCGCGACCACCCTCTCGGGCGGCGAGGCGCAACGGGTCAAGCTGTCCCGCGAGCTGTCCAAGCGCGACACCGGCAAGACCCTGTACATCCTCGACGAACCGACCACCGGCCTGCACTTCGCCGACATCCAGCAACTGCTCGACGTGCTCCACCGCCTGCGCGACCACGGCAACACCGTGGTGGTGATCGAGCACAACCTGGACGTGATCAAGACCGCCGACTGGCTGGTCGACCTCGGTCCCGAGGGCGGCTCCAAGGGTGGTCAGATCATCGCCAACGGCACGCCGGAGCAGGTGGCCGAGATGCCCCAGTCGCACACCGGCCACTTCCTCAAGCCGCTGCTGGAACGCGATCGCGTCTGATTGCCGGGCGCTCATGAAAAAGCCCCTGCGGCCGTGAGGCGCAGGGGCTTTTTCGTATCCGCGGGGTAGGGTCAGATCTGCGACTGCAGGTAGTTCTCCAGGCCCATCCTCGCGATCAGGCCAAGCTGTTGCTCCAACCAGTAGGCGTGGTCTTCCTCGGTGTCGGCCAACTGGGCCTTGAGGATGTCGCGGCTGACGAAGTCCTTGTGCTGCTCGCAGAGGGCGATGCCCTTGGCCAGCGCGGCGCGGACATGGCGCTCGAGCTTGAGGTCGGCCTCGAGCATCTCCGGCACCGTGGTGCCCGGGTGGATATCGTCGGGACGCATGCGCGGCGTACCTTCGAGCAGGAGGATACGGCGCAGCAGGGCGTCGGCGTGCTGGGTCTCCTCCTCCATCTCGTGGTTGAGGCGCTCGTAGAGCTTGCTGAAGCCCCAGTCCTCGTACATGCGCGAGTGGATGAAGTACTGGTCGCGCGCGGCCAGCTCGCCGGTCAGCAGCGTGTTGAGGTAATCGATGACTTCCGGATGGCCTTGCATCGGGGGCTCTCCCTGGAGAAAACTAGGAATCTAGCCGCATATGCTCCCGGCTCCGCCTGATCCGGGTCAAGCCAATGCAGATAAAAAAGCCCCCTTCCTAGGAAGGGGGCCGGGGGCCTCATCAGGCCATCAGTCCAGCTTCAGGCCGAGGGCGTCGGCGACGCCTTTGCCGTAGGCCGGGTCGACCTTGAGGAACAGGCCGATCTGGCGACGCTGGATCTGTTCCGGTACATCGCGGATGTCTTCGGCGATGTTGGCGAACAGCCGCTGCTTCTGCTCGTCGGTGAACAGATGGAACAGCGCGGCGGGCTGGCTGTAGTAGTCGTCGTCCACCCGGTGGTTCCAGTGGTCCGCCGCGCCCTCCAGGCTCAGCGGCGGCTCGGAGAAGTCAGGCTGCTCCTGCCACTGGCTGAAGCTGTTCGGCTCGTAGGTGACGCGCTGATGGGCGTTGTTGCCGTCCACCCGCATGCCGCCGTCGCGGTGGTAGACCTGGTGCGGGCAACGCGCGGCGTTCACCGGGATCTGGTGGTGGTTGACGCCCAGGCGATAGCGATGGGCGTCGCCGTAGGAGAACAGACGGCCCTGGAGCATCTTGTCCGGCGAGAAACCGATACCGGGCACCACGTTGGCCGGTGTGAAAGCGGCCTGCTCGACCTCGGCGAAGTAGT